>CAZGLC010000097.1:0-10484 GCA_964526235.1 uncultured Bifidobacteriaceae bacterium
ACGTGGACCCGGGGACGATGAGCCCGTACCAGCACGGCGAGGTCTACGTCACCGACGACGGCGCGGAGACGGACCTCGATCTGGGCCACTACGAGCGGTTCACGAACATGGTGGCCACCCGCAACAGCAACTGGACGACGGGCAAGATTTATCTCTCGGTCATCCAGAAAGAGCGCCGCGGAGACTATCTCGGCCGGACCGTGCAGGTGATTCCGCACATCACCAACGAAATCAAGGACGCCATCCGCTCGACGGCCCGCGATATCGACGTCATGATCGTCGAGATCGGCGGCACTGTCGGCGACATCGAGAGCATGCCGGTCCTCGAGGCGATCCGGCAGTTCCGGCTCGACGTCGGGCGCGAGAACACGATCTATATCCACCTGACGCTGGTCCCCTTCATCGGCACGGCCGGCGAGCTCAAGACCAAGCCGACCCAGCACAGCGTCCGCGACCTCCGGTCGATCGGCATCCAGCCCGACATCCTGCTCTGCCGCACCGATCGGTTCCTCGACGCCGACATCAAGCGGAAGATCGCGCTCTTCTGCGACGTCAACGAGGAGGCGGTCATCACCGCCAAGGACGTCTCGACGATCTACGAGGTGCCGCTCGTGCTCTCGGCCGAAGGGCTCGATCGCAGTATCCTGAAGCTGCTCGGCCTCCCGCAGACCGAAGCGCGCACGGAGGCGTGGCAGAACCTCGTCAACCGCATCAAGAACCCGGTCGACGAACTGACGATCCACATCGTCGGCAAGTACACGGGGTACGAGGACTCGTACAAAAGCCTGAACGAGGCGGTGTTCCACGGCGGCTTCGCGCACCAGCTCAAGGTGCGGCTGAACTGGGTGGAGGCCGAGGCGCTCGAAAAGGAAGCGGGCACGGCGCTCCTCGAGGGCGCGCACGGCATCCTCGTGCCGGGCGGCTTCGGGTCACGCGGCACGCGCGGCATGATGAAGGCCGCGGAGTACGCCCGCCACCGCGGCATCCCGTATTTCGGGATCTGCTACGGATTCCAGTGGGCAACGGTCGAATTCGCCCGCAACGTCTGCGGCCTCGAAGGGGCCGACTCCACCGAGGTCGAAGAGAACACGACCCACAAGGTGATCTACAAGCTGCGCGATCTCCTTGGCGTCGACGACCTCGGCGGCACCATGCGCCTCGGTGCCTACGCGTGCGACCTGGCCCCCGGCTCGCTCGCCGAGCGCATCTACGGGACCTCCTCGATTCGCGAGCGCCACCGGCACCGCTACGAGTTCAATTGCGTGTACGAGACGACGCTGCAGACGAAGGGGATGCGCGTGTCGGGCCGGTCGCCCGACGGCAAGTTCGTCGAGATCGCCGAGCTGCCGTCGCACCCCTGGTTCCTCGCGGTGCAGTTCCACCCGGAGTTCCAGTCGAAGCCGATCAAGCCGCATCCGCTGTTTGCGAGCTTCGTGGACGCCGCGCACCGGCACAAGACGGAGACGCTCGCGACGGTTGGAGTGACTGCAGTAGGCAGTAGGCAGTAGGCAGTAGGCAGCGTTCTTACTGCCCGCTGTCTACTGTCTACTGCCTACTGCCTACTGCCTACTGCCTACTGCCTACTGCTTACCGCCTACTATAATGGCCGCGTGACTCCGGTCCAGATCGGGGCGCTCACCGTCGGCGGCGGGCACCCGCTCGTGTTCATTGCCGGCCCCTGCGTCATCGAAAGCGCGCAGCACGCGCTCGACATCGCGCTGGCGATTCGCGACATCGCCCGGCGCGCCGGCGTGCCGGTCATCTTCAAGGCTTCCTACGACAAGGCCAATCGCACGTCGCGTACTTCCTATCGCGGGCCCGGTCTCGACGCCGGGCTGAAAGTCCTCGCCGAGGTTCGCCAGCGGACCGGCCTGCCGGTGCTGACCGACATTCACGAACCGTCGCATGCAGCGCCCGCGGCGAGGGTCGTCGACGTCCTCCAGATTCCAGCGTTCCTGTGCCGCCAGACCGACCTGCTCGTGGCGGCGGCGCGCACGGGGAAGGCGGTCAACATCAAGAAGGGGCAGTTCCTGGCGCCCGGGGACATGCGCCACGCCGTCGAGAAGGTCACCGCCGAAGGCAACCGGTCGGTGCTCGTCACCGAGCGCGGCGTCAGCTTCGGCTACCACGACCTCGTCGTCGACATGCGCGCGCTGCCGATGCTGCGGGCGCTCGGGTATCCGGTGGTGTTCGATGTGACGCACAGCCTCCAGCAGCCGGGGGCCGGCGACGGGGTGACGACGGGACTGGCGGAATACATCGAGCCGCTGGCCTCAGCGGGCGTGGCGGCCGGCGCGGACGCGGTGTTCCTGGAGGTCCACGAGGAGCCGTCGCGCGCGAAGAGCGATGCCGCCAACGCCCTGCGCCTGGACCGACTCGAACCGCTCATCGACCGCCTCAAGCGCATCGATGCGGCCGCGCGCGAGCGCGTGGCCCCGAGCGCCGCGCCCGGAGGGCGCACGTGACGCATGACGACGCAGATCTACCTGCTGGCCGTGCTCGTCGCGCTCCTCATGGGGCTCGCCGTGGGCAAGGCGTGGGAGCGCTACAAGCTCCGCGACGGCCGCTGGATCGATCGCCGGCGGCTCCGTGAAACGCCGCACTACATGCTCGGCCTCAATTTCCTCGTCGACAACCAGGTCGACCAGGCGATCGAGGAGCTGACGCACGCCACCAGCACCGACACCGACGCGCTCGAGATCCAGATGATCCTGGGCAACCTGTACCGGGAGAAGGGACAGGTCGGCCGCGCCATCCACGTGCACCAGGCGCTCCTCCAGCGGCCGGATCTCACCAAGCTCGAGCAGGCCTACGTGCTCCTCTGTCTCGGGCTCGACTTCCGGCACGGCGGCTTCGTCGATCGGGCCCTCGAGACGTTCCACGAGGTGCTGCGGCTCGATTCGCGGAACCGCTACGCGCTCGTCAACCTTCAGAAGCTGTACGAGGATCAGCACCAGTGGACCGAGGCGCTCCGCGTGCGCGAGCAGATCGCGAAGATCGACGCGGGGCGCTCGCCCGACGACCAGCAGATACTCGGGTTTCTCCGCAACGAGATCGGCGTGGCGCACCAGCGCGCCGGCAACATGGGAGCAGCCGTGCGGGCCTTTACCGACGCCATCGACGTCGACGCGCGCACCGTGCCGGCGTACCTGAATCTGGGCGACGTCCGCGAGCAGCAGGGCGATCTGGCGGGCGCGATCGAGGCGTGGGAGCGGCTCGAAGGCGCGCTGCCCGACCACGCCCACTTCGCGCTCGAACGGCTCGAAGGCGCCTACCGGCGCCTGGGGACGCCCCAGCGCTTCACGGACCTCTGCCGCCGGCTCATCGACCGGGAGCCACAGGGCTGGCGGGCGCGGCTCGCACTCGCCCGCCATCTCGCGGCGGCGGGCCAGCACCGCGTCGCCTTCGACTATCTGCTCGAGGCGCTCCCCCATCATCCCCACGCGCTCGCGATCCACCAGGAGATCTGGGAGGTCCTGGCGACGCTCGGCTTCGAGGCGGCGCTCATCCGGCGCTACGTCGACCTGGCGCGCGAGGCGGTCTTCTATCTCGACCCGCACGTCTGCCGCCGCTGCCGCTACCGCAGCACGGAGCCGCTCTGGCAGTGCCCGCAGTGCCACGAATGGAACACGTTCGTGGAGGAGCGCGTCGCGCCGAGCAAAGAGGCAGTAGCGGCGGAAGTGATCGCGGATGGGCGGTAGGCCATGCCTTCACACGACAGGTCGCAGGTCATCCAATTCATCGCGGCACCTCTCGGCTTCTATGTGCTGGCGCTGCTGATCGTGGAGAGCTCGCTCGCCCTCGTGCTCACCGTAGCCGAACGAGGCGACGATCAACGATGGTGGGGGTTCTCGTGCATGATCGGCCTGTTCATTCTGGTCGTTCTCATCGTGACCGGCATGGTCATTGGGGCGCCCAAGAACCTCCTCTTTGGAAAGGAGGAACATGCCGCGCCGCAGATCCACCCATCCGCGCTCAGAGATCAGATCGAGGATCTGATCCTCGCAAAATATACCCCGCGGCTCGTCCGCCTCTCCGCCGTCCCGTCCGCATCTGGGAAACCTCTTGTCGGGCTGCTCCAGAACGTCGGGGCATAGAACGGTTCAGCTGCCAGCTAGCAGCCGCGCATAAACACCTCTCACCTGCAGGTCAGTTGCCTCGAACGTGCCGTCAGTTCGAATGACGTAGTCAGCCCGCCGGACCTTCTCCTCGATCGGCAGTTGCGCTGCCAGGCGCTGGCGTGCCTCCGATTCCGAGAGGCCATCGCGTTCCATCATCCGGCGCAGCTGTGCTTCCGAATCGCAGGCCGCCACGATGACCGCATCGAAGTCGCGGTCGCGGCCTACTTCGTACAGCAGTGGAATGTCCGCGATCGCGAACGCGTGGCGGGCGGGATCGAGCGAGGCAAACCACAGTTCGGTGGCGCGGCGGACCTCGGGATGGACGATCGCCTCGAGCAAGGTCCGGGCCTCGGGATCGGCGAACACGATGGTCCCGAGTCTCTGACGATCCAGCGCCCCGTCTGCGGTGAGGATTGCTGGTCCGAAGCGGCTGACGACAGCTGCCAGGACGGGCGTGCCGGGCGCGACGGCGTCACGCGCGAGTACGTCGGAGTCGATCGTGGGGACACCGAGCGCCTCGAACCGCGAGCGGACGTCGCTCTTGCCCGTGGCAATCCCGCCGGTCAGGGCGATCCGGCGCAGTTTACGAGCCACCTTCGAGCCGCGCCCGCGCGGCCCTCAGCGTGTTCCGCATCAGCATGGTGACGGTCAGCGGACCGACGCCGCCCGGCACGGGCGTGAGCGCGCCGGCCACCTCCGCGACGTCGGGATGGACGTCGCCGACGAGCACCGCGCCGCGCTCGCGGAACCGCGCAAGCTTCGGGTGCCCATCGGGATAGAGTGATGCGGCCACGGTAGGGTCCGTGACCGTGTTCATGCCGACGTCGACCACGGTGGCGCCGGGCTTCACGAACGCTTTCGTCACCAGCCCTGCTCGACCGACCGCAGCGACGAGGATGTCCGCCTCTCTGCAGACGGCCGGCAGGTCCGGCGTCTTCGAGTGGCAGACGGTCACCGTGGCGTCGCGCTGCAGCAGCAGCAGCGCCATCGGCTTGCCGACGATGTCGCTGCGCCCGATGATGCACGCGCGGCGGCCGGCGATCGCGATCCCTTCGCGGACGAGCAGCTCGATGATCCCCGACGGGGTGCAGGCGACGAGCGCAGGACGGCCCTGTACCATCCGCCCGACGTTGACAGGCGTGAAGCCGTCGACGTCCTTTGCCGGCGCGACCGCATCGAAGACGCGCGACGCGGCGTCGGAGCCGAGCGCCTTCGGCAGCGGCGACTGCACGAGGATCCCGTCGTGCGCCTCGCTCCCGTTGAGCCGCTCGACGAGCGCCAGCACGTCGGCGAGCAACGCCGACTCGGGCAGCCGCTCGAGATCGGCGCGGAAGCCCACGTCGCCGCCCGCTCTGATCTTGTTGCGGACGTAGACCTCCGACGCGGGGTTCTGGCCGACAAGGACGATGGCGAGGCCGGGCGGCCGCCCATGGCGCCGCGTGAAGTCCGCCACCTGGGGGGTGAGCTCCTGTTGGATCTGTCTGGCGAGCGCCTCGCCGTCCAGCAGCCGCGCAGTCATGTGATGTCATTCTATCCGGCGGGTCTGCCGTCGTCTTCGCCGAGCAGACCGCCCTACGTACGGAGAACGAGCAGACCCGCCCTACGTACGGAGAAATAAACAACAATGTCCGGCATGACGCGGGCACCCGACACGCTCGAGACGGAGTTCCGGCGCGGGCTCGGTCTCTACGACTCCACGATGGTCGTCGCCGGCTCGATGATCGGGTCGGGCATCTTCATCGTCTCGGCCGCCATGGCGCGGCAGCTCGGAAGCCCCGGCTGGCTCCTCACGGCGTGGATCATCACCGGGGTGCTCACCATCACCGCCGCGCTCGCGTATGGCGAGCTGGCGGCGATGATGCCGCGGGCAGGCGGTCAGTACGTCTACCTGCGCGAGGCGTACTCGCCGCTCTGGGGTTTCCTCTACGGCTGGACGCTCTTCCTGGTGATCCAGACCGGCACGATCGCCGCGGTCGCCGTCGCCTTCGGCCGCTTTGCCGGCGTGCTCGCGCCGTGGATCGCCGAGGAGCAGTACCTGGTGCCCCCGATACACCTCTCGAGCGGCTACGCGATCTCGCTCTCGACGGTGCAGCTCGTGGCCATCCTGTTGATTGCGCTGCTGACGTGGACCAACACGCGCGGCCTGAAGTACGGGAAGCTGATTCAGAACACCTTCACGACGACGAAGACCGGCGGGCTCATCGCGCTGATCCTCATCTGTCTGCTCCTCGGCTGGAACGCGGACGACGTGGCCGCCAACTTCGGCAATTTCTGGGAACCGCGCAACGTCGAGGCGATCGCTCCTGGCGTCTCGGCGGCGGCGGCCTACGGTGTCTTCGTCGCGCTCTGCGTGTCGCAGACCGGCTCACTCTTCTCGGCCGACGCCTGGAACAACATCACCTTCACCGCCGGCGAAGTCCGGGATCCGCAGCGCAACATCCCGCTCTCGCTCGCCTTCGGGACCATTCTCGTCATCACGCTCTTTGTGCTGGCCAACGTCGCCTACCTGGTGACGCTGCCGCTCGAGGCCATTCAGCAGGCGCCCGCAGACCGCGTCGCCACCGCCGCGCTCGACGCCATCTTTCCCGGCGTGGCCGTCTCGGTGATGGCGGTCGCGATCATGATCTCCACCTTCGGCTGCAACAACGGCCTGATTCTGGCCGGCGCGCGCGCGTACTATGCGATGGCGCACGACCGGCTGTTCTTTGCCCGTGCCGGCGCGCTCAATGCCGCCCGGGTGCCGGCGTGGGGACTCGTGCTGCAGGGAATCTGGGCGTCGGTGCTCGTGCTGCCGCGCACCTACGATGCGGCGACGGGGCGCTACGGCAATCTGTACGGCAACCTGCTCGACTATGTGATCTCGGCCGCGCTGCTCTTCTACATCCTGACGATCGCCGGCGTCTTCCGCCTCCGCGCCACGCGCCCCGATGCCCCGCGGCCGTACCGGGCGGTCGGCTACCCGTGGCTGCCGGCGCTGTATCTCGCCGGCGCCGCGGCGATTCTGATCGTGCTGCTGATCTACCGGCCCGCCACGACGTGGCCGGGCTTCCTCATCGTGCTGCTGGGCCTGCCGGTCTTCCTCGCGATGCGCGGGCGATAACGAAGCCGATCGCGGCGACCAGGGCGCCGAGGCCGATGATGTTCAGCGAGAACCGGTCCGCAACCTCCGGCGACACGCGTATTCCCACGCGGCTGGTCAGCGCGTCGAGCTCGTTCCAGCGCGCCAGCACCTCGTTGGTGACGCCCCACTCGGTCAGCAGCGCCAGCACCAGAATCGCGGCGCCGTTGAAGAGCAGCAGGTAGCCCGCGATCTTGAGCGTGTTGCCGAACTCCTCGCCGCCGCTGCGCGCGGCCCGCTCCCGCGCGTCGGCGAGCGGACTGTGCGTGCGGCCGTAGAACCAGTAGATCAGCATCCCGAGGTCGAGCCACGCGAGCAGGCGGACCCAGGTCATCACCGACAGGCTGACCATCAGGTACAGGCACGACAGGACGCCGAGTACCGGAATCACCGACCCGCCCGGCACCCTGAACGGCCGGTGCGCGTCGGGCCTGGTCGCACGGAGCACGATCACCGCCATGCAGACGACGACGAACGCGAAGAGGGTGCCGATGCTGGTCATCTCGCCCACCACCTGGATCGGCACGAGCCCAGCGGTAATCGCCACGATGACGCAGGTGATGATGGTCGTGATGTAGGGCGTCTGGAACCGCGGATGCACCTTGCTGACGCCGGGCGGCAGCAGACCGTCGCGGCTCATCGCGAAAAAAATGCGCGGCTGGCTCATCAGCATGACGAGCAGCACGCTCGTGATCCCCGCGACCGCACCGGCCGACACGAGGCCGGCCGCCCAATCGAGGTTGATCACCGAGAGCGCGTAGGCGACCGGCGCGTTGAGAAACTGCGCGTCCTGCCTGTACTGGACGACAGGGATGATGCCCGTCAACACCGCCGCGACGGCCACGTAGAGAATCGTGCAGATCACGAGCGACGCAATGATCCCGATCGGCAGGTCCCGCCGCGGGTTCTTCGCCTCCTCGGCCGTCGTGGAGACCGCATCGAAGCCGATATACGCGAAAAACACCACCGCGGCGCCGGTCATGACACCGGACCACTCGTACGGCATGAACGGCGTCCAGTTCTCGGGCCGCACGTACCAGACGCCGGTTGCCAGGAAGAACAGCACCGCCACAATCTTGATCGCGACCATCACCGCATTGAAGCGCGCGCTCTCGCGGATGCCGACGACCAGCAGGATCATGATGAGCAGGACGATGATGATCGCCGGCAGGTTGATCACCGCGCCGGGCGCGGCCGCCGGTGCCGCGGTCATCCAGGTCGGCAGCGCCAGGCCGAACCCGGCGAGGATGCGCTGGAAGTAGCCGCTCCACCCGATCGCCACCGTCATCGAGCCGACGGCGTACTCGAGGATCAGATCCCAGCCGATCATCCAGGCGAAGATCTCGCCGAGCGTCGCGTAGGCATAGGTATAGGCGGAGCCGGCAATCGGAATCATCGCGGCGAACTCGGCGTAGCAGAGTGCCGCAAACGCGCAGGCGAGGCCCGCGACCATGTAGGAGACCGCAATCGCGGGGCCGGCTTGATTGGCCGCCGCCGTGCCGGTCAGCACGAAGATGCCCGTGCCGATGATCGCCCCGATACCGAGCAGCGTCAGGTCCATGGCGGTGAGCGTGCGGCGCAGCGCCTTGCCGCTGGTCTCGACGTCGCCCACCATCTGCTCGATCGACTTCGTCTTCAGCAGGTTGGAATCCATCGGCCGCGATTATAGCCGGTGCGATTTACCCGCAGTGATGGCCCCGCCGGCCCCCTTCCGCGCGTCGGCGCCGTTGACGATTGGGATCCTAGCTATTAACATAGCTAAGCTAGAGGTGCCCACGTGCAGACGGTGCAGATGACGCTCGAGCCAGAATTGGTGAAGGCGGTCGACCGCGCCGCGCGGCGACTCGGGATCAGCCGATCGACTTTTGCCCGCCGCGCACTCGCGGACGCGCTGAAACGGCTCCAGATCGAGGAGCTCGAACGGCGTCATCGCGAAGGCTACCGCCGCAAACCGGTCCGGCGGGGCGAGTTCGACGTCTGGCACAAGGAACAGGTCTGGCCCGACTGATGCGTCGCGGCGAGATTCGCTGGTACCGGTTCGGCCGCCCCGACAAGACACGCCCCGTCCTGATTCTGACGCGGGACTCGGTCATCGACGTCCTCGGCGAAGTGACCGTCGCGCCGATCACCTCGACCGCCCGCGGAATTCCCTCTGAGGTCGCCGTGACATCCGAGAACGGCCTCCACCAGGACAGCGTCGTCAATCTCGATCACGTTCAGACCGTCCCGCGTGGCCGGATCGGCGCGCTGATTGCGGCCTTACCGGCTCATCGGATGAGGGACGTGCAGTCGGCGCTGCTGTTCGCACTCGGCTTCGACGATTGAGCGCCGCGGACCTCTTGTTAAATTAAATCAGTTCGCCGGCGCGAGGCGGCGGAGCTCGTCGAAGAAGTTGAAGATGAAGACGAGCTTGTCCTGCCTGACGACGCTCTCGTTTTCAGGCGCAGCCGCCAGCACGAAGCGCTCGCCGTCCGGATGCAGGTCGAAGCTCCGCAGCCCCGGCCTCAGCATGAATCGGCGTTCGGACCACACGCGCGGCCTGTCGGCCTGGAACGACTCCCCCTCGGCCGCAAGTCGGAAGCAGACCGCCTTCGCTCGATACTTGCCATCGACCACCTGGCCCAGGGAACGGCCGCACGTACACTTCATAACGCCCTGATTCACTTGACTGATAGGCGATCCACCGCCCGTCCGGCGAAAACATCGGCTCCATTTCATTGAACGGAGTGCTCAGGAACACCGTCGGCTTGCCCGGCTTCCATCCCGACGCCTCGTTTCCCTCCATCGGCAGCAGCATCACATCGAAGCCCGTTTGCGGCCGCGCCTCGTAGAACGCCAGGAACTTCCCGCTCGGGTGCCATGACGAGGGGGTCTGGTTGTTCTGACCCTCCGTCAAGCGCTGGACGTCGCCCGAGCCGTCGGCGCGCTGCCAATACAGATTGGCGTAGTTGTCACGGGTGGACCTGAAGGCGATCCGCCGGCCGTCGGGTGCCCACACCGGCTTGATGTCACTATTCGGAGCGAACGTCACACGGGGCAACGTGTCGCGCGCCCACTCGTACACGAACAGATCCGGCTGCGCGGTGGCGATGTCGACGGCGAGCCGGCGGCCGTCAGGTGAGAACTGTGGACTGGTCCAATTGGCGGGCGTTGCCCGCAGGGCCGTCACTGTGCCGGTCCGGTCCATCCATTGGAGTGGCGCCTCGGCGGCGGCGCTCTCTCCGGCGAGGTACACGGCCGTGCCG
>CAZGLC010000097.1:10584-16742 GCA_964526235.1 uncultured Bifidobacteriaceae bacterium
CGTGCCGTGAAGAGCCACCTCCGGAGCAAGCGCCTGGACGCCTTCATGAGCCTGGCGGGCAGCCGTTTGGTCGACCTGGGTTGGCGGGAGATGGAGCGCATCGACATGGAGGCCGCTGAGCGGCGGCCACGCGAGCGCCATGGTCGACTGCGACGTCGCCCTCGTTGACAACTTCCGTCTGGATCGACTTCCTGGGAATCACGCTCCTCACGTAGCGTGTCGTCCGGCGAGCGCATGCAAGTAGGCGGCGACGCGCGCGCGCGGGTCGCCTCCGGCAAGCAGGTCGGTGATGACCGCGACGCTCGACGCGCCGGCGGCGATCACCTCCGGCGCGCGCTCGAGCGTGACGCCTCCGATCGCAACAACCGGCCTGCCGCGCGCCCGCCGCGCCGCCTCGGCCACCAGCTCCAGCCCGACCGTGTCGTACCCCGTGTCCTTCGTCTGTGTGCCGAACACCGGCCCGACGGCGATATAGCTGACCGGCTCGCCGGCCGCCGCGTCGATCTGCGCAACGGTGTGCGTTGAGTATCCGATGATGGCGTCCGGACCCAGCAGCCGGCGCGCCGCCGCCGGTGGCAGATCCTCCTGACCGACGTGCACACCCGCCGCCCGCGCGAGGAGCGCCAGGTCCGCGCGGTCGTTCACGATGATCGACGCGCCATAGGGCGCGGCCGCGCGGACGAGATCGTCGGCATGCGCGAGAAAGGATCCCGACGGGAGCTGCTTGGCCCGCAACTGGATGACTTTCGCGCCGCCGTCGAGAAATGCGTGGGCCAGCCGCGCCACCTCCCAGCCGGCGGCGGCCGCGGCGTCGACATCGATAATCGCGTGGAGCGGGAACACGGAACTCAGAGCACGAACTCGGAACCCGGAACGTGGAAGGGAGAACGGCGGTTACACCGCTTCGGCCAGGATCCCTGTCTTGGGTTTCGCCGCGTAGCGATCCATGAAGCCCGTGCCGAGCCGCCCGGCCGCGAAGTCGGGGTCGGCCAGGATCTTCAGATGGAGCGGCACGGTCGTCTTGATCCCCTCTATGACGGTCATCTCGAGCGTGCGGCGCATGCGCGCGATCGCTTCCTGCCGGTCGCGCCCGTGCGTGATGAGCTTGGCGACGAGCGAATCGTAGTACGGCGAGACCGTGCACTCGGCGTGCGCCAGCGTGTCGACGCGCACCCCCGGGCCGCCCGGCGCGCTGAACGCATGGATGACGCCGGGCGACGGCGAGAACGTCTCGGGATCCTCGGCGTTGATCCGGCACTCGATCGAGTGCCCGGTGAAGGTCACCTCGCTCTGCTTGAACGAGAGCCGCTCGCCGGCGGCAATCCGGATCTGTTCCTTGACGATATCGATCCCGGTGACCATCTCGGTCACCGGATGCTCCACCTGGAGGCGCGTGTTCATCTCCATGAAGTAGAACTTCCCTTCCTCGTCCATCAGGAACTCGAACGTGCCCGCGTTGGTGTACTGGACCGCGCGGGCGGCGTCGACGACGAGCCCGCCCATCTTGCGGCGCACCTTGTCGGTCAGCGCGACCGACGGCGACTCCTCCAGGAGCTTCTGGTGCCGGCGCTGAATCGAACACTCGCGCTCCCCCAGGTGCAGGAGGTTGCCGTGGTGGTCGCCAAGCACCTGGAACTCGATGTGGCGCGGGTTCTCCAGATACTGCTCGATGTAGACGTCGCCGACGCCGAAGGCCGCTTCCGCCTCGCGCTGCGCCGTCCGCAGGGCCGCTCCCATCTCTGCGCTCCCCCGGACGACGCGCATGCCGCGGCCGCCGCCGCCCGCGACGGCCTTGATGATGACCGGGTAGCCGATGTCCTTGGCCCACTTGAGCGCCCGCTCATCGCTCTCGACCGGGCCGTCACTCCCGGGCAGCAGCGGCACGCCCGCCTTCTTCATGGCGCGGCGCGCGCGCGCCTTGTCGCCCATCAGCTTGATCACGTTCGGGTCGGGGCCGATGAAGCGGATGTGGCACGCCTCGCACACCTCGGCCAGATACGCGCTCTCCGACAGGAAGCCGTAGCCGGGATGGATGGCGTCCGCGCCGGTAATCTCCGCCGCGCTGATGATCGCCGGCACGTTCAGATAGCTGTCGGCGCTGCGCGCCGGGCCGATGCAGACGTCCTCGTCGGCGAAGCGGACGTGCAGCGAGTTCTCGTCGGCTTCCGAGTAGACCGCGACCGTGCGGATGCCGAGCTCCCGGCACGCCACGATCACGCGCAGCGCGATCTCGCCGCGGTTGGCGATGAGGATCTTCTTAAACATGGTTCGGCCGGATGGCGAACAGCCGCTCGCCGTACTGGACGGCCTGGCCGTTCTCCACGTACACCTTCACGACCTCGCCGTCGATTTCGGCGTTGATCTCGTTCATGAGCTTCATCGCCTCGATGATACAGATCACTTGCCCCTTCTTCACACGGTCGCCCTCTTCGGCAAACGGACGCGCACCGGGCTCCAACGCGCGGTAGAACGTGCCGACGATCGGCGACTTCATGATCACCAGTTCGACATCCTCGTCGGCGGGCGTGAGCGTCGGACCCGGTGCGGGCGCGGCTGCTGGCGCCGCCGGCGCGACACCTGGGACCGCGGCCGCATGCGCGTGCGGCGCCGCGGCGACGTGCCCGGTGTGCTTCCGGATCCGCAGCTTGAAGTTGTCGCGTTCGAGCTCGAACTCGCTCAGCTCGTGCTCGCGCATCATCTCGAGAATCCTGGTGATCTCGTCGAAATCCATCACCTGTAGAGCGCAGGCTTCAGCCTGCGCGTCACAATGCCATCAGCTCGCGCGGCACGCGGGTCAGCACCTCACATCCCGCGTCGGTCACGAGCACGTCGTCCTCGATCCGCACGCCGCCGAATCCCGCGAGATACGCGCCCGGCTCGATGGTGAACACCATCCCCGGCACGAGCGGCACCGAGGGAACGTCGGGGCGCGGCCGGGCGATCCGCGGCTCTTCGTGAATGTCGAGTCCGAGGCCGTGTCCGGTTCCGTGGCCGAACGCGGCGCCGAGGCCGCGATCCTCCAGGACCTGGCGCGCCGCGGCATCCACGGCGGATGTCTCGACGCCCGGACGCACAGCGGCGAGGGCCGCCTGCTGCGCGTCGTACACGGCAGTGTAAAGTCGACGGGCCTCGGACGAGGGCGGCCCGATCGAGACGGTCCGGGTCAAGTCGCAGCAGTATCCGTCCAGGACCCCGCCGAAGTCCAGCACCACCAGGTCGCCCGACGCGAGGAGGCGATCGCCGGCGCGGTAGTGCGGCAACGCCGCGTGCGGACCCGACGCGACGATCGTGTCGAACGCCAGACGCTCGTAGCCCGCATCGCGCATCGCCGCCTCGAGCACGGCCGCCACCTGCCGCTCGCGCACGCCCGCTCTCGCGGCGCCGAATGCCGCCTGCGCGACCTCGTCGAGGCGCCGTGCCGCCTCGCGCAGCGCCGCGATCTCAGCACTGTCCTTGACCATCCGCGCCTCTTCGACGACGCGGTCGGTTGCACGGAGCGTGATGCCGAGCTGCCGCGCGTGCGCGTTGCGCTCCCACCAGTCGTGCGTGGCGACCGTGACGTGCCCCGCCTCGAAGCCGACGGCGGTCGCGCCGATCGCCTGCAGGCACGCCAGGAGCGCCTCGTCGTAGCTGGCCGGCACGTCCCACACCCGCAGATCCGGGCAGGCGGCCGGCGACGTCTGCAGGCGTTCGACTGCCTCCTTGTAGCGGAAATCGACGAGCAGGTGCGACGCGTCGCGCGTCAGCACGAGCACGCCGGCCGACCCGACATGGTTCGTCAGATACCGGATGTTCGTGGGCGCCGTGACGACGAGCGCGTCGAGCGACAGTGCGTCGAACGTGTCGCGGATGCGCCGCTGGCGCGCCGCCAAGTCGATTGTTGTCGGAAGGGGCATCAGATCAGGGGCGCGCCGCGCGGTCCGCAACGATGGCGGCGAGCCATCCTTCCAATTCCTCGACCACCGGATCGACGTGGTGTCCTCGGATCTCGTCGAGGCATCTGCGCGCGACCAGGTTGTCTGGTGCGGCGCGCAGCACGAATTCGAATTCGGCGCGCGCCTCCGCGTCCTGGCCGAGCGCCATCAGCGCGCGGCCGAGCGTCACGTGCGCGGACACGTAGGTGGGATGGTGCGCCAGGCCGGCGCGGCAGACGCGCACCGACTCGTCCATCTGGCCGATGCGCCGGTACTCCTCCGCCAGCTGCGCAAAAGCAATCGACGCCGGATCCTGCTGGACCCGGCGTCGCAGTTCCTCGAGTCGTGCGGTGTCGGCCGCCACGAGCCGATTGTAACGCCCGCCGGCGCCTCAGTTGGCGACCGTGATCGACGAGCTGGTCGTCTCACGGCGTCCAGCGCTGTCTTCGACGGTCAGCGTCACCGTGTAGGCCGTTGCCGCTCCGAAGGTATGTGAGATGCGCGGCGACGTCGTCTCTTCAACATTCGTGCTGTCGCCCCAGTTCCAGATGTACTTCGAGATCGGGTTGCGCGTCCCGAAGCCGGTGCTCGACCCTCTGGACGCCTCGGCGTTGAAGAACACGGCGAGGCTCCCGTCGGTCGGGTTGCTCGACGTGAACGACGCGGTCACGCCGGTGACTACCGTCACCTCGTCCGATGCCGTGCCCTGCGCGCCGGCGCTGTCGGTGACGGTGAGCGTCACGGTATAGGTGCCGATCGTGTTGTACGACTTCGAGACGCGGAGGCCGGTGGCGCTCGTGCCGTCGCCGAACTGCCACACGTGGCTGACGAGCGTCCGGCCGGCCTGACCGACGCGCGACGCCTCACCCGTAAAGCTCACGGTCTGGAAGATGCCGGGCGATTCCGGTGAAAACGTCAACGACGCCGTCGGGACCGTGCCCGCCGACACCGCGACGTTCTGCGTCGTCGTGCCCGTGGCGCCCGCGCCGTCGGTCACGGTGAGCGTCACGGCGTAGGTGCGCGGGGTCTGGAAGGCATACGTCACAATCCGGCCCGACCCGGTCGCCTCGCCGCCGAAGTTCCACGAGTAGGTGCAGACGTCGAGACACCGAACCCCTTCGTCGGTCGAGGCGCTCGCGTCGAACGTCACGGTATCCCGCTGCGCGGGCGCCGAGGGCGAAAAGGTGAATGACGCTGTCGGCGCGGTGGCGCTCGTCACCCCTGACGTGCCGGTCAATGCAATCGTCACCGTGCGGCCGACCTGATTGTTCTGAAAGTTCTCACCGACTGGTACGGCCCTCACGACGGCGGTGTTGCTGCTCGCAGCTGCAGGCGCAACGAACGCGAACGTGGCACGACCGTCTTCGCCGGTTATGACCTCGGTTTGCGACACCGTGCCGACGTCGGACGTAACACCCAGCCGCTGGCCGGATACGGGGCGCCCGGCGTCGTTTCGCACCAGGACGGTGACGATCGATTGCGACCGGCCGTCGCGCGGCAGTTGATCGGGGCTCGCCGTGAGCGTCACCGACAACGCGAACTCCGATGGCCCCGTGATGGTGGGACGCGACGACTCCTCAACAGAGCAGCCGCTTGCGGCCGCACCGACCACGACGGCCAACAGAACCGAAACAGATGTTCGGGCGCGGTTCAATGCATGCATATTGTTCTAGAAATCCGCAAAACTGATTTGGACGCTGCCGGTCGCCGACACGTTGTTCCCGGTCTGATCGCGGCCGAAGAATGTGACGTCGCCGATCATCGAGAGCACGATGCTGCTACCCCTGAGCGCACCGAGCGGCGGCTCTTGCTTGGCCACCCGGCGCACCAGCTCGAATTCTCCAGTGGCAGTTCCCGTGCCTGCAATCGTCATGGTGAGTCCGCCTCGCACCGGAAATGGAACATCGACTCCGGCCGTGTTCCGTCCATTCGGGAGCCGATATCTCACCTCGAATTCAGTCACGGTGATGTCATTCAGGGGTGTAGGCAACGCCGGCGCCCCCGGCGCACCTGGATCGCGGAGAATCTGCCGGAGGACGACCCGCCCGCGATCCGAATTGGGCGGGCTGACGTCTGAAAACAGCGGTCCCGCGCTGAATCCAGAAATCGTCTGGATTGAACCAGGGACGCCGGTTCCGCCTTGAAGCTGAACGAACTCCACCGCTGGCGTTTCGAGTCGGACGATCACGAGCTGCGCCGGCGCCCGGCTCTGCCGCGTGAACTCGCTGCATCCGGACGCGGCCA
>CAZGLC010000098.1:0-9007 GCA_964526235.1 uncultured Bifidobacteriaceae bacterium
GTGACGGTTCTGGCGGTGCTCGCGTCAGGCTGGGCGGCGCTCGTGCTGCTTGCGCCGTGGCTGCCGGTGCCGCTGGCGGGCGTCGTGTACCTGTTCGGCGGCCGCATCTGCCATCAGATGGTTGAGCGATCGCTCTTTCTCGACGGCGCGCAGCTGCCGGTCTGCGCGCGGTGTCTGGGGATTTATATCGGCGCGGCGGTGGGGCTGCTCGTTCTGCCGGGTCTGCGGCGCATGACTCATGGAGCGCCGCGAGCCCCGGCCTACGTACTGCGGGACCCGGCCTGCGTACGCAGCGTGATGATCGTACTAGCGCTCAACGTCCTCACGCTCTGGTCCGGATCGAATGCCGTTCGCGCGGCCGCCGGCCTGGCGCTCGGCGTCGTCCTGGCGCGCGCGATCTGTACAGTAGACTACGAGCGATGCCGTCCGCCGCAGCGGAGCAGGTCCGCTCCCCCGGAATGACCTATCTGATATGCGCCGCCGCCTGGGCGGTGCCCGGCGCCGGTCATCTGTGGCTCGGCCGCCACCGCAAGGCGCTGATTTTCCTGATCACGCTCCCCCTGATGTTCGCGTGCGGGCTGTGGCTCGAAGGACGGCTGTTCCCGTTCGAGCTGTCGCAACCGCTGGTCGCGCTGGCGGCGTTCGCCAATATCGGCATCGGCATGCCGTACGTCATCGCCAAGGCGATGACGCTGGGCGCCGGCCGCGCCATTGCCGCCACGTTCGAGTACGGCAACGCGTTTCTCATCGTCGCCGGGCTTCTCAACATGCTCGTCGTGCTCGACGCCTTCGACGTGGCGCAGGGGCGCAAATGACGACGCACCTGGGCGCGATGGTCGTCTTCGCGCTCTTCGTCTCGATCGTGTTTGCGACGCTGATGCGCGACGAGCCGCCCGAGCAGCTGCGGCTCGGCCTCCGGCTCTTCGCCAGCCTCGTCGTCGGCGGCATCCTTGCCGGCTGGCTTCTGTACCCGCTGCCGTTCTGAGACCCTTGCTGCTCTGGGCGCCGGTCGTCGTCTACATGGCGGCGATCTTCTATGTGTCGTCGCTGCCGCAGCCGCCCATCCCCGCCGGCGGCGACAAGCCGTGGCACGCCGTCGCGTACTTCGGCCTCGCGGTCCTCGCCGTGCGGGCGATCGCGGGTGGACTGCCGCGCCGCATCGCCGCGCCCACCGCCGGCCTGGCGATCGCCGTCGCCGTGACGTACGCCGTCACGGACGAGACCCACCAGATGTTCGTGCCGGGGCGATCCGCCGACGCCGCCGATCTGATCGCGGACGCCATCGGTGCGTGTGCCGGCACGGCCGCGTGCTGGGCGTGGGGTATAATCGCGCAAACCTCGCGCGATGAGCTTTGACAATCTTCTTCTCGAGCGCGATGGCGCGGTTGCCGTCCTCACCATCAACCGGCCGCAGGTCCTCAACGCGCTCAACGTCCCGACGATCGACGCCCTTCGCCGCGCCGTTCTCGACCTCACGCACGATTCCGCGATCCGCGTCGTCATCCTGACGGGCGCCGGCGAGAAGGCGTTCGTCGCGGGCGCCGACATCAACGAGCTGGCGGCGCAGCGGCCGGTCGACGGCAGGGAGCACGCGCTCCGCGGCCAGCACGTCTTCGATCTGATCGAGAACATGGGCAAGCCGGTCATTGCCGCGATCAACGGCTACGCACTCGGCGGCGGCTGCGAGCTGGCGATGGCGTGCACGCTCCGCCTGGCGGCCGATACCGCGCGGCTGGGCCAGCCCGAAATCAATCTCGGCATCATTCCCGGCTATGCGGGGACCCAGCGGCTCGCACGTCTCGTCGGCAAGGGCGCGGCGCTCGACCTGCTCCTCTCGGGACGGCACATCACCGCGGCCGACGCGCTCCAGATTGGGCTCGTCAACCGCGTCGTCCCGGCCGCGGAGCTGATGACGGAGGCGAAGAAGCTGGCGTCGGAGCTGGCGGCGAAGCCGCCCGTCGCGGTGCGGTACATCATCGAAGCGGTCAACCGCGGGCTCGAGATGCCGCTCGACAAGGGACAGTTCCTCGAAGCCGCGCTCTTCGGGCTGGTGGCGTCGACCGACGACATGCGCGAGGGCACCGCCGCGTTCCTCGAGAAGCGGAAAGCCGAGTTCAAGGGGAGGTAGGCGGGCGCATGGAGCTGCAGGGGACGCGAACCGCCGCCGGCTGCCGCTTCGCCGTGGTCGTCTCGCGCTTCAACGGGGAGATCACCGAGGGGCTGCTCGCCGGCGCGCGGCGCGCGCTGGCGGACGCGCAGGTGCCGGACGATCACATCACGATCGTGCGCGTGCCGGGGTCGTTCGAGATACCGGTGACGGCGCTTCGCCTCGCGCGGATGGGGCAGTTCGACGCGGTCATCTGCCTCGGCTGCCTCATCAAGGGCGAGACGATGCACTTCGAGTACCTTGCCCAGGCGACCTGCCTGTGGATTGCCGCCGCAGCGTCCGACTCTGGGGTGCCGATGGCATTCGGAGTGCTGACGACGCTGACCGAGGAGCAGGCGCAGGCGCGTGCCGGCGACGGCCCCGACAACAAGGGGCGCGAGGCGGCGCTTGCCGCGATTGAAATGGCGACGCTCTTTCAGCGGCTGCACGAGGCCGGCACGCGATGACGGCGCGGACGGAACGCCGCTCCGCGCCGCGCATCGGCAGGCACGCGCGTCACCAGGCGCGCGAGGCAGCGCTCCAGATGCTCTATCAATGGGAGGTGGGGCGCGCGTCGATGCCCGACGTGCTGCGCACCTTCTGGCTGCACGACGAGCCGCCCACGAGCGACCTGCCCGACGAGCACCGCGCGTTTGCGGAGGCGCTCGCGACCGGCGTCACCGACCAGGTGGACCATCTCGATCCGCTCATCGCGGAGTCGGCCGAGCACTGGCGCCTCGAGCGGATGAACGTCATGGATCGCCTGATTCTCCGGCTGGCCGTGTACGAGTTCCTCCACGAGCCGGACACCCCCGCGCGCGTCATCATCAACGAGGCGCTCGAGCTGGCCCGCACTTTCAGCCATGACGAGGCGGTGCGGTTCGTCAACGGATTGCTCGACGCCATTCGCCGTCGCCTCTCACGCGAATGACCACGACGCAGGAATCCGATCAGGTGCTGCAGCGGCGCGCCAACCTGGAGGAGCTGCGCCGTCTCGGCGTGGCGCCCTACCCGAACCGGTTCGATCCGCAGGCGTCGATCGAGGAGATCGTCGGCGCGCACGGCGGCAAGAGCGGCGAGGAGCTCGAGGCCGCGCGCCCCACGACACGCACGGCCGGCCGCATTCTCGCGATTCGCGCGTTCGGCAAGGCGAATTTCCTGGTGCTGACCGACGGCAAGGCGCGCATCCAGGTGTACATCCGGGAGGATTCGCTTTCCGCGCGCGACTTCCAGATTTACAAGCTCCTCGACTTCGGCGACTGGGTCGGCGTCGAAGGACGTCTATTCCGCACCAAGACGAAAGAGCTTACGATCTGGGCGTCGCAGCTCGAGTTCCTCGCCAAGTGCCTGCTCCCGCTGCCCGAAAAGTGGCACGGCCTGACCGACATCGAGATCCGCTACCGCCAGCGGTATCTCGACCTCATCGTCAACCCCGATTCGCGGCAGGTGTTCGAGCTGCGGAGCCGCGTGATCGCTGCCATTCGCGACTTCCTTGTCGGCCGCGGGTTTCTCGAGGTCGAGACGCCGATGATGCAGTCGATTCCGGGCGGCGCGCTCGCGCGGCCGTTCGTCACGCATCACAACGCGCTCGACATCCCGCTCTACATGCGCGTCGCGCCCGAACTGTATCTGAAGCGCCTCGTCGTCGGGGGCATCGAGCGGGTGTTCGAGATCAATCGGAACTTCCGCAACGAAGGGATGTCGGCGCAGCACAACCCCGAGTTCACGATGCTCGAGTTCTACTGGGCGTACGCCGACTACACCGAGCTGATGTCGCTGACCGAGGAGCTGCTGGTGTCGGTGACGCGGCAGGCACTCGGCGGCGACGAGCTCCGGTGTGGCGACCACGCTATTGCGCTGACACCACCGTTCCGGCGCCTCGAGCTGCGTGAGGCGGCGCGGGCGGCGGCGGCCAGGCGCCTCGGCACGGAGGTGACGGCGGCGGCGCTGCGTACGCGCGAGCCGGCGGCGGCGCTGGCGTCGCGGCTTGGTCTCGACATCACGCCGGCGATGGGCCCCGGCGCGATCACGATGGCGATCTTCGAGGGGCTCTGCGAAGACGACCTGGTGCAGCCGACGTTCGTCTATGACTTTCCGACGGAGGTATCGCCGCTGTCGAAGCAGAAGCCGGACGATCCGGATACCGTCGAGCGATTCGAGCTGTACGTGGCGGGAATGGAGATCGCCAACGCGTTCAGCGAACTGAACGACCCGGTCGAGCAGCGGCGGCGGTTCGAGGCGCAGCTGCAGGCGCGGCAGGCCGGCGACGAAGACGCGCACGCGCTCGACGAGGACTACGTCCGCGCGCTCGAGTACGGCATGCCGCCCGCCGCCGGCGAGGGGATCGGCATCGATCGGCTCGTGATGCTGCTGACCAACAACCATTCGATCCGGGATGTGATCCTGTTTCCGTTGATGAGGCCGAAATAGCCGGTCGCCGGTAGCCGGTAGCCTGTAGCTATGACCTTCGAGCTCTTCATCGCCCTCCGGTATCTGCTGGCGCGCCGCAAGCAGGCGTTCATCTCCGTCATCTCGTTGATCTCGACGATGGGTGTGGCCGTCGGCGTGATGGCGCTCGTCATCGCGCTCGCGCTGATGACGGGGCTGCAGGGCGAGCTGCGCGACCGCATTCTCGGCTCGACCGCGCACGTCTACGTCTGGAAGAGCGGCGGGATCGAGGATTACCGCGCCGAAGTCGAGAAGCTGCGCGCGATCGAAGGGGTTGTCGGCGCCGGTCCGGCCATCCTCGGCAAAGCGCTCATCTCGACCGACAAAGCCGACGCGTTCATCAGCCTCAAGGGGGTCGACCCGGCGCTCGAGCCGAGCGTCACCGACATCGCGCGCGCGATGCTGCGCGGCGGCGTCGACGCGCTCATCCCCGAGAACGAGGACGCGCCGCCAGGGATCCTCGTGGGCCGCAACCTCGCCGAGCAGCTCGGCGTGAGGGTCGGCGACACGGCGTCTCTGCTGACGCCCCAGGGAACGCTCTCGCCGATGGGGATGATTCCGCGCACGCGCCGCGTGCGGATCGCAGGCATTTACGCGCTCGGGCTGTACGAGTTCGACGCGGCGTACGGCTTCGTGTCGCTCGAGTTCTCGGAGCGGCTGCTGGGGAAGGCCGTGCCGGATCTCATCGAGCTGCGGGTCGCCGACATCGACGCCGCGCCGGCCATCTCCGCGCGCGAGCCCGACGTGCTCGGCGACGAGTACGTGAGTCAGGACTGGGCCGACATGAACCAGGCGCTCTTCTCGGCGCTCTGGCTCGAGAAGATGGCCATCTCGATCACCATCGGCCTGATCGTCATGGTCGCCGCGCTCAACATCATCGCCTCGCTCATCCTGCTCGTGATGGAGAAGAGCCGCGACATCGCGATTCTGAAGACGATGGGGACCTCGTCGCGCCGGGTGATGCGCATCTTCATGCTGCAGGGGCTCATCATCGGCATCGTCGGCACGGTCGTCGGCTCCAGCCTCGGCCTGGTGCTCTGCTGGGTGCTCGATCGGTACCGCCTGATTCAGATCCCGATGGACGTCTATCAGATCGCCTACGTGCCGTTCGTCGTGCAGCCGTTCGATTTCGTGGTGGTCGTCGTCTCGGCGGTACTCATCTGCTTCCTCGCGACGCTCTACCCCTCGCGGCAGGCCTCGCGCCTCGATCCCGTCCAGGCGCTTCGCTTCGAGTGATGCCGTTCGTCACCGTCCGCGGGCTCAACAAGTCGTACGTCGTCGGGACCCAGCGGATTCACGTGCTCCGCGATCTCGACCTCGACGTCACGGCCGGCGAGATGCTCGCGATCGTCGGCGCGTCGGGCGTCGGCAAGAGCACCTTGCTGCACCTGCTGGGCGGCCTCGATCGGTCGGATACCGGCGTCGTGCACGTCGGCGAGGCCGACATGACGGCCATGTCGGACGCCGCGCTCGTCGAGTTCCGGAACCGCAACGTCGGCTTCGTCTTCCAGTTCCACCATCTGCTGCCGGAGTTCGACGCGGCCGAGAACGTGGCGATGCCGATGCGGATCGCGCGGATTCCGCGGGGCGAGGCCGAGCAGCGGTCGGCGGCGCTCCTGGCCCGCGTGGGGCTGAGCGAGCGGCTGGTGCACCGGCCCGCGATGATGTCGGGCGGCGAGCAGCAGCGCGTGGCGGTGGCGCGCGCGCTGGTGATGAAGCCGGCGCTGCTCCTGGCCGACGAGCCGACAGGGGACCTCGACGAGAACACCGCCGAATCGCTCCACCGGCTGCTGCGCGAGATGCACGCGGAGCACGGGCTGACGTCCATCATCGCCACGCACAACCCGCGCCTGGCCGCCGCCTGCGACCGCGTGCTCCGACTGGAGCAGGGCACGCTGCACCCAATCTGACGTGCGACGGTGCGAGGGTGCGAGGGTGCGTCCGAAGGTGCGATGGTGCGTCCGACCCGGCGGCGACGCGTGAACCGACATGGCTGATCCAGCGGCCGATCCCCTCCGGACCCTCCAGCACTACTTCGGGCACGCGTCGTTCCGCGCCGGGCAGCCGAGGGGCGCGACCTGGTGGCCGTGATGCCGACCGGGTCGGGAAAGTCCCTCGGGTATCAGTTGCCCGCCGTGCGGCTGCCGGGCCTGACGCTGGTGGTGTCGCCGCTGATCGCGTTGATGAAGGATCAGGTCGACGACCTGAACCGCCGCGGGATTGCGGCGGCGGCCCTCCATTCACAGGTGTCCGGTGACGGTCGCCGCCAGGTGTGGCGGGCGGCCGTGCAGGGCACGCTCCGCCTCCTGTACGTCGCGCCCGAGCGGTTTCGGTCGGCCGTCTTCGGGAGGTGGCTGCGCGAGATCCCGGTCTCGCGGTTCGTGGTGGACGAGGCGCACTGCGTCTCGCAGTGGGGGCATGACTTCCGGCCCGATTACCGGCGCCGGCGCAGACGCCGCCCGTAATCGCTTCGAGGCACCGCACGCGCACCAGTGCGCGCCCCGTCCCGCACTCCGATCGTCGCCTCGCCAGTACGACATATCTGCCTCGTTGCCCGTGGGGTGAGTACGCAATTTCTGCCATGTGACGTGTCCCACGGGCGCCATTTCGAGCAATTCTCGAGGTGTACCCGCAGGCACGCCACTCGCCTGTACCGGCGGCATGGGCCGCCCCTCCCCGACGTACGAACCGCGGCGACCTGGGGACAGCGTGCTGTACCAGGTTGTGCGCGATCACTTCGAGACGTTCCGCGCGCAGGCGGCGTCGCTGCGCGATGGCGAGGGGTTGCCGCGCTTCGTCGAGCGGGGTGGACCATGTGTTCCCGCGGGTCCCGGTGCGGCAGTGGGTGTGGAGTGTCCCGCATCGTCTGCGGTACGTCCTGGCCTGGGATCACGCGCTGTGCCTTGGCCATCCGCACCGTGCGCGGGGTGATGCGCGCTGTAAATTCTGGCATCGTGGGCCCTTCGGTCGCATAAGCGGTCTTCAGTTAAAGCCCGGACCGGGCGGAAAGGGCACTAATAGTTCCTATCGTCCTGTACACGGCGGCCGCGGGGAAGATTCAGGTCTTCACTCCGCAGGGCGCGTATCTGGGCTCCATTACGCCGTCGAGACGAGCGCAGAACCTGGCCTTCGCCGGTCCGGATATGAAGACGCTCTATATCGTGGGCGGCGGGACGGTGTTCAAGGTCCAGATGCTGGCGCAGGGCATCACGAGCCGCGGGGGGAAATAGCACCCGGCGCTCATTGCGCCTGCGTGCACTGGAGATCAGCGCCAACGGTCAGCGGACCGGTGTACGACGCGCGGAGTTCAGCGACGGCCTCATCAAGGTTGTACTGGCCGATGTGGCTCACGATGAGCCGCTTGACGCCTGCCTCGTGGGCGATGCGGCCGACCACAGCCGGCGCGGCGTGCCCCGGGTTCGCAGGCGACTTCGCGGCGATGGCCATGTGCATGAGCAGCACGTCAGCGCCTTTCGCGAAATCGACGAACCTCGGGTTGGTGCCATTCTGATCGGAACTGAAGACCACCGTCACGCCGCGGGTCTCTACGCGGTACGCCACCGCCGGCAACGTGTGGGGGATGCGCACGGCTGTGACACGGATGCCATCCCGATCGAACACGGTGGCGGGTTCGTCCCTGGCCACATCGACCGTGCTGATGTCGAGGCGCGGGCGTTCGGCACCTGCCTGCCCTTCCCCAAGGATCGAGCCGAGCACCTGATACGCTCCGGTCCTCGCGTCGAACATACGGTTGAGGAATGTCGCGACATCCGGCGCCGCACCATTGCCGGAGGGGCCGGCCACGGGCAGCGGCTCGCTCCGCGCACGATTGCTGCCCCACATCAGCGCCGCGATGTCGGACGTATGGTCGGGATGCAGATGCGTGATGCCGAGCATCGCCAGATCGGCGATCTTCGCCCGGCTTTGCCCGAACCGAAGAAAGCCTCCTCCGCCCAGGTCAACCAGGAGCTTCGCCTGAGGGCCCACCCACAGGAGATAGCCGGCTGACGCGCGTTCGGGATTGATGCCCGGGCCGCCGGAGCCGAGGATTTGTACGGCCACCGGGCTGCCTGCACACGTTTGTGCCGATGCGTTGGACGTGGTCGCGACGAGGGCGACCAGGGAGATGATGGCAGGCCGAAGCATGACGTGAGTTCTCCACATGGCTGTGCCGGCGGTCGCGGTGAGCGGCGCCAGCGCATGGTACATCCGACAAGGCGCAACCTGTACAATCGGCGGTCGAGGACCTGGACTGGAGGGGTCGGACACATGCGTCAGATCGCGTACGTCGTCCTCGTCCTACACGATCGAGGAAGCGATCCAGGCGTTCATGCATGCGACCACCGCCGACGTCCGCGTCGATCCGGCCACGGTGCATTACGACTGGAAAGAATTCGGGATGGAGGCGTGGCC
>CAZGLC010000098.1:9107-16729 GCA_964526235.1 uncultured Bifidobacteriaceae bacterium
CTGTGCCTTGGCCATCCGCACTGTGCGCGGGGTGATGCGCGCTGTAAATTCTGTAAATTCTGGCATCGTGGGCCCTTCGGTCGCATAAGCGGTCTGCCTTCGGTTAAGCCCGGACCGGGCGGAAAGGGCACTATAAATTAATTTCGCTTCTCCCCAATCTGCTGCCGCCACATCGCGTAGTACAGGCCTTTCTCCTCCAGGAGCTGTGCGTGCGTGCCGGATTCGGTGATGCTGCCGTCCCGACCTCGCGGGATCACCGGCGCCTGCCAAATACTCGTCCGGTGCGCGGCGCGTGATCGGGCGGCGGTGACCGGTTACCGAACCTCAATCACCCGCTGGCCTTCTTCGAGCGCCGTGACGAGGGCGGGCAGGGCGTGCTCAAAGGCCGTCAGGAGGACTGCCTTGCGGCAGTTACCGAGGCGCACCCACACAAAAGCGCCGGAGGCTCCTGGCCGGTTGGCCAGATGAAGGAAGTCTTCATCTTTGCCGATCAGAGTGCGGCCCTGGGAGACGACCTGGCGCCAGATGTCCACGTCGTCTGCCTGGTTCATCTGCAGGTCGAGGACGTGCTGGGCATCATGCCCGCGTGCGATCAAGAAACGGGCGAGGGCTGCTGGAAGCTGGTTGTCCACCAGGAACTTCACGACGCCTGGAGAACCACGTGGTCGGTCTGCCTTGCGGCGTACTCGATCGCGGCTAAGATATCGTCGCGTTCCAGAAAGGGGTAATCTTCCAGGATTTCTTCGAAGGGAGCGCCCGAACTGAGCAGTTGCAGCACGTCGGTCACGCGCAGCCGCTGACCGCGAATGCACGGGCGACCGCCGCACTTCCCTGGCTCAATGGTGATGCGCTGCAGCAGGTCAGTCTTCATGTTGAGTTCAGAGTGCCACACTCACCCAGGGCACACAAGGGCCAGGGTATTCACCGCGGCGAGCACCGGCGCCCATGCGACAGGTCGCTCCGGGATTCTCGCCGGGAGGTGGATGACCCCTACCCGTACTTTTCCGCGGGGTGTCGTCAGCGGCGGGCTCGCGGATTCACGGTGCCCCAGATGGCAATCGACCCCACGACCAGGACCCACGCGGGCATCACCGCGAGACCGGGAATCGCCTCGGCCGCGAGCGAGCTCCGTTGCACACGCCCGCGTTATCTGTTTCACTGGTGTGAAAATCGAGGCTAGCGCTGGCGGGATGCCAGTTCTGGCTTGTCGACTCAATCCACAACGTCGGATGTAAAATCCAAAGCCGCGCGGCCTTGCTCGCCTGGAGCGTTTGAGGCCTTTGCCGGAGTGATGCAGGAGGCGATGGGGGAGAGCGCGCCAAAATACTGCGCTGCGCGATGGCGCGTCTCGTGCGCCATCGCGCTCAGGTTGAGCGCTGCCTCAGGAGGTCTGCTTCTCTTCGCAGGGAGCGCGTTGTCTGCGGAGGCTCCGATGCCGCCCCAGACGGCCTCCACGCCGCTTTCAACGCCGGCGCGAGACTTCAGCACCTACATACCGACAGCGAGAGCCGCCCGGATCGAGGCGTCGGAGGCTCCGGCCATCGATGGCGACGTGTCGGACGCCGTGTGGGCGAAGGCTGAAGTCATCAACGAGTTCTATCAGCTCGAGCCCGATACCGGTCAGCCCGTGTCCGAGCGCACCGAGCTGCGCCTCCTCTATGATGCCGAGAATCTCTACATCGCCGTCTATGCCTACGACCGCAACCCGGAGCAGATCCGCGCCACGACGAAGAACCGGGATGGCAGTTTTGCTGTCGACGACACCGTGCGCATCACCCTCGACCCGCTGAACACACGGCGCAACGGTTATCTCTTCGTCATGAACGCGCTTGGCGGGCGGATCGATGACCTTATCCAGAACAACACGGATTTCATCCGGGAATGGAACTCGATCTGGGCCGGTAGTTCGCGAATTGTGGATGACGGCTGGACGGTTGAGATGGCCATCCCGTTCCGCAATTTTTCCTTCGACCCCGCGCAATCCGAGTGGGTGATCGATTTCTCACGCGAGATTCGCCGCAAGAACGAGCGCGCCCGCTGGAGCTCGATTTCCGCCGCCGAACGGCCTGCCGATATCTCTCGCGCTGGAACGCTCACCGGGATCACCGGCATCAATCAGGGGCTCGGTCTCGACGTCCAGGTGTACGGGGCGCTGCGCTATCGCTTTGACTGGCAGGAACCGCAGCACGAAACGTTCAGCTTTCGCGGGAGCGGTAACGCCTTCTACAAGATCACCCCGCAGCTCACCGGCACGCTGACCGTCAATCCGGATTTTTCGAACAGCCCGCTCGATCTTCTCCAGGTCAACACGACACGGTTCAATCTCTTCCAGCCGGAGACCCGCGATTTCTTCCTCCAGGACGTGGCGACGTTCGAGTTCGGCGGTCGCGGTTTCACCATCGGCGGACGGGGTTCCGACTACCTCTATCCGCCCGAGAACGGAACGCCGTTCTTCTCGCGCAATATGGGTTTGGCGACTGGTTTACCCGTGAGCCTCATCGCCGGGACAAAACTGTCCGGAGACTACGCAGGCTTCGGCGTGGGTGCGCTGTCCGTCGTGACCAATGGCACGGGCGATACCAAGCGCAGCCAGGTGCTCTCCGTCGCACGCATCACTAGGCCCGTCGGGGAATCGAAGGTGGGCGTCATGTTCACCAATGGCGACCCGACGGGGCGAAGCAAGAACACGCTCGCGGGCGCCGATTTCCAGTTCCGCGACTCGGACTTTCTGCCCGGCAAGATTCTGCAGTCCGATTTGTTCTACCAGCGCAGCTTTTCGGACACCAAGGGAGAGGACGAGTCGTTCGGTGTGGCGGTCAATTATCCGAACGAACCCTGGGGTCTCGACACGCGGTTCAAGCAGGTTGGCACGAACTTCTTTCCGGCCTTGGGTTTTGTGAATCGTGTCGGCATCCGTCAATTCGACGGCATTCTGCAGAATCGCCAGCGCAACTTCCTGGGCTGGCGCTGGCTCGACTTCGCGACCTCCTGGTATTTTGTCACCGACCTGAGCAACGATTTGGAGTCGCGCGAGAACGGAGTCTGGGCGGGAATCAATTTTCGCTCCGGCGATCAGGTCTATCTCAGAGCCTTCGACAATTTCGAGGACGTGCCCTCGACGTTCAACGTGGCCGGCAAGGTTCCTGTTCCGGTTGGCCGCTACCACTGGACCAATGCCAACCTCACCATCCAGACCTCGAATGCGCGGCCTCTGACAGCCAGCCTCGATGTTCTGTGCTGCAGCTTCTATGACGGCGATTACTTAAGGGTCGATCTAAGAACCGATGTCCGCCTCAACGCCTTGTTCCAGATCGTTCCGCGCTACACCTACACCTATATCGACCTTCCGACCGGCCTTTTGAACATCCACGCGGTCACGGCCGACTTCATCGTCAGCTTCACCCCGGACATGCAGCTGGTCAGTCAGGTGCAATTCGACAATGTCAGCCAGAGATTCGCGCTCTCCATGCCCTATCGCTGGGAATATCAGCCGGGCCAGGAGCTGTTCGTCTCGGTAGGTCAGGCCGCGTTCATTCCCGGCGAGGAGTTCGTCCCGCGATCGACGCAGGCCATCATCCGCCTGGGGCATACATTCCGGTTTTAGGCGCTCGAACGTCCGCTTTACCCAAAACCGGTCATTCGCCAGAGGTTTGGAAAGCGGCTGTTCGTCGCCACTTTCGGACATGACCGCTTGGCTACAGACGCCGAAGAACAACACCGCCCGCTGTCCTCTTCCAGCGGAGCAACGTGTCCAACCCAGAACGGCACCGGTAAGGATCTACGGTTCTGTAACTGGTCCGAAGTCCGGCGGCGGAATGCGGTGTTTCGTTGTCGCCTCGTACGCCGAAGCGATGCGAAGGAGCGTCGGCTCGAAAAAAGGCCTTCCGAAGAACATGATCCCGACCGATAGAGCTGAACCACCCGCGTCGATGTCAGCTCGCGCCGCAGGATCGCCGCCTGGATGTCCTCGATCGTCGCTTCTTCGATCTGCAATCGTGCCGGCCGCGCCTCCGCCAGCGATGGCGCGAGCAGGATGAATGATGCCAATGCGAGTTGAGGAAGCACGGGACGTCCTCCTTTTTCTTCGGATCTGGCTCCGGCGAAGGCGCCGAGCCGCTGCGACGCTCACGATACCATCGTCGCCTGGGCACCGATAAGTCCGCAGCCCCAGGGCTGATGCCCGAAAAGGGTCTTGGTCGTGTAAGACCCCCGAGACTGCAGCCGACGGGAGCAGGATGGCAGCGACTACGCCCTGATCGCTGCCATGAGGGGCTGGATGCCGACGATGTTCATGACGCGGGTGAGATTGTAGGCGAGCACGTGCAGCGCCATCTCGCTGGCGACGCGCAGCAGTGTCTCCTATCGTCTTCGCACCTCGCACCTCGCACCTCGCACCTCGCACCCTCGCACCCTCGCACCTTCGCATCGTTAGACGCCTGCCATCTTGAACAGCACCGTCCCGAGCGCGGCGTAGTCGTCGTCGCCGCGGCCGGCGGCCATGAGCGCCTCGACGAGTTGCTGGATGACGGCGGTGACCGGCGCCGGGCTGTGGTGCTCCGTGAGGGTCGCCGCGACGATCCGGAAATCCTTGGCATAGAGTGCGGTGCGGAAGCCGGGCTTGTAGTTGCCGGTCAGCATCCGCTCGCCGTGGACTTCGAGCACGCGGCTGGCCGCGAAGCCGCCGAGCAGCGCCTGCCGCACCTTGCCGGGATCGACGCCCGCCTTGCGCGCCAGCGCGAACGCCTCGGCGACGACGGCGAGCGCGCCGCCGATCACCATCTGGTTGCAGACCTTGCAGAGCTGTCCCGCGCCCGAGGCGCCGATGAGGAGGATTTTTTCCGGATTGCCCATCCCCTCGAGCATCGGCTTCACGGCCGCGAAGGCCGTGGCGTCGCCGCCCACCATGATCGAGAGCGTCCCGTTGATCGCGCCGATCTCGCCCCCGCTCACCGGCGCGTCGAGCATGGTGGCGCCGAGCGCCGCCGCGCGGGCGGCGAGCCGCCGCGCGGTCGCCGGCGCGATGGTGCTCATGTCGATCACGATCGACCCGCGCTGCAGCGCCGTGAACACGCCGTTCTCGCCTTCCATCACCTGCGCCACGTCGGGCGAGTCGGGCAGCATCGTGATGATCCGCGTCGCGCGCCGCGCCACGTCCGCCGGTGAGGACGCGCGCGCCGCGCCCGCGGCGGCGAGATCGTCGACCGGGCCCTGACTGCGGCTGTGGACGACGAGCGGGACGCCTGCCTTGAGGAGGTTTTTCGCCATCGGACGTCCCATGACGCCCAATCCGATGAATCCAACGGTGTCAGCCATGGGGTGAGTATATGAGCGAGCTGGTAGTCGGTAGTTGATAGTTGGGGGTCTCTGTTTATCGTGCGACAGCGGCGGAGGAGATGGGCCAGACAGGTCTGATGCGCGGCGTGGGTAAATTGCCGGTACGGCGCCCAGCCGTCGCGCTGGAGGACGCCCGCATAGTCGGCGCCGAGCATCCGCGCGGCTTGGGCAAAGCCCCGGCCGTCCTCGATCGCATAAGTGGTCGTGTCCCGCGTCGCAAACCCCCACAGCCAGTACGGATGGCCGCCGACTTTCCAGCCGGTTTCATCGGGCGTGACGACGGGGCTGCCGCGGACCTGGGCGCACAACGCCGCGTACGTGGGGTGGGTCTGGCGCGCCGCCCGATGGACCGCGTGGACCAGCCCGCCGCGCGTGACGGGGAGCCCGAAACGGTCGCGGAGCCGCTGGACGATCTTGCCGAAGGAGAGGCCGAGTTGTTTGTTCAGGATCACGGCGAGCGCCACGGCCTGCGGGCCGAACTGCACCGCGGCGGCGCCGAGCGCGTCAGACGTCTGCAGCGGGTGGCGCCCTTGCACGCGCCGATGGCAGTGCCGGCACTCGCCAATCGCCACGCGGAATTCATGCACCACGGGACGCTGCACCGGCAGATCTTCTTGGTACTGGGACACCACGCGGCGTCGGGCGATCGTCCCGCCGCAGTCCGGGCAGGCGGGCGGCAAGGGCGCTTCATGCATCACGTCAACCCGCGGTGGCGGGCGGCGGTGCGCCTGACGGCCAGAGGCCGCGCCAGATTTGCGGCCAGATCGCTCGGGGTGTTCTTTGGGCAACCCGCGCGAACACGGCGCCGCCTGGCGGTTGGCGCGGCGGCGCGCCATCTCGAGCTCCTCTTTCAGCCGCTCGTTCTCGCGCCGCAGCCGGCTGCGTTCGATCTCCGACCGCAGGAGGTCCTCCCGCAACCGCTCGATCTGCCGCGTCAGATCCTCGATGGTCCGCGGCGGGTCCCGCGGCGGCGAATCCTTTGGCGGACGAGGCACGCCACGGTTATGCGAGATTCACGCGCGCAGTACAAGCGAGAAATGCTCGGTGCCTCGGTGCCTCGGTGTGTCGTATTCAGAGAATGGCGGGTCAGCAGAGTGCCGACCCGCTAAACAAGTACGGCGGTAGTTGGTAGGAGCCGGTAGCTTGTCGTTGGTAGTCAGATTTTCACGTGCTGTGCTCCATCGACTGCTGACTGCCAACTACCAACCGCTACCGCCTACCGACTACCACCTACCGACTAGGCCGCAGGCATTCGCCCAAGCCGTCGTCGGAACCCCAATCTGGCGAGCGACTTAGGGGGATCCACCGTTGGTGACGCCAGAGCTTTGCCCTATAATGGCCAACAAGAAGCCACGCTTCTTACCTTCAACCTCTCACCGGTGAGGCGGGCTGGATGTTCGAACGCTACACGGAACGAGCGCGACGGGTTCTCTTCTTCGCCCGCTACGAGGCCAGCCAGCTCGGCAGCATCTCCATTGAGACCGAGCACCTGCTGCTCGGCCTGATTCGGGAAGGGAAGGGGCTCACCAGCCGCATCTTCGCCCGCTCGCACCTGTCGCTCGAGAACATCCGGAAGGAAATCGAAGGCCGCACCGTCTTCCGCGAGAAGGTCTCGACCTCCGTGGAGATTCCGTTCAGCGCGGAAACCAAGCGCGTGCTGCAGTTTGCAGCCGAAGAAGCCGACCGCCTGCTGCACAACTACATCGGCACCGAGCATCTGCTGCTCGGCATCCTCCGCGAGGAGCGGTCCGTCGCCGCGTCCATCCTGATGGAGAAGGGGATGCGGCTCCACACGGTCCGGGAGGACATCGTCCAGCTCCTCAACGAGAAGACGACCCTCACGCGGGTGAAGGAAACGCCGCTCCTGGCCGAGTTCAGCCGCGATCTGAGCGAGGCGGCGATGAAGAACCATCTCGACCCGCTCGTCGGCCGCGAGTACGAGCTCGATCGCGTCCAGCAGGTGCTCTGCCGCCGCACCAAGAACAACGCGGTGCTCATCGGCGAGCCGGGCGTCGGCAAGACGGCGATCGTCGAGGGGCTCGCGCAGAAGATCGTCTACGGCGACGTGCCGCACTTCCTCGCCGACAAGCGGCTTCTCGCGCTGGACATCTCGTTGATTGTGGCGGGCACGAAGTACCGCGGTCAGTTCGAAGAGCGCCTCAAGGCGATCATGAAGGAGCTCACCGAGAACCCGAACATCATCGTGTTCATCGACGAGCTGCACACGCTGGTGGGCGCCGGATCGGCCGAAGGATCGCTCGACGCCGCGAACATCCTCAAGCCGGCGC
>CAZGLC010000099.1:0-16435 GCA_964526235.1 uncultured Bifidobacteriaceae bacterium
AGGACGGCTCCTGTCTGGCGGAGCTGCTGCTCGCGAAGGGATCCGAGGTCACGGGGATCGTCCGCCGACTCAGCGCCTCGAACCTGTGGCGGATCGAGCACCTGCTCGACCGGGTCACGCTCCGGCCGGCGGATCTGCTCGACCAGCTGTCGCTCGTGCGCGTCATCCAGGACGTGCGGCCGCACGAGTTCTACAACCTGGCGGCGATGTCGTTCGTGCCGGCGTCGTGGGATCAGCCGATGCTGACCGGCGAGTTCAACGCGCAGGGCGTCACGCGCGTGCTCGAGGCCATCCGGCACGTCGATCCGCAGATCCGGCTCTATCAGGCCTCGTCGAGCGAGATGTACGGCCGCGTGCGCGAGGTGCCGCAGACGGAGCTGACGCCGTTCTATCCGCGCAGTCCGTACGGCGTCTCGAAGGTGTTCGGCCACTACATCACCGTCAACTACCGGGAGAGCTACGGCCTGTTCGCCGTCTCGGGCATTCTCTTCAATCACGAGTCGCCGCGCCGCGGCATCGAGTTCGTCACCCGGAAGGTGAGCGACGGCGTGGCGCGGATCAAGCTCGGGCTCGCCGACCGCCTCGGCCTCGGCAACCTCGACGCGTCCCGCGACTGGGGCTTCGCCGGCGACTACGTGCGCGCGATGTGGATGATGCTCCAGCAGGACACGGCCGAGGACTACGTCATCGCGACCGGCGTGTCGCATTCGGTGCGGCAGCTCGTCGAGTGCGCGTTCGCCTACGTCGGCCTCGACTGGAACAAGTACGTGCGCGTCGACCCCGCGTTCCTCCGTCCCGCCGAGGTCGACCATCTCGTCGGCGACGCCAGCAAGGCGCGCCGGATGTTCGGGTGGAAGCCCGAGATCGACTTCGAGCACCTGGTGGCGATGATGGTCGACGCCGATCTGGCGCGGCTGGCCGGACGCCCGGTTGACGCCGCCGTGGTGCGGTAAGCACACAGGCAGGCATGATGACCTTGAAGGACAAGATTCGCGATCGATCCGCCCGCGTGGGCGTCATCGGTCTGGGCTACGTCGGGCTGCCGCTCGCCTGCGAGTTCGCGAAGAGCGGGTTCGACGTCACCGGCTTCGACATCGATGCGGCCAAGGTCGCCGACATCAACGCCGGCCGCAGCTATATCCCTGACGTGCGGAACGAGGAGATGGCCGCCTCGGTCCGCGAGGGCCGCCTCCGGGCGAGCACCGACATGTCGCACCTGCGCGACATGGACGCCATCGACATCTGCGTGCCGACGCCGCTGCGCAAGACCAAGGATCCCGATCTCTCCTACGTCGTCCAGGCGGTCGACGCGGTGAAGGCGCATATTCGGCCGGGGCAGCTCGTCATCCTCGAGTCGACGACCTATCCGGGGACGACCGATGAAGTGGTGCAGCCCGCGCTCGAGGAGCGGGGGCTGAAGGCCGGCGTCGACTTCTATCTTGCCTTTTCACCCGAGCGCGTTGATCCGGGCAATCCGACGTACAAGACCCGGTCGATTCCGAAAGTCGTCGGCGGCGTGAACCGTCTGAGCACCGAGCTGGCCTGCGACCTGTACGGGTCGATCATCGAAACGGTGATTCCGGTCAGCTCCACGCATGTCGCCGAGATGGTGAAGCTCCTCGAAAACACCTTCCGCGCGGTCAACATCGGCCTGGTCAACGAGATCGCGCTGATGTCGCACCGGATGAACATCGACGTGTGGGAGGTGATCGACGCGGCCAGCACCAAGCCGTTCGGCTTCATGCCGTTCTATCCGGGCCCGGGCCTCGGCGGGCACTGCATCCCGATCGATCCGTTCTATCTGTCATGGAAGGCGCGGCAGAACGGCTTCGAGTGCCGCTTCATCGAACTGGCCGGGCACGTCAACGCCTCGATGCCCGGCTACGTCGTCGAGCGGATCGGCGAGGCGTTGAACACGGTCAAGAAGGCCATCAACGGGTCGAGAGTCCACCTGTTCGGCGTGGCGTACAAGAAAGACGTCAGCGACATGCGGGAGTCGCCGGCCCTCGACATCCTCGAGCTGCTGCACCGCCGCGGCGCGTCCGTCAGCTACACCGACCCGTACGTGCCGACGCTGCAGCACGGCGACGTGAACCTGTGTTCGACGCCGGAGGACCAGTCGGACGGCATCGACTGCGCCGTGATCTGCACGAACCACCGCGCGTTCAACTACGAGGCGATGGTCTCGCGCTTCCCCCTGATCGTCGACACCCGCAACGCGCTCAAGGGCATCCAGGCCCCGCACATCTTCCGCCTGTAGGGGCGAGGCGTGCCTCACCCCTACGGGACCTCCTCCAGCGGGATCCATCTGAGCTCTCCCACCATGACGGCGACCGGCCGCTGCGCCGCCCGCCGGCCGAGCCGCGTCTCCTGCATCCACTGCTGATTGGTCCGGAGGTCTATGCGCCGGAAGGGCGCGTCGACCGGTTCGGCGGCGGGGAGGTCGTACGTCACCCAGCGCTGCGGCGGCAGCTCCCGGCGGTCGACGATCCGTCCTGCCAGCGTGGTTTCGACGACGAGCGGACGCGAGGCGTCGGCCTCGGGCGGCGCGTGCAGCCGCAGCCGGACGAAACCCGCACCAGGAGGGACGTACGACACGGCGTGGCGCGTCATCCAGCGGAACGCGGTGCCGTCGGGCGCGGTTTCGACGCCGTGAAAACCGGACTCCGTCGGGGGGGCGGTCACGCGCGCGTACGACGACGCCGCCCGTGCCATGCCCGTCACAAGCAGCAGGCCGACGACAACGACCGCCGCGACGCGCCAGTGGGCGCGCGCTGGCGCACGGCCTGCTGTGGCGACGAGCGCGCCGGCGGCAACCCAGAAGGGGAATGCGGCTTCGGGCACGAGCAGCGGATGTCCGGTGAGGCACGTCAGCAGGTACGCGCCGGACGCGGCGAAGAGGCCCACGACTGCGGCCGACGGGGGCGACGCGGGGTCGCGCACGGCGGTCCAGCCGGCGGCGACCAGCGCCCAGACGAGCCACGCGAACAACAGCCCGCCGATGAGCCCCAGCTCCGCGAACTGCTGGACGAAATAGTTGTGCGCGTTCTCGTTGCCATAGAGCTCGCGCAGCGCGTCGGGCATGAACGCGGCCGAACGGTCGAAGTAGCGCCCGATGCCGACGCCGTACACCGGCGAGGACGCGAACATCCGGCCCGACGTTTCGAGGAACTGCGACCGCAGGCTGACCGCGCGCCCCGCGCTGCCGCGGACGTCCGACTGCCAGTCGAACGTCGCGAGTCCGGCGACGGTCAGCAGGCCGACGAGCGCGATCAGTACGCCGATCTGCCGCCGCGTCAGACGCCACCGGCGCTGTGCGAGTGCGAGCAGGAGCAGCCCGCCGAGGCCGGCGAGGACCGACGTGCGCGATCCGGTCAGTCCGAGCGCCGGCACGATCGGCACGAACGCGGGCAGCCAGACGGCCCGCTGCCGGGGTTCGAGGAGCGCGGCGGCGGCCGCCATGAGCCCGGCAAGCACGTACAGCGACCCGGCGGCATTCAGGTCGCCGAGATGCACGCTGATCCGCTCACCGCGCATGTACCGCAGCAGGAACGCCCCGCCGTATCCCTGCGCGGCCCACTGGCTGGCCACGTCGACGAGCGTCACGACGGCGAGCACCGTGAGCGAGGCGACGAGCGTCCACACGAGGCCCCTGCGGAGCCGGGGATCGCCGCGCACGATCGCCATCGATGCGAGGAGCAGCGCGACGCCCGTGAGGCTGTGCAGAACCGTCCACGTCTCGGGCTCGGGACTCGACAGCACGAGATGATCGGGCGGGATCGAGTACAGGACGAACCACGGCAGCGCCGCCGCGGGCACACCGGGCGCGCCCGCGATCGTCAGCGCGATCCATGACGCGGCGAGCGCCGCCGCATAGAGCAGTGCGGGAAGAGCCACGGCGCCGGGCCGCGCTTCGTCGGACGAGTCGCGTGCTGCCAGCGGCCGCCACATACAGAGGAGCCACGCCGCCAGGAGTGACCACGCGAGCAATTCCGCCGCCCGCGCGGGCGGCGGAGCGAGGAGCGCCGCCGCCGGCGTGAGGGCCGCCACCATGAGCAGTCCGGCGCCGGGGCGCCACACGGTCGCGGCCGCGACGGCAGCCGCCGCGACGGTCGCGGCAGCGGGCATCTCGGGCACGGCCGCCGCCGCCAGGACCCACCAGGCGAGCGTGGCGCCGACGAGCAATCGCGCCGCGCTGCCGAGCACCCTCACGGCCGTCGGCCGACCGCCGCGTAGTCGAGCCACGTGAAGAGCAGCCGGTTGATGCGCTCGACGTTGCCGTTCAGCGTGTCGACGATGTCGCCAAGCGAGGCGTGCGGGGCGAGCGGCTGCAGCTTTTCGTGCTCGGGATACGGCGATCGGTAGCGGATCTCCACACGCTGGAATCCGCCCGCGACGAGCAGGAACTGCAGCGTCTCCGGGTGCACGGGGCGGACGTGCGTCAGGTCGCGGATGTAGCTCTCGAAGAACGCGAACCAGCACGTCGGGTTGATGGTCTCGAGCACGATCGGCGCGCCGGGCCGGAGCTTGTCGAAGGCGGCGTCGAGCAGCGCCGTGAGATGGCGCGGCTCCAGGTGCTCGATCACCTGTGCCGCGAAGAGGCCGCCGATCGAGCCGTCGGGCTGCTGCGTCAGGTACGCGACCGCATCGGCGCGCTCGGCGTCGAGTCCCTGCTCGCGGCAGACATCCACCATCGCGCCGTTCAGATCGACGCCCCGCGCGCGGATGCCGTGTTCGCGCAGCAGCGCCAGGAACTCGCCGCGGCCGCAGCCCACGTCGAGCACGTCGGCCGACCCTTCGAAAATCGGGACGTAGTCTGCGACGCGCCGCCGGATCTCCTCCGGAGACCCGCGGAACCGATCTTCGAAGCCGACATAGGTGTGGCTGTCGAGCGCCTCGCGTGGCATGTCCGGCGGTGCCGGCGCCGCCGGCGCCCCCGTCCGCCCCGCGGCTACGGCAACACCGCTCTCGGCCAGCCGCGCCATCTCGCGCTTGAGATGCTGCGCCGCCTGCTGCAGCACGGCGACGGAGGTCCGCAGCTCCTCGTGCGCGGCGCCCAGCGAGGTCATCGCATGGCTGCTGCGGCGCTCCCAGGCCGCCAGCGACTCCTGATGCCGCCGCGTCTCGTCCGCCTGCTCCTCGATCTGATCGAGCGCACTCTGCACCGCCTGTTCGACCCAGACGACCGTCTGCGCGCTGGCGTGGTGCGCCTCGATCCCGACCAGGGCATTGCGGTTGAGATGGTCAACGAGCGCCGCGTTGAACTCGCGCTGGCGGAACAGAATGCGCGCCAGGAAGGTGCGCAGCCGATCCGACAGGCGGCTGCGCCAGCCGTCTTGTGGCACGGCGGCCGCGAAGTCGTACAGGGCGTTGAGGCGTTCGAGTTGAGAGCGGTCGGGAGCAGGGATCGGCGCCGGACGCGGCGGCAGCGTATCGGGCATCAGCTCAGCGACCGACCATGCCTTCCACCGGGCTGCTGGCGGTCGCATACAGTTTCTTTGGGATGCGCCCCGCCCGGTACGCCAGACGCCCCGCGAGAATGGCGTGCTTCATCGCCTCCGCCATGGCCACGGGATCCTGCGCGCCGGCAATCGCCGTGTTCATCAGCACGCCGTCGGCGCCAAGCTCCATGGCGACGACCGCGTCCGACGCGGTGCCGACGCCCGCATCGACAATCAGCGGCACGCGGGCGAACTCGCGGATGATCCGCAGGTTGTTGGCGTTCTGAATTCCCAGCCCCGACCCGATCGGCGCGCCGAGCGGCATCACCGCAGCCGCGCCGGCATCCTCCAGCTTGCGGCACACGACGGGATCGTCGTTCGTGTAGGGCAGCACGACGAAACCGTCCAGGACGAGCTGTCGCGTGGCGACGACGAGCGCTTCCGTATCGGGGAAGAGCGTGCGCTCATCGCCGATCACTTCGAGCTTGACCCAGTGCGACAGCCCCGCCTCGCGCGCCAGATGTGCGGTCCGCACCGCCTCGTCCGCCGTGTAGCACCCGGCGGTGTTGGGCAGGATGAAGATGCGGTCGGTGTCGACGTAGTCGAGGAGCGACTCGCGCGAGCGATCGGAGATGTTCACGCGCCGCACCGCCACGGTGACCATGTCGGCGCCCGACGCGGCGTGGGCCTGCGCCATCACCGTGTGCGACGGATACTTGCCGGTGCCGACGATCAGCCGCGACCCGAAGCTGCGCCCGGCAATCACGAATGGCGTGTCAATCATGGTCAGCCACCACCTACGAAGTTCACGATCTCGATGCGATCGCCCTCGTGCACGATCGTGTCGACGAAGAGCGGCCGCCGGAGGATCTCGTAATTGTGCTCCACGGCGACGCGGCGCGCGTCGATCGACAGCTTCAGCAGCAGATCGGCCACCGACAGCGGCCCCTCCAGCTCGTATGGTTCGCCGTTGAGCGTGATCAGCAAGGGCTCGGGCGTCGAAGACGACCCAGCGTACTGCGCGTCTTCCGGGCAAGTCAAGGTAAGCTCTTGATTCGGTGTGGGTTGCGCGGCCGCCAGCGCGGCGCCGCGCGCTGCAGCCGCGCGTCCCCCGGACCGATAGACCATCGGGATTTCCATCTGCGATGACGCTGTTCCGACCGATTCCGCGCTCCGTGACGCGCCCGCTCTCGGTGGTGGTGCTCGTCGCATGGGCCGGCTCCATGGCGGTGCTCGTGCACCGCGCCTATCTCCAGGCGGCGCCCGCGAACCTCGCCACCGACCTGGCGCGCTACGGCCCGACTGCCACATGGCGCGGCGTCTACTACCGCGGCGAGAAGATCGGCTTCACGGTGAACCAGACCATTCGCACGGACGAGGGGTTCGAGCTCCAGGAAGACGCGCGGCTGCTGCTCACGCTGCTCGGATCGTCGTCCACGACGAGCATCCGCACGACGGCACAGGTCGATAGCGCATTCGCGCTCCGCGCGTTCACGTTTGCGCTCGATCCGGGCACCGGCGCGGTGGAGGTGCGCGGCACGATCGAGAGCGCCGGCGATGGTCCGCGCCTGAAGTTGGCAATTACCTCCGCCGGATCGACCCGCACCGAGGAGCGGCGGCTCCAGGAGCCGCCCGCCACCAGCCTCAACATGTTCCGCATGCTCGCCAGCCGCGGCCTGACGGCCGGGGTCCGGCACCAGTGGACGATCTTCGATCCCGCGACGCTTGGGAACGCATCGATGGACGTGAGCGTCCGCGACCGCGAGATCGTCCGCACGCGTGACGGCAGCATTCCGGCGTTCCGCGTGGAGATGGCGTACCAGGGCCTCCAATCGACCGCCTGGGTGACCGACACCGGCGAAGTCATCCGCGAAGAGAGCCCGCTCGGCCTGATGACGATGCGCGAGACGCCGGAGCAGGCGCAGGGGCTCGCGATACCAGGGAGTGTGCAGACGGATCTGCTGCGGATGTCAGCCGTCGTGCCGGTGATGTCGCAGCGCATCGACGAGCCGCGCGCGGTCCGGCGTCTGCGGCTGCGCCTCGAGGGGCTCGATCTACACCCCACCGCGCAAAATCCGCGCGGCGGGGACCCCGTGGTTTCGCGGCTCGCGCTCGACGGCGTCGGCCAGACGGCCGACGGCACCGTCATCGAGATTCGCGATTCGCAGACTCGCCAGCCCGGGCCGGCGGACCCCGAGGCAGCGCGCTATCTCGCCCCCGAGCCGCTCATCGAAAGCGACGCGCCCGAGATCATCGCCGAGGCCGAGATCGCGCTGCGGGGCGTTGTCGGCGCGCGCGCGCGTGCGGAGCGGCTGACGCGCTACGTCGACGCGCTGCTCGACAAGAAGCCGACGGTGAGCCTGCCGTCGGCCGTCGAGGTGCTGCGGACGAAAGTCGGCGACTGCAACGAGCACACGGCGCTCTTCGTGGCCATGGCGCGCGCGGCCGGCATCCCGGCGCGGATCGCCGTCGGCCTCGTGTTCGTCCGCGGCGCGCAGGGCGCCTTTTACTACCACGCCTGGCCGGAGGTGTACCTGGACGAGGGCGACGGCCGCGGCCTCTGGCTGCCGGTCGATCCGACGCTCAACCAGTTTCCGGCGGATGCGACGCACCTTCGCCTCGTGCGCGGCGGGCTCGATCAGCAGGCCGCGATCGTGCCGCTCATCGGCCGCCTGCGCATGACCGTCCTCGAACTCGACGTGGATCCGCGGATCACCCCCGTCATCGTCGGCCGCGAGCCGGGGCTCGCGCTGCCTGCGCCGCCGGTCGGCCGGTCCGCGGTCTGCGGGTGTGACGAAGAATGATTGCCATCGAGCACACGTCCAAGCGCTACGGCGCGTTCACCGCGGTGGACGACGTGTCGCTCGCGGTGGCACCGGGCGAGATTCACGGCTTTCTCGGACCGAACGGCGCCGGCAAGACGACGACGCTGCGGATGATTGCCGGGCTGCTGCAGCCGACGGCGGGGCGCATCGTCGTGAACGGGCACGATCTCGCGGTCGATCCGGAGTCGGCGAAGGGGTCGCTCGGCTTCGTGCCCGACCGGCCGTTCATCTACGAGAAGCTGACGGCCGGCGAGTTCCTGCGGTTTCACGGGGGTCTCTATGGAATCGACGGCACCGGCATCACGGCGCGAGTGCACGAGATGCTGGATCTGTTCGAGCTCCGCCGGTGGGAAGGCGAGCTCGTGGAGAGCTTCTCGCACGGCATGAAGCAGCGGCTCGTCATGAGCGCCGCCTTCCTGCACCGCCCGCGCGCTGTCGTCGTCGACGAGCCGATGGTGGGACTCGATCCGCGCGGGGCGCGTCTCATCAAGGCGGTGTTCCGGCGCATGAGCGAGCACGGCGTCGCGATCCTGATGAGCACCCATACACTGGAAGTCGCCCAGGAGATGTGCCACCGCATCAGCATCATCAATCGCGGACGCATCATCGCGCAGGGGACGGTTGACGAGGTGCGGCGTCTCGCCGGCGGCGCGGACGAGCACTTCACGTCGGTCTTCCTGAAGCTGACCGGCGGGAGCGGACTCCAGGAGATCGACGAGGTCGTCTGATGCGCGCCGCGTTTCATTTCCTGCTGCTGCCGTTCGTCTGGACGTCGCGCAACCGCGTGCGGCGGCGCGAACAGGGCGACCTGCTGCGGGCGGGCCTCTTCGGGACGGTCGGCGTCGGCGTCTGCGCGGCGCTCTTCGGCGGGGCGTTCTGGGTGACGCGGCAGCTCCTCTCCTACGCAGAGTTCGGCGACTACCTCCTCCGTCTGGGTCTCTCGTGGCTCTTCCTGACGTTTCTCGCGTTTCTGGCGTTCAGCGGCGTCGTCACGGCGCTCTCGACGTTTTTTCTCGCCGACGACCTGCGGCTGCTGCTGACGGCGCCGATTCCCTTGGGGCGCCTCTTCCTGTCGCGGTTCGTGCGGACGCTGGGGCAGGCGTCGTGGATGGTGGTCATGTTCCTGACGCCGGTGCTCCTCGGCGTCGGGGCCGCGCGCTGCGCGCCGCCCGCCTACTACGCGAGCGCGATGCTGATCGTCGCGCCGTTTGCGATGATTCCGGTCGCGGTGGGCGCGGGCGCGACGCTGCTGCTCGTGAACATCCTGCCCGCGCGCCGCGCGCGGGACGTGCTGATGCTCGTCGGGCTCGGGTTCGCGGCGGCACTGGTGCTGATCCTCCGCTTCATTCAGCCGGAGCGGCTGATGCGCGTCGAGTCGCTCCCCGACATCGCCGACTTTTTCGCGACGCTGCAGTCGCCGGTCACGCCGCTCCTGCCGTCGTTCTGGGCGGGGGAGTCGCTCTTCGCGGCGCTCCAGGGCGGCTTCGATCTGCTGCACGGCGCCGCGCTCTGGACGACGGCGCTGGCGGGGGTCGTGGTGCTGAGCGCCGCCGATCGCCGCTGGCACTTTGCGGGGTACTCGCGATCGCAGGAGGCGCCGAAGGCGCGCGTCGCCCCGCTGCGGATCGTCGATCGCGTGGCGCACGCGCTGCCGCTCTCGATCGTGCGGCGGCAGCTGCTCATCAAAGACGTCAAGGTCTTCCTGCGCGATGTGAGCCAGTGGCTGCAGCTGCTGCCGCTCTTCGCGCTCGTGCTGCTGTACCTCTACAACTTCCGCACGCTGGATCTCGAGCGGATTCCGAACATGAGCGGGTTCCTCAAGAACGTCTATGCGTTCCTGAACCTCGCGATGGCGGGCTTCGTGCTCGCCACTGTCGCCGTGCGGTTCGTGTTCCCCGCCGTCTCCAGCGAGGGGGCGGCGTTCTGGATCATCCGGGCGTCGCCGGTCCGGCTCCGCGAGTTTCTCTGGTCGAAGTTCTGGACCGGCCTCTTCCCCCTCCTTCTGTTCACGGAGGGACTGACGATTGCGGCCAACGAGCTGATGGGCGTCGATCCCTTCCTGAAGGTCCTCGCCGCGCTCGCGGTCGTGTTCATGACGTGCGCGCTGGTGGGGCTGGCGGTGGGAATGGGGGCCGTCTATCCGCGCTTCGGCGCCGATTCGAACCAGGCGGCCGGCTCGTACGGCGGCGTCGCGTTCATGATTCTCGCCGTCCTCTACATCATCGCAACGATCGTGCTGCTCGGCTGGCCCGCGTCGCTCTGGCTCTTCAGCCGCGTCCGCCGCATCCAGCTGTCGGCCATGCGCGAGTTCCTCATGGCGGCGAGCTTCTCGGTGGCGATGGTGCTGAGCGTTATGACCTGCCTTGTTGCCATGCGATCGGGCGTCCGCGCGCTTGAGCGCATGAACCGGTAGCCCCCGTCAGCCGCCGCCGGGCATGCCGCCCAACGGGCCTCCCGGCTACGCACGCCGGAAGTCTCGCTCCGCTCGTATCCTGCCGCTCCCGTCGCGAGTACGCGCTGATGCCGGCGACATCCGTCGTGGCATGCACCGCCTGGGATGGTCCGAACGTCCTGGATCACGCGGCACGAACTCGCGCCGATGAATCGTTCCGCTCGACTTCAGTGCGTCACGTCGGCGTGCTCCGCAGGTCGGCCCGCCGGGCGGCACGCCCGGCGGCCTCGCCGTGACGTGCTACGCAGCGACGGCTGCGGCAGGCTCGCGTGTTATGCAGTTCTGCATAATCCCGACATCAATGTTTCGAGATTTCGCCGGAAATGCCGCTCCGTCAGGACTTTGCGCGTAATTGCCGGAGCGAGCCGACGGCGCTACACTGCGACCGTCGCACGGGTAACCGATTACACAGTTCTGCCGACTACTGGTTAGACCGCAGAGGGAATGCCACTTGACCAAGGATGGCGGTTCGTTTCGAAACCTGTGGAACAACATCACGCGTCCCAACTGGACTGCGATTGGGGTCGTGGTGTCGCTCCTAATGGCTGCGCCGGCCTTGTGGCTGCAGTACCAACAGATGCCTCAGCGATTGGCGTCGATTCGTCTGGAAGTCGCGGGAGTGCAATTTGTTAACCGGTCTCCCGGGCAATGGCTCGCGGCGCCAACCGTAGTCCTCAGCAACGAGGGCACATCTCGCGCCGAGAATCTGCGTTTAGAGTTCCAGCACTGGCCCTTGTCGTGGACGGGCGTCGTGCCAGCACGGGAGACGTTTGCAGTGGATCGTGGCGAGAAGAAGATGTTCTTCATGAGCGCCGACACTGTTGCGGATCCGAATGGGCTGCTGTCGAGCGGAAAACATTTGTATTTCGCCGTGCGCGCGAGATGGATCGATTCGTCCTCGGGTAGGCAAGGTTGCCGCGTCTTCTACTTGGACATTCGCTTGGCTCCCGGCCCTGAGGTCGGCAGCCGATTGCCATTGCTCGATGTGCTCGGAGACCGCCCCGGCGAACTCTCGGCGCCAGATATTGGCTCTTGTCCAACTTAGCTGGTCTGCGGTCTAACGCGCGTTGCACCAGACGGCCGCTGATGCAATCGTGAGCGGCCGCTGGTGAACGCTGGCCGTTATGCCGCTTTGTGTGCGGCGGCGGTTCTGATAATTCTGGCAATGTCGGCGGGGCCGGCTCCCACGCTGATCAGTGAGCGAATCATCAGGTCGACGCTGACGGAGGTGTCGGCGGCTTCGAGTTTGGCAATTCGGGACTGACTGGAGCCAAGGTGCTTGGCGAGCGCCGCCTGGGTGAAGCCGCGGCGTTCACGTAGTTGACGGAGCCCCGCAGCCAAGGCAAGCTTGAGGTCGATGAACCGCTGTTCGGTGGCGGTCAAGCCCAGAAACGCGGCGGTAGTGGAGACACGCCACCCGGCGCGCTCGAGTCGTCGTCGTTTGTCCTGCTTCATCGCCCTACCTCTTCTTCCGAGCGGCTTCCAAGAACGCCGCCAGTCGTTTGCGGCACGTCACCAAGGTCTGCTGTGGCGTCGCGGCCGTCTTCTTGCTGAAGACCTCAAGAATGACCACGGCATCAGGTTCAACGTGATAGATGATGCGCCACGCGTGGTCGCCGTCATTGATCCGGAGCTCGTGGCATTGGACGCCGACCGTGGGCATCGGCCGCGAGTGCGGAAGACTGAGCACCTCGCCTCGCTGAAGTCGGCGTAAGAGAAATCCGGCTTCCACACGCCCGGTTTCGCTGAACGGCGGGGTCTTGATTTCACCGTGGAGCCACACGAGCGGTTTGTCCCCCTGTCGTGCCACGGCGATCGTCTATGTCAAATATGACATGCTTACTTGGGTGCTGCAACCGGCGGCATAACACGGCGCTGCACCCGATGCCGCCCGAGGACAGGTCCGCGGCGGCTAACGCAAAAAGGCAGCACCTAGCCCGGATAATTCAGGAAGGGGCCGATTTCGGCAGAGACACAAAAGCCTCCGTATGGTACAAAGCCGCTGCGACACGAGCTTTTTCCCACGACGGAGGCTTTTGATTGCGCGACGACACGATACCACAGACCGTTCTCTTTCCCGACCTCTTCACCAAACCCCTGATCGCGACGTTCGATCAGCCCCATGCGAGCTCCGATGGCGGCGCCATCTTGCTGAAAGCCGCGGAGCGCCGGTACGGGTTGATCAACGGCTTCGCACGGTGCTTGGTCGATGATCGCGCGCCGGGCAAGGTGCGGCACACCCTCCGCGACTTGCTGGCCCAACGGATCTTCGGGCTTGCCTGCGGCCATCCCGATGCGAACGACGCCGATCGCCTGGCCGACGACCCCATTCACAAGCTCCTGCTGGGGCGCGACCCCATCGTCGGGGACCCGCTCGCCTCGCAACCAACGATCTCGCGTTTCGAAAACCGCGTGGGGACTCACGAACTCTACGCGATGGGCCGCGAACTCGCCGCGAGCGTGATCGAGCGCCATCGGCAGCGGCTCCGGGGGCGAGCCCGCCGCATCACGATCGATCTCGACCCGACCGATGACCCGACCCACGGCGCGCAGCAACTCACCTTCTTCAACGGGCACTACGACTGCTGGTGCTATCTGCCGCTGCTGGCGTTCCTCACCTTCAATGACGAAGCCGAGCAGTCCCTGTGTGCGGCGATCCTCCGTCCCGGCAATGCGCCGGCGACACGCGGGGCGATCGGGACGCTGTGCCGCGTGCTCGCCGTGCTGCGGGTCGCGTTTCCGCGGGCGCGCTTCCTCGTGCGACTCGACGGCGGCTACGCGACGCCCGAGGTCTTGGATTTTCTCGACGCCGAGCCGGGTCTCGACTACGTCGTGGCCATGGCCGAAAACACCGTCTTGGCGCGGTTCGCCGAACCGGCGATGGTGCAGGCTCGCACGCGGAGTGAGACCAGTGGGCAGACGGAGCACGTCTACACCGACGCGCGCTATGCCGCTGGGACGTGGGCGCACGAGCGCCGCGTGGTCATCAAAGCCGAAGTCGTCCGACTTCCCGGTCGTGACCCCCGTGATAATCCGCGCTTCGTGATCACGAATCTGCGGCAGACGCCCCGCTTCCTCTACGAACGCGTCTACGGCGCGCGCGGCGATATTGAAAACCGGATCAAGGAACTCCACGAGGGGCTTCAGATCGGGCGCACCAGCTGCTGTCGCTTTTGGGCCAATCAACTGCGCGTCCTCCTGACCGCCGCGGCGTACGTCCTCATGCAGGAACTCCGGCTGCGAGCCGCGCGGACGGCCTGCGCGCGCACCCAGGTCACGCTCCTGCGTGAACGATTGCTGAAGCTGGGCGTCCACGTCGTCGTGTCCGTGCGCCGCATCGTTCTCCACTTGCCGACCTCGACGCCCTTCCTCGACGCCTGGCGTCACATCGCCCTCGCGCTCGGCGCCCGCGCCGGCTGACCATCACGTCTCCTCTCGCTCGCTGATCCGCCGCCAGGGCGGAGCTGTCTTCGCGTGCTCCTCGCGGCCGCCCTCCCGGTGCGATTCGGCTTCGCGCGTGCCTCCGCGTCGTCGCGATCACCTGCCCATCGCGGCGTTGCGCGACCATCACCACGCGCTGGCACCGAAATCGGCCCCTTCACGAATAAAGCGGGCTAGCGATCCTCGACCATCTCCTGCGCGAAGACGGCCGCGCCGATCAGGCCCGCTTCCGGATTGAGAATCACTGTGACCGGCATCTTCGCGACGAGCGCCGCCATCTCGCCTTTATCGGAGAACGCCTCGAGGAAACGGCCGTCCTCGAGCAGCGGCAGGATCTTCGGCGCCATGCCGCCGCCGACGTAGACTCCCGCCGTCGCCACGCCGCGGAGCGCCAGATTGCCCGCCTCGGCGCCGTAAATGCTCACAAACAGCGCCAGCGCCTCCACGCAGGCGGGACAGCGCGCCGCCATGGCCGCCTGCGAGATCGCCGCAGGCCCGGCCTCGGGCGTCAGGTCGCTGACGGCGCCGCAGCTCTGGCCCGCATGGGTGAACCGGTGCAGGTTCAGCAGCCCCGGCCCGCTCAGCACGTGCTCGACCTCGGCGCGGCCGTAGTCGCGCCGGAGCATCCGCAGCAGGTCGATCTCGCGATCGCTGCGGGGCGCGAAGTCGGCGTGCCCGCCTTCGGACGGCACCGGCTGGAGGCGGCCATTGACGCGATGCAGGTAGGCCTCACCCAGGCCCGTGCCGGCGGCAATCACCACGGCGTTGCCGTCGCTGCGCCGCACGCCCTCCTGTAAGACCGCCACTTCCTCGGCGGCGAGCACCTCGGCGCTGTTGGCGAGCGCTTCAAGATCGTTGGCGAGCCGCACCCGTTTCGTGTCGAGGTGGGCGGCGATCTCTTCTTCGCTGACGTTCCAGACGATGTTGGTGAGCCGCGCACGGCCGGAGATGACGGGGCCTGCCACGCCGGCGACGGCCGCGTCGACGCGAATCGGATGCGCCAGGTCGCGTGCGAAGGCGTCGAGAATCGCGGTGAAGCTGTCAAAGTCGGTCGTCGGATAGCTGAGGATGCGCACCGCGCGCGGCCGGTGCTCGGCGCGCTCGAAGAGACCGAGCAGCGTCTTGGTGCCGCCGACGTCGGCCGCAAGCAACATCACACTAGGCTATCAACTACCAACCACCAACTACCAACTAGGTTTATATTGAACGCGCGGTGACGACTCCCGGGGCCGCCTTTACGTCGCGACGCCAGCTGCTCGAGCGCTACGCGCGCGTCCGCGAGGATCATCTCCGGTACATGCAGAAGTGGGGCCTCATCCGTCCCGAGCGCAGCCGCAACGGCGAGGAGTCCTACTCCTTCGCCGACGTTGCCCTCGTCCGTGACGCCGACGAGGCGCTCGCCGCGGGCGCCAGCTTTCGCGGGGTGCTGCGGCAGCTGCTCTCACAACGGGCAGGCCAGCTGACGCTCGATTTCCGGATCGAAGCCCAGCCCGCCAAAGTCCTCCAGCTCAGGCGGCGCGAGCTGCCGCCGCTGGCGGCGCTGATGGACCCGGCGCCGCTCCCGCTGGAATCGACGGCGGAGCAGTACTTCATGGCGGCGTCGACGCTCGACAACGGCGATCCGGCCAATTGCGACGAGGCGGCGATGGCGTACCGCCGGGCGCTCGAGGTCGATCCCTACCTCGTGCCCGCGCTGATCAACCTGGCGAACATTCACTACGCGGGCGACGAGATCGCCGAGGCGCAGGCGCTCTACGAGCGCGCGATCACGCTCGAGCCCGACGTGTTCGAGGCGCATTTCAACCTCGGAAACATCTTTCACGACCTCGGCCGCTACACGCAGGCGCAGGCGTGCTACCGGGACGCGCTCACGCTGAACCCGGCCTACGCGGACGCGCACTTCTACCTGGCGGTGACGCTCGAGAAGAACGGCCAGTCGCGCGACGCGCGCGCCCACTGGCGCGCGTACCAGCAGCTCGCGCCGAAGGGGGAGTGGGTGGATCTGGCGAAAGAGTTTTCGGACTAGTACGTGTAGTCTTCGGGCTTCCGCTTCTTCGGTGTGCGGCGGAGCTTGTAGTACTGGCACTCCGGACACCACGCCTCGGCGTCGAACCCCGCCGTTCCCGCGTACGGCTTCACCTCGCGGTGCGTGCAGAATTCGGTGTTGCCGTTCTCGGCTGGCTGCATCCACCGGCACGAACGAAAGCGGACGACCGCGGCCGACGCGGGGCGATCCGATGACGCCGGTGCCGGCGCCGGCGCCGGGATCCGGGATG
>CAZGLC010000100.1:0-5465 GCA_964526235.1 uncultured Bifidobacteriaceae bacterium
ATCACGCGGCACGACTCGATGTCGAACGTCACCTCGCCGAGCGCGAGGCGCGTCTGATCCCGGAGCCCGGCGGCGAACTGCACGAACCGGTGGACGTCGGCGAAGTTGCTCACCACGCCAAACGACACACGAATCGCGCCCGCGCTCTTGCCGCCACGGTGCGTGATGAACTGCAGGAACCGAGGCAGCGTCAGGTCGGGACTCTGCTCGATGGCGGCGATGACGTCGGCATCGGTGAGCCCCTCGGCCGCCTCGCCCGCGCCCGGATTGCAGAAGCAGCCGGTGCGCAGCGAGATCCGCTCGCGGCTGGCGAGCTCCTCGACGCGTCGATAGTCGAGGAGGTGCCCCTCGGGATCGTAGAAGTTCATCGTCACCGTGCCGCCGCGATCGGCCGTCGTCACCGGCCCGTAGACGCGCACCATCGGTCGTCCGTTGCTGTGCCGCAGGTCGAGCAGCTGCGCAAGGAGCCAGCCGGTCAGACACCGTGTCCGTGTCTGGATCGTCTCGATCCCGATCGACGACAGGTGCCGCAGCCCGATCTCGACCGCGGGGATGGCGAGATAGTTCAGCGTGCCGTCCTCGAAGCCGGCCTCGCCGGGCGCCAGCAGGTGCCGCCTGCCGTGCACGCTCGCAAAGTTCACCGTGCCCCCGGCAAACCACGGACGGCGCAGGAGCGCCAGCGCATCCTTGCGGACGAGCAGACAGCCGACCCCGGTCGGATAGCCGAACATCTTGTAAAACGAGACGCTGACGAAATCCGGCTGGGCACGGCCCAGATCGAGCCGGTTCGACGGCACGAATGCCGCCGCGTCGACGAGCACGCGCCATCCGTGCGCGTGCGCCTCGTCCACGAGCTCGAGCGGGTGCCTGACGCCGGAGAAGTTCGACTGCGCCGGGAAGGCAAAGAGCTTCGGCGGCGCGCCGCCGGTCGCGAACAGATCGCCGAGCCGCGCGCGATCGATCCGCAGTTCGGGCGTCGTCAGCGGTGCATAGGTGACCGAGGCGCCCTTCGCGGCCGCGAACTCACGAATGCCGTTGACGGAGTTGTGATTGTCGACCGTCAGCAGAAAGTGGCCGCCGGGCTCGAACGGGAACGACTCCCCCACGTGCTTGAGCGCGGCGGTCGCGTTCTGCGTGAAAACGGCCGTGTAGTCGCCGCGCGCCTCGAACCAGTCGAGCACGGCGCGCCGGGCGTCTTCGACGAGCGCGGTCATGTCCGATGAGGTCAGGCTGGCCGAGTGCGGGTTGCCGAGGACGCGGTCGGCGAGCAGCGCCAGGTGCGCCCGCACCTGCGACTCCGCGTAGAGGCTGCCGCCGGTGTAGTCGAGGTAGACGTGCCCCTGCTCGTCGAGACGTTTATATTCAGCGGCCCGCAGCGCGTCGAGGCTGCGCGTGGTCTCGTAGTCGGGACAGGACGTTAGAAAGTCGTCGAATGCACTCACCTTTCTTTATTATGGCCGCCGGTCCGGCTGAAGCCGGACGCCACCTACGGCACTAATACTTCCGGAAGGTCAGGTTGAAGCGGCCTTCGAGGCCGAGCTCCGGCGGCGCGGTGCGCGGCACGAGGCGCGACACGCCGTGGTAGCGGAGGCGCGCCGGCCCGCCGAAGACAAAGGCGTCGCCTGACTCGAGCAGGATCGGCTCGACCGGATCGCGCCGCTTCAATCCGCCGAACAGAAAGCGCGCGGTATCGCCGAGGGACATCGACACCACCGGCAGTCCGGCCTCGATCGACGCGCGGCTCTCGTCCTTGTCCTGGTGCAGGCCCATGCGTCCCTCGGGCCCGTACCAGTTAATCAGACAGATATCCGGCTCGAACGCAAATCCAGCGTCCGCTGCAATCCGCGCGGCCAGCGCCGCCAGGTCCGCCGGGACGGGTGGGACGGGCGCGTCGTCGTAATCGGCGCGTGTGGCCTCGTAGCGGTACGTGAGCGGGTTCCAGTGCCGGCCCAGACACACCATCCGGACACGCATCCTGCCGCCGCCTCGAACGGTCGGAATGTATCCGCCGGCCGGGCCGTCGATGATCTCCCCGCACCGCACGACGAGCGCCTGCTGCTCATCGAGCGACAGATACTTCCTCAGCCAAACGACCCCTGGGGGTCTGACCCCCGCGTTAGGCCAGGGGGTCAGACCCCCAGCGTGTGCCGTCGCCACGCACTCATTATCGAACGCCCGCACGCGGACGCACCATCCGGAATTCCGACAACGCTGTGCGATCCATCCGTTCGATCGACAAGGATGTATGGGCGTCGCGCGCGCTACTCGCCGGACGCATCGGCATCCGCCGCACTCGTCGTCGATGTGAGCTCGCGGTAGACGTCGTACCCGACGGCGACCGCGGCGCGCGTGTCGAACGCGGTGCCCGGCGGCATCGACGTATTTACGTGTCCGATCCGCAGGTACTCGCGCGCGAGTGCCTGCTGGTCGACGATCGACGCGTGATCCGCAATCTCCACCGCATGCTGCAGCTCATGCGCGAGCACGGCGACCTCGAGCAGCGGCGACCCCAGACGCCGAAGGCGTACAGCGACGTAGCGAACGCCCCCGGTGGCCGACAGAAACGTCAGGCGCCCGGCGATGCCCGGCGGCGGACAGACGTCCGCGATGACATAGACGATGACGTCCGACTGTTCGAGGCGGGCTGCCAGCGCGCGAAACGTCGGCGATTCGCGGAGGCCGCGTTCGACGAGCGCGCGCAGGCGCGATTCGATCGTGCGGATGCGCCGCGCATGCACCGGGAGAGTCTCCGCGGCCGCCGCCGCCGCGGACGTGCATGACAGCACCATGACGAGAGCGAGACGAATGTGCGTCAGTGCCATGCCGCCGGCATGGCAAACACCGGGCCATCGTGGCGAAGCGACAGAGTTGTTATGATCGGATCACCCCATGCCCCTCGCAGGTTTTCATCCGCTCGTCTCTGAATGGTTCCATCGCACGCTCGGTGAGCCGACCGCCGCGCAACAGCGCGGCTGGGACGCCATCCGGGAGGGCCGTCACACGTTGATCGCCGCGCCGACCGGCTCCGGCAAGACGCTGGCGGCGTTCCTTACCGCCATCGACGACCTCGTGCGCGAAGGGACTGACGCGCCACTGCCCGACGAAGTGCGCGTCATTTACGTGTCGCCGCTCAAGGCGCTGAGCGCCGACATCCACAAGAACCTCGCGGAGCCGCGCCGCGGAATCCGGCAGCTCGCCGAGGCGCAGGGCCTCGAGGCGCCGCGCATCACGGCCGCTGTCCGCACGGGCGACACCACGCAGGCCGAGCGCGCCGCCATGCTGCGCGTCCCGCCGCACATCCTGGTCACGACCCCGGAGTCGCTCTACCTGCTGCTCACGGCGGAGCGCAGCCGCAGCCTCCTCAGTACCGTCCGCACGGTCATCGTCGACGAGATCCATGCGGTGATTGGCACGCGCCGCGGCGCGCACCTGGCGCTGTCGCTGGAACGCCTCGAGGAGCTGCGGGCCAACGTGGCGTCCGGCTTCAGCCGGACCTTGCAGCGGATCGGGTTGTCCGCCACGCAGCGGCCGGTCGACACCGTCGCGCGCTTCCTGGTGGGGGCGCCGGCGACGAGAGGCGACTGCGTCATCGTGGACGAGGGGCACCGCCGCGCGATCGATCTGGCGATCGAGATTCCGCGCTCGCCGCTCAGCGCCGTCATGTCTCACGAAGTCTGGGAGGAGTACTACGAGCGCCTCACCGATCTCATCTCCTCTCACAAGACGACGATCGTGTTCGTGAACACGCGGCGGATGGCGGAGCGCGTCGCGCGCCAGCTGAGCGAGCGGCTCGGCGAGCAGGCGGTGACCGCGCATCACGGGAGTCTCTCGAAGGAGACGCGGCTCGACGCCGAGCACCGGCTCAAGACCGGCGCGCTCGAGGCGCTCGTCGCGACCGCCTCGCTGGAGCTCGGGATCGACATCGGCCACGTCGACCTCGTCTGCCAGATCGGGTCGCCGCACCGCATCGCCACGCTCCTCCAGCGCGTCGGCCGGTCGGGACACACGATTGCCGGCATGCCGAAGGGACGCCTGCTGCCGGTCTCGCGCGACGACCTGGTTGAGTGCGCCGCGCTGCTGCGCGCCGTTCGCCGCGGCGAGCTCGATGCCGTCGTCATGCATGACGCGCCGCTCGACGTGCTGGCGCAGCAGATCACGGCGGAGCTGGCGTGCCGCGAGTACACGGAGGACGCGCTGTTCGATCTGGTACGCCGCGCCTGGCCGTACCGCGCGCTCGAGCGGCGCGACTTCGACGCGGTGGCCGCGATGCTGGCCGACGGATTCGCCACCCGCCGCGGCCGCAGGGCCGCGCTCGTGCACCGAGACGAGGTGAACCGCACCCTCCGCGGCCGGCGCGCGTCGCGGCTGGTGGCGCTCACCTCGGGCGGCGCCATTCCCGAGGTGGCCGATTACCGCGTCGTCCTCGAGCCGGAGGAGACGTTCGTCGGCACGTTGAACGAGGATTTCGCGATCGAGAGCCAGGCGGGCGACATCTTTCAGCTCGGGAACGCCTCCTGGCAGATCACGCGCGTGACGGCGGGAACGGTCCGCGTGACCGACGCCCGCGGCGCGCCGCCGACGCTCCCCTTCTGGCTCGGCGAGGCGCCCGCGCGCAGCGACGAGCTGTCGAAGGCCGTCAGCGATCTGCGGAGTGACGTGGGGCGCGCCTTTACGGCGCGCGAGGCGGGCCGTGAAGGCCCGCCCTACGATCACGGGATTATCGACTGGCTCATCTCCGAAACAGGGGTGTCACAGGGCGCGGCGCAGCAGCTGTTCGAGTACCTCGCGGCCGGCCGCGCGGCGCTGGGAGTCATCCCGACGCAGGAGACGCTCGTGCTCGAGCGGTTCTTCGACGAATCGGGCGGCATGCAGCTCGTGCTGCACGCGCCGTTCGGCAGCCGCGTCAACCGCGCCTGGACGCTCGCGCTGCGCAAGCGGTTCTGCCGCCAGTTCAACTTCGAGCTGCAAGCGGCGGCCACCGAGGACGCGCTGCTCCTCTCGCTCGGACCGCAGCATTCCTTCCCGCTCACCGACGTCTTCCGGTATCTGCACCCGGCCACGCTGCGCGACACGCTGATCCAGGCGGTGCTCGACGCGCCGCTCTTCGCGACGCGCTGGCGGTGGAACGCGACGATCTCGCTGGCAGTGCCACGCAGCCGCGGCGGCAACAAGGTGCCACCGCCGCTCCAGCGGATGCAGGCCGAAGACCTGCTGGCGGCGGCGTTTCCCGACGCGGCGGCGTGCCTCGACAACATTCCCGGCGACCGCGAGATCCCGGATCACCCGCTGGTGAACCAGACGCTGCGCGACTGCCTCGACGAGGCGATGGACATCGACGGACTTGCGCGCGTGCTCACGCGCATTCACGCCGGCGAGCTGCAGCTCGTCTCGCGCGACACGCCCGAGCCGTCGGCGTTTGCCGACGACATCCTGAACGCGCGGCCGTACGCCTTCCTGGACGACGC
>CAZGLC010000100.1:5565-16357 GCA_964526235.1 uncultured Bifidobacteriaceae bacterium
TGGACGCGGGAGGAGGCGCTCGCGTCGCTCGTCAAGGGACGACTGACGCTGAGCGGACCCACGACCGCCGCGGCGCTGGCGGACCAACTTGGCGTGGACGCGGCGGAGGTCGACGCCGCGCTCCTCGCGCTCGAATCCGACGGTGTGGTGCTGCGCGGTTTCTTCACGCCGCCGGCCTCACCGGCCCCACCCGCCCTCGAATGGTGCGACCGCGTGCTGCTCGCTCGCATCCATCGCTATACGCTCAATCGGCTGCGCGCCGAGATTGCGCCGGTGACGCCGGCCGAGTTCATGCGGTTCCTGTTCGCGTGGCAGCACGTCGACTCGGCGAGCCTGCTCGTCGGTCCGGATGGTTTGCGCGCCGTGCTCGCGCAGCTCGACGGCGTGGAGCTGCCGGCGCGCGCGTGGGAACGCGAGGTGCTGCCGGCGCGCATCGCCGGCTACGACTCGTCCATGCTCGACATGCTGTGTCTGACGGGCGAGGTCGCGTGGGCACGGCTGTCCACCGGGCCGACGCAGGTGGTCGGCGCCACGCAGATCGCGCTCTTCCTGCGCGAACATGCCGAGGCGTGGCTGGCCCTGCGGCCCGAGGGCGCCGCCGCGATCGACCATCCGGTGCTCGAGCGGCTGCGGACGCATGGCGCGTCGTTCGCGCACGACCTTGCCGCGGCCTGCCGCATGAGCGTCGAGGAGGGCCACGGCGCGCTGGCGGACCTGGTGGCGGCCGGCTGCGTCAGCTCCGACGGCCCCGGCGGGCTGCGGCGGATCATCGGCGCCGGTGCGGCAGGCACCCGGCGTCCGGGGGCCGACGGCCGCTGGTTCGCGCTGCCGACATCGGCCACGGTCTCGAGAGATGCCGCCGTCGAACTGCTGGCGTGGACGCTGCTCCGCCGCTACGGGGTCGTCTTCCGGCGGGTGGTCCTGCGCGAGTCGTCTGGGGTGCCGTGGCGGGAGCTGGCCGCCATCTATCGCCGGCTCGAGGCGCGCGGCGAGATCCGCGGCGGGCGTTTCGTGAGCGGGATGTCGGGAGAGCAGTTCGCGCTGCCGGAGGCGGTCGAACGCCTGCGCGAGGTCCGGCGCACCGGTCCGGATGACCGGCTGATCACGATCAGCGCCGCCGATCCCCTCAACTTCACCGGCATCCTGACGCCCGGCGACCGCATCCGCGCCACGACCGGCAGCCGCGTCGTCTACCGCAACGGCGTGCCGGTGGCCGCGATGGAAGGAGAGGCGCTGAAGCCGCTGGCGGCCGTCGCGCCGGGCGTCGCCGCGAACGAACTGACGGCATGACCAAGACCCGGCTCGAAGCGTTCAGCGACGCGGTGATCGCCATCATCATCACGATCATGGTTCTGGAGCTGCAGATCGGCAGCGACGTCAAGGGGAAGCTCTCGATCGTCATCTACGCGACGGCGATCCCGCTGGCCTTCGTTCACCCCGTCATCGCGGGTGCGCTGTACATCGCCGTGGCGGCGATCTGGCTCGCGCCCGATCCACGGATCGAGCGACGACTCAACGCCGGGCGATAAGCACTCAGCGCCGGCCGTCGTACCACGGGTAGCACTCCTGCTGACTGCGGAGGATGCGGCGTCCGCGCACGAGCATCTTCAGCATGAAGGCCAGGAGCTCGCCGGGCGCGTACAGGTTCTGCTTGCGCCCGCTCGTCTGCAGCGGATGGTGGTGCAGGATGACGAACGTGCGTCCGCGGCGCCGCGCGAGCCGCTTCACGCGGCGCGACAGATCGATCTCCTCCGCCGCGTAGAACTCCAGGCTGAACCCGCCGACCTCGCGAAAGGCCGACGACTCGCAGAAGAGGAAGGACCCGGCGGCCCAGCGCGCCACCCGGCTGACCACGTTCCAGCCGTTCATGACGAGCCGCGAGCCGGTGTCGGTCGCATCGACGTCGACCGTGCTGCCCCCCGCCAGGCACCGCCCGGCCGCGATGACGCGCGCCAGATCGGCGAAGAGCTCGCGGCTCGGATGCGAATCGGCGTCGACGAAGACGAGCCAGTCGCCGGTGGCCCGCGCCGCGCCGGCGTTGCGGGCGCGCGAAATCTGATTGACCGGCTCGAACACCACCTCCGCACCGTGCTCGCGCGCGATCGCGGCCGTACGGTCGGTCGAGTTGTTGTCGCAGACGATGAGCTCCGAGGCCCACCCCACCTCGTCGAAGGCGTCCAGTGCGCGGTGGATGCTCTGTAGCGACGCGGCGAGCCCGCGCTCCTCGTTGAAGGCGGGCACCACGACCGAGATCTTCATGCGCGCCGACGCTCCCGTTCATCGTGGCGTGTCGAGCCGACGAACAGCGACAGCAGGAAGCTCACGATGCTGACGACCAGCGCGCCGAGAAACGCGGCGCCGAAGCCGTCGACGTGAAAGCCGATCCCGAGCGCATCCGACATTGCGCCGGTCAGCCACAGCATGAACGCGTTCAGGACGAACGTGAACAGGCCGAGCGTCACGAGGAGAAACGGCAGCGTCAGGAGCCAGAGGATCGGCCGCACCGCGGCGTTCAACACGCCGAAGACGAGCGCCACGACGAGCAACAACCACGACTCGCCGGTGAAGGAGATGCCCGGCACGAGCCGCGTGGCCGCCCAGAGCGCGGCGGCGTTGATCAGGAGTCGAATCAGTATCGGCATCACCAGTCCGTCGGCCGGTAATCCTTGAGGAACTGTCCCCAGACGTGCGTGCCGGTGTTGAACCCGTCGATGATCGGATCGAGAATCCGGGCCGCGCCGTCGATCGCGTCGAGCGGCGGCAGAAAGCGCTGTTCCACCGACTTGCGCGCCGCAATCTCGACCGGATCCTCGTCGGTGATCCACCCGGTGTCGACGCTGTTCATGTGGATGCCGTCGCCGTAGTAATCGGCCGCCGACGTCCGCGTCATCATGTTCAGCGCCGCCTTCGCCATGTTCGTATGCGGATGTCTCGTCGTCTTGAAGCGGCGGTAGAACTGCCCTTCCACGGCCGACACGTTGACGATGTGCCTGTCGCGCTCCGGGGTGCGGATCATGAGCGGCTTGAGGCGCGCGTTGAGCACGTATGGGGCCACGGCGTTGACGAGGTGCACCTCCAGCAGTTCGACCGTCGGCACCTCGGCGAGGAGCAGCCGCCACGAGTTGCGACCGCGCAGATCCACCTGCTGCAGATCCTGATCGAGCTGCCCCGCCGGGAAGAGGTGCGTCTGCGGCGAGCGGTCCTCCGGCACGAGTGCCACCTGTGACAGCTCCGCGGCATGCGTCATGGCGGACGCGCCGACCAGACGCTGCGCGGCGGCCGGGAGCGACCGGGCCGCCGCCCGCTCCTCCGCCATCATGTGCGCGTAGAACTCCGGCGGCCGCCGCACGGTCTGGCAGGCGTTGTTGACGATGAAGTCGAGGCGGCTGCGCGTGGCGGCGAGCTCGCGGCAGAAGACCTCCACGCTCGGAGTGTGCCGGAGGTCGAGGCCGACGATCTCGACGCGGCCGCTCCACTCCGAAAAATCGGGCTCCTGTGCGTACCGCTTGGCGGCGTCCTGTGGAAAACGCGTCGTGACGATCAGGTGCGCGCCCGAGCGGAGCAGCTTCAGGCCTGCCTGGTAGCCGATCTTCACGCGCCCGCCGGTCACGAGCGCGACGCGTCCCCGCAGGTCGGCGAGCTCGGTCCGCTTGGTGAAGTTGAGCCCGGCGCACGAGGGGCAGAGCTGATCGTAGAAGTGATGAATGAGCGAGTACTTCTCCTTGCAGATGTAGCAGTGCTGCGGCTCGTGCGCGTGCTGCGGCTCGTCCCGCCGACGCTCCGAAGGAGCGGAGGCGGAGAGGAAGTAATTCGGCGAATGACACAACGGCTTCCGACGCAGCCGCTGAATGGCCGTCGCGGCTCGTGCCGCCTGGTCGCGTTCGACGCGCGCCGCCCGGCGCCCGCGCTCGAGGCTCTTCGCCATGCGCCGGCGCTCGACGCGGTCGGGATGGTACACGGAGGCGACCGCCTGGAGGAGCCGCTTGCGCTCGGCGTCGGGCACGCCGGCCAGAACGCTCCGGTCGGCCGCAATCGACTCCAGCAGCTCGACCGCCTCGCGCAGCCGCTCGGCGAGCGTGCGCGGGTCCGCCGCAGCATGGAACGTGGACATTGATTCAGCGTAACCTATCTGCTTCATTCGGCGCGGACTCCGGCCACCAGAGAAAGGACAACATGGCGCATCTCGGATACATCGGGCTCGGCACGATGGGCGGCAACATGGTCAAGCGGCTGCTCGACAAGGGACACACGGTCGTCGGCCACAACCGCACGCGATCGAAGGCGGAATGGCTCGTCAAGGCGGGCATGCAGTGGGCCGACACGCCGCGCGACGTCGCCACGTCCGCCGACCTGATCTTCACCATGCTTGCCGACGGCAAGGCGGTGAAGGCCGTCGTCGAGGGACCCGAGGGCCTCCTGCCCGCGCTGAAGCCGGGCAAGGTGCTGGTGGACATGAGCACGATCAGCCCCGCCACCAACCGCGAGCTCGTCGACGTCGTGACGCGCGCCGGCGCGCAGATGCTCGACGCGCCCGTCTCGGGCAGCGTCATCACGCTGCAGCAGGGAAAGCTCTCGGTGATGGTCGGAGGCTCGAAGGAGGCGTTCGAGAAAGCGCTTCCCGTCCTCCAGGACATCGGGCCGAAGGTGACGCACGTCGGCGACCACGGCCTCGCGCTCGTGCTCAAGATCGCGACGAACCTGAGCCTCGCCGTGCAGATGCTCGCTTTCAGCGAGGGCATCCTGCTCGCCCAGAAGAGCGGGATCACGCGCGAGACGGCCGTCGACGTGCTCCTGCACAGCGTGATCGCGTCGCCGATGGTGCTGTACCGGGGGCCGTTCGTGCTGAAGATGCCCGATGAGGCCTGGTTCAACTGCGACATGATGCAGAAGGACATGAACCTGGCGATCGAGATGGGCGAGCGGCTCGGCGTGCCGCTGCCGACGACGACGGTGACGAACACGTTCCTCACCGCCGCGCGCGGCATGGGGCTCGCCGCGCAGGATTTCGCCGTGATGTTCGACGTGCTCGCCGAGATGTCAGGGGTGAAGGCGCGCGCCTAGGTCATCGACGCGAGCTTCGCCCGCAGCGTCTCGCCGTCGATTTCGTTCTCCCACCGTGCCACGACGACCGTCGCCACGCCGTTGCACAGCATGTTGACGGTGGCGCGGCACATGCTCATGAAGCGGTCGATGCCGAGGATGATCGCCATGCCCGCGACCGGAATCGTGGGGATCACCAGGAGCGTGCCGACGAGCGCGATGAAGGCGGCGCCCTGCACGCCGGCGGCCCCCTTGTGCGTCAGCGCGCCGACGGCAAGCAGGGTGAGGTAGTCGGCCGTGGTGAGCGGCGTGTTGGTCGCCTGCGCCACGAATACCGCCGCGAGCATCATGTAGATGCAGCTCCCCTCCGGGTTGAACATGTAGCCGGTCGGCGTGACCAGCCCGACCACCCCCTTCGAGCAGCCAAGCCGCTCCAGCTTCGTCATGAGCGACGGGAGCGCCGGGTCCGAGGAGCTGAGCGACAGGACGAGCACGATCTCCTCGCGGATGTACTTCAGGAACCGCAGGATGCTGAAGCCGGCGAGCGACGCCACCGCGCCGAGCACCACCAGCACGAACAGCAGGCTCGTCACCCAGAAGGTGACGATCAGCTGCGCGAGCGGCCCGAGCGAGCTCAGGCCGTAGCGCCCCACCGTGAACGCCATCGCGCCGAAGGCGCCAATGGGCGCGAACCGCATGACGATATTGATCACGCCGAAGACCATGTGCGTGATGCCGTCGAGGACGTCGACGACCGGCTTGCCTTTCGTACCCAGCGCGGAGAGCGCGAAGCCGAACAGCAGCGACACGAGCACGACGCTGAGGATGTTCCCCCGCGCGAACGCGTCGATCACCGTGGCCGGAATGATCTGCAGCAGGTAATCCGTCACGGTCTGCGCCTTGGCGGCGCCCGCGTAGTTGGCGACGGCGCCGGCATCGAGCGATGCGGGATCGGCGTTGAAGCCGCCGCCGGGCACCGTCAACAGCCCCACCACCAGTCCGACGAGGAGCGCGATCGTCGTCATCACCTCGAAGTAGATGAGCGCCTTGCCGCCGACGCGCCCAATCTTCTTCATGTTGTCCATGCTCGCGATGCCGGTGACGATGGTGCTGAAGATGACGAGCGTGATCACCATCGTGATGAGCCGGATGAAGCCGGTGCCGAGCGGCTGCATCGCCTCGCCCGTCTCCGGCGAGATCCAGCCGACGACGATCGCGAGCGCGACGCCGATGAGCACCTGGCCCCAGAGCGTGCGGTAGAACGGCTTACGCCGGGCCGCGGCGGCGGGCGGATCGGTCGCGACGGTGGCTGCCATGGCGGAGAGCTCTACCGACCGCCTAGCTCGTGGCGCGGACGTACGTGTTGAACCAGGCGACCGTCCGCTTCCATGCCTGCTCGGCCGCTGCCTTGTTGTAGCGCGGAGGCGTCGCGTCATTGTTGAAGCCGTGCCCGGCGCCCGGATAGATGTGTCCTTCAAAGGCGACGCCCGCGGTCTTGAGCGCCGTCTCGTACTCCGGCCACGCTTCGACGAGCCGCGTGTCGGTTGCGCCGTGATGGACGAGCACGGCCGCCTTGATCTTCGGCACCTCCGCCGCCGGCGGCGCGCCGCCGTAGTACGGCACCGCGGCCTGCAGGTCCGGACCCATGCGGACCGCCAGGGCGTTGGAGATGCCGCCGCCGAAGCAGAAGCCGGTCACGCCGAGACGGCCGGTGCTGTCGACGCGCTTCTTCAACCACATCGCCGCGGCATAGAGGTCCTCGGCCATCTTCGCGCGGTCCACCTTGCCGAACAGCGCGCCGCCCTTCTCGTCGTCGCCCGGGTAGCCGCCGACCGACGTCAGGCCGTCGGGCGCGAACGCCATGAAGTTCTCCACCGCGAGCCGGCGGGCGACGTCCTCGATGTGCGGATTGAGGCCGCGGTTCTCGTGGACGACGAGGATGGCGGGCAGACGGTTGGTGCCGGCACTGGCCGGCCGCACGAGCAGTCCGCGGATGTTGCCGTTCCCCTGCGGCGACGGCACGGTCTCAGACGACGCGCGAATGCGCGGATCGGTCGGCGCCACCTGCTGCGCCGCGGCATAGTTCGGCATCAGCTGATCGACGATCGCGGCCGCCGCGGCCGTCGAGACGGCGACTTTCTTCACGCGGTCCAGGAACGACCGGCGGTCGATCTCCCCATGGATGAACAGGTTGTAGGCCTCGATGGCTTCCTGCGGCAGCGGCTGTTTCGTCGGCTCCATGGCATGCTCCTCTGCAGGGCGGGTGTTCGGGCCCGCCAAAACGGGGATGAAAAGGTGCCGCGGAGGATATCATGATGGCCATAGGAGTGAACTGATGAACGGTGCGTATCGAACAGTTGTCGTCGCCGGGATTGCCGCGCTGATTGTGGGGACCACCCTCGTGGCCCAGCGGCCGACGGTGCCCCCTCAGCCGCAGGCGGGAACGCTTCCCGCGATCGCGCCCGCCCAGCCGAATCGCGGCGCGCTCGTCGACAAGCCGGCGGACCTCATGCCGGCCGTGCCGGCGGGCTTCACCGTGAGCGTCTACGCCGAGCTGCAGGCGCCGCGCATGATGGTGTACGCGCCGAACGGCGATCTCTTCGTGAGCTCGCCGGGCACCAACAGCATCACCGTGCTGCGCGACGCCAACAACGACGGCGTGTTCGAGGCGCGCGGCGTGTACGCGCAGGGCGAGCCTCCCGCCGCGCGCGGCGCCGGTCCACCGTCAGGCCGTCTCGCTGGCGCTGCGCCGGCGGTGAACCCGCAGATCAACGGCCCGATCCTCGGCGCGTCGGCGCCGCCGTGCGCCCCGCCTCCGCCGTTCAACAACCGCGGACCCGGGACCGTGGCCGCGCCCTTCGGGATGGCGTTCCATGACGGGTATCTGTACGTCGGCAACACCGGGTCGCTCGTCCGCTTCAAGTACGCGAACGGCGATCTGAAGGCGCAGGGCGAGCCCGAAAAGCTGCTCGATCTGCCGGTCGGCGGGCACTCGACCCGCAATATCGTCTTCAACCGCGCGGGCACGAAGCTCTACATGGCCGTCGGGTCGCAGTCGAACAACAACGCGGGCGAAGACTGCCGGCGCGCCGCGATCCTCGAGTTCAACCCGGACGGCTCCGGCTACCGCGTGTTTGCGTCGGGGATCCGCAATCCGGTCGGCCTGGCGCTGCAGCCCGGCACCGACATTCTCTGGACCGCGATCAACGAGCGCGACAACCTGGGCGACGACCTGGTGCCTGACTACGCCACGTCGGTGAAGGACGGCGGCTTCTACGGCTGGCCGTACTCGTACATCGGAGCGAACTACGATCCGCGGTACGTCGGCGCGTTTCCGGAGCTCGTGAAGAAGACCCTCGTGCCCGACGTGCTGATCCCCTCGCACTCGGCCGCGCTCGGCATCGCCTTCTATACCGGCACGCAGTTCCCCGGGCGCTATCGCAACGGCGGCTTCGTGGCGCTGCACGGGTCGTGGAACCGCTCGGTGGCCTCGGGCTACAGGATCGTCTTCTTCCCGATGGTGAAGGGCCGGCCGGGCCCGCTCGAGGATTTCCTGACCGGCTTCATCGTCGCCGACGGAGCGGGCGGCGAGACGATCTCCCGCTGGGGGCGGCCGGTCGGCGTGACGGTCGCGCGGGACGGGAGCCTCCTCGTCTCCGACGACGGCAGCCACCGGATCTGGAAGATCAGCGCGAGCCGCGCCGGAACCCGATAGTACGCAGGCCGGGGCTCGCTTCTCGACGTCGCTCGGGGGCAGACCCGGCTTATTCCGTCCCGAACTCCTTCATCAGGCGGTACCAGAACTCCGTCGCCCGGTAGAACGCCTCGATGCCGAGGCGTTCGTCTTTTCCATGCGCGCGCACGTCGTCGGGATCTTCCACCAGCGCCGACGGCGCGTAGGTCGGAATGCCGGCGAGGCGCGTGTGCATCCCGTCGGTGGCGCCCGCTTCCATGACCGGCGTCACCGGCACGCCGGGCCAGAGGCCCGTCGAGAGGCGCTCGAAGCGCGCCAGCAGCGCCGGCGAGATCGGCGACGGCGGGCTCGGCTGCGGTGGATAGAGCGCCGTGAGCGTGACGCGCTCGCCGGCAAGGCGGCGCAGTGTCGCCTCGATCGGCGCCGCCGGCTCTCCCGGCAGAATCCGGCAGTTGATCACGGCGCGCGCCGTCTGCGGCAGCGCATTGTTGGCGTGGCCGGCGTCGACGCGCGTGGCCACGCACGTGGTACGCAACCGCGCGTTGTAGAACGGCTGCTTCGAGAGGCGTTCGGCGGCCGCCGGGTCGGGCGGCTTCGCGGCGACGGCGCGCATATCGGCGGCCGTCGGGCCCGACTCGACGAACGCCGATCGCTCGAAGAAGAGACGCGCGATATCGGTGACGTTCACCGGAAACCGATGCGCCGCGATCCGCTGCAGCGCCGCGGCAAGCGTGTAGATCGGATTGTCGGGACGCGCGAGGGAGCTGTGGCCGCCGACGTCGGTGACCGCGAGCTGATAGTCGGCGTACACCTTTTCGCTCGCCTGCACCGTGAAGAGCGACAGCTTGCCGTTCCGCAGCACGATGCCGCCCGAGTCGGTGTTGAGCGCGAGCTCGGCGTCGACGAGGGCCCGATGCTCCTTCACGAGCCACTGAATGCTCGCCTGCGTCGTCTCCTCGTCGCCGGTGAGCGCAAGGATAAGATCGCGGCGCCCCTGCCACCCTTCGCGCTTGAGCCGCGCGAAGTTGGCCACGAGCATGGCGGCGCCCGCCTTGTTGTCGGTCGTGCCGCGGCCGTAGAACCAGCCGTCGCGCTCGGTGAAGGTGAAGGGATCGAGCGACCAGTCGCTGCGGAGCGCCGGCACCACGTCGATGTGCGCCATCAGCAGGATAGGACGCGCGTTCCGGTCGGTGCCGTGCAGCCGGGCGACCAGGTTGCCGACGCGCGGGCTCAGATTGAGCACGCGGACGTCCTCGCGCGGGAAGCCCGCCGCGAGCAGGCGGTCGGCCATCGCCTGCGCCGCCTTGGGCGTCAGGCCGTTCTCTTCGGTCGTGGGAAACTGGATGAGCTCCCGGAAAATATCGCGCACGAGCGCACGGTCGGGCGTGAGCCCGCTCTGGGCGCGCAGACCTGCAGCGACGAAACCCAGACAGAGTGCGACGAGAGACAACCAGAGTACGGAGCGCCCGGCTTTCCTGGCCTGAGCGCAGTCGAAGGCAACCGGACCTCCTCGCGGCATCTGCATATCGAGAGTATGCGCGAAATACTAGACCGCGTACCTCTCCCGGAGAATCACCTGTCGCGCTAAATCAGCCGCTCGCTCGCGACCGGCGCGCGCTTGTCGACGAGCACGTCCCACCATCCGAAGTGGACGGCCAGCACATGATCGAGCTCGCGCGTCTCGGCCGCCGTCTGCGACTGACCCGGCGCGGGGAGGCAGTACGCGGCAATCGGCGACGCCGCCAGCATGTGCTGAACGCCCGAGGAAAAGCCGCTGCCCGCGTAGGCGACACACCCGGCCATCGGCAGCGACCGCACGTCCTCGAGCGCGTAGGGGATCTTCTCGTCAACGGTGCCCTGACTGTCCTGGAACTTGCATTCGATGGCGAATGCCTTTTCCGAGTCGTCGCTGACGCAGAAGATGTCCACGCACCGGTCCTTGCCGATGATCGTCTTGCCGATCCGGATTTCGCGGTACACCTTCAAGCCCCGCGGTCCGAACCGATTGGCCAGATATGCTGCGACCAGATTCGCGTAATCGGCACCCGACATGTCTAG
>CAZGLC010000101.1:0-4194 GCA_964526235.1 uncultured Bifidobacteriaceae bacterium
GCCTCGGCCGTCGTGTGCCGGGCGGCGAGCGCCCGTCCGAGCTCCACCATCGTGCGCGGCTGCGCGATCATCCGCGTGAATCCCGCCGGCCGGCGGCGTCGGCATTCCAGTCGGCGCTGCGCAGGGCGGAGGTGGCGCGCGCGAGCGCCTCGAGCAGCGGCCTGAGCGCCGGAAGCCCGCGGCGGTCCGCGTCCTGCATCGCCTGTTCGAGCCACAGCGTGATCGTCACGGAGATAGATTACCTTTGTGGACGATGAGGCGGACCAAGATCGTCGCGACGGTCGGTCCTACGACGGCCGGCGCCGACGCCATCGACGAGCTCGTGACGGCCGGCGTCGACGTCTTCCGGCTCAACTTCTCGCACGGCACCCACGAGACGCACGCCGCCGCGGTCAGCCGCATCCGTGACGCGGCCGACCGGCACGATCGCAGCGTCGCCATCCTCCAGGACCTGTCGGGGCCGAAGATCCGGACAGGACGCCTGAAAGGGGGTGCGCCGATCACGCTGCGGACCGGCGACGCGCTGCGCATCGTCACCGACGACGTCGAGGGCGTCGAGGGCCTGGTGTCGACGTCGTACGCCGAGCTGCCGCGCCTGCTCCGCCCGGACGACACCCTGCTGCTGGACGATGGCCGTATTCAGTTGAAGGTCGATGAGGTCCGCGGCCACGAGATCCGGACGACGGTGGTGGACGGCGGCGTCCTCGGCGAACGCAAGGGCATCAACGCACCGGGCGTCGTCCTGCCGCGAGTGGGGCTGACGCCGAAGGATCGCGTGGACCTCGAGTTCGGCGTGTCGCTCGGCGTGGACATGGTCGCGCTCAGCTTCGTGCAGACGCCGGCCGATCTGCAGGAGGCGCGCGAGCAGCTGCGCACCATGGGAGCGCCGCAGCTCCCGATCGTCGCCAAACTGGAGCGTCCCGAGGCGGTCGAGCGGCTCGACGCCATCCTGCAGGACTCGGATGCCGTCATGGTGGCGCGCGGCGATCTCGGCCTCGAGCTGCCGCTCGAGCGCGTGCCGCGGGTGCAGCGGGAGGCCACCGAGCGGGCGCGCGCGCTCGGCATTCCGGTGATCGTGGCGACGCAGGTGCTCGAGTCGATGCGCACCGAGCCGCGTCCGACCCGCGCCGAGGTAAGCGATGCCGCCAACGCGGTTGGCGCCGGCGTCGACGCGATCATGCTGGCCGGCGAGACCGCCGTCGGCCTCTTTCCGATCCGCGCTGTCCAGATGCTCGACGCGATCATCCGAGAGGCCGAGGCGGCGCCGCCGTCCGCCGTCGTACCGCTCGAGGGGCCACGACTGCTCGGCGGACACGGGCGCGCGATCTGCGAGGCGGCCGTGACCCTCGCGGCGCGCAGCGAGGCGATGGCGATCGTTGCGATCACCAGAGGTGGCAAGACGGCGCGGCTCCTCTCGGCGCTGCGGCCGCGCGTGCCGATCTACGCCGCCACCGAGGATCCGGCGACCGCGCGGCGGCTCGCGCTCTATTGGGGCGTGGTGCCGGTCGTCGCCAGGCTCCACGGCGACGTGAGCGAGACCGCCACGCGCATCGGGAGCCTGCTCGTGGCGCGCGGCGCGATTCCGGCCGCCGCGACCGTCGTGCTCGTCAGCATCACACCCGACCTGGCGCCGGGGCCGTCGAATTTCCTCAAGCTGCAGCGCCTATAGAGTACGTAGTGTCCGGCTTCAGCCGGACCCGTGGCGCTGCTCGAGATGCCGCTTCAGCCCGTGGAGCGCGGTGAGCCAGCCGCTCGACATCACGTCGTAATAGCGCGTCCAGCGCACGTTCGTCTCGTCGTGGCCCGACTGGCGGATGTGGAGCAGCGTCCCCGCGACCGCCTGGCTGCAGCGCGCCTCGAGCGCCATCGGCCCGATCGCGTCGCCGTCGGGTGGCTGCCAGTACAGATCGGCGAGGAAGAACTCGTGCCCCGGCGCGAAGTCGACCACCGTGCCGTGAAAGACGCCGCCCAGACGGCCGAGCATCTCGTCGCGCCACTCGGTCGGCGCCCACTCGACGGCGTAGCTGCCGAACGGCCGCGGCACACAGACCGACCGCGACACGTCCCACCATGCCGCCAGCGCCTGGGCGTCGAAAAACGCGTCGAGGATCGCCGCCGGCGGCGCCTTGATGAGCAGGCTATGAACGAATTCGCGCATCGCGGGGTTGGTCTCTGCCGCATTGTCCCTCGATAATCGAGACATGCAGCCGCAACCGCTGGCCTACCTCGATCGCGAGTTTCTCGACAGCGACGAGGCGCGTCCGATTCGCATTCTGGCCGAATATCTCGAGCCGCTGCGCCGGTTCCGCGCCGCGAACATTCAGGACACGGTGGTGTTCTTCGGGTCGGCGCGCATCCACAGCCGGGAGCACGCCGAGGAGGCGCTGCAGCGCATCATGGGGCGCCTTGCGGGCAAGGAGCCCGCGGAGCCCGACGAGCACCTGGTGCGCGGGCGCAAGGCCGTCGAGTGGTCGCGCTACTACGAGGAGGCGCGCGAGCTCGCGGGCCTCCTGACCGAGTGGTCGCTCGGCCTCGACACCTCGCACCATCGCTTTGTCGTCGCCTCGGGCGGCGGCGCGGGCATCATGGAAGCGGCCAACCGCGGCGCGAAAGAGGCGGGCGGAAAGACGGTCGGCCTCAACATCAAGCTGCCGTCCGAGCAGGGCGCGAACCCGTACATCAGCGAAGGCCTGCACTTCGAGTTCCACTACTTCTTCATGCGGAAGTTCTGGTTCGCCTACCTGGCCAAGGCGCTCGTGATCTTCCCCGGCGGTTTCGGCACGCTCGACGAGATGTTCGAGATTCTCACGCTGATGCAGACGGAAAAGCTCGCCAAGCAGATTCAGATCATTCTGTACGGCACTGACTACTGGAACCGCATCCTCGATCTCGAGCCGATGGTGGATTGGGGCGCCGTCAGCCCCGGCGATCTCCATCTGCTCCAGCGCGCCGATACCCCATCGCAGGCGTTCGACCTGCTGAAGGCGCACCTGACGGAGCACCATCTCGCGCCCGCCACGCCGCAGGAGGCGAAGGCGCCGGGGATTGCCAAGACGCGCTCCTAATACACCAGGAACGGCTTCCGCAGCCGCTCGAACGCCAGCTCGTCCTCGCGCCAGCTGGCGGCGATCTCGGCGAGCGGCGCGTCGCTCTCAAGCTGCCTCCGCAGCAGATCCGAGCCGGCAAGGATGTCGATCGGCAGCTTCTCGCGCTCGTACTCGTAGGGCGGCGGGCGCCACCTGAACCCGGCGGGATCGACGCGCCGGAACATTGCGATGAGCGCGGCGCCTGTGAGCACCGGCCGGAAGTCGTCGCGGGTGACGACGTGAATCTGGCAGCCGCCGCAGGCCTGCCGTGCGTGCTTCTGGAACGTCGGCTCGAACACCGCCGGCCGGAAAGACACGCCCGGCAGCTCGAGCGCGTTCATCGCGTCCGCAAACCGCTCGGCGTTGATCCCCGGCGCCCCCACGAGCTCGAACGGACGCGTCGTGCCCCGCCCTTCCGAAAGCATCGTCCCTTCGAACAGCACCGTTCCTGGAAACACGATGGCCGTGTCGAGCGTCGGCATGTTGGGCGACGGCAGGACCCACGGCAGGCCGGTGCGGTCGGCATAGGCGCTGCGCCGCCACCGCTCCATGCGGACGATCTCGAGCGAGGCGCCGATCCCCCAGTGCTCGTTGAAGAGCGCCGCGAGCTCGGCGATCGTCAGGCCGTGCCGCATCGGGATCGGAAACTGGCCGACGAACGATTCGTATCCCGGCACGAGGCACGCGCCTTCGACGTGCGCGCCGCCGATCGGATTCGGGCGATCGCAGACGATGACCGGGATGCCGTGCCGGCGCCCCGCGCGCAGGCAGTTCGCCATCGTGTAGATGAAGGTGTAGATCCGCGCGCCGACGTCCTGCAGGTCGACGACCAGCACGTCGACGTCGCGCAGCATGTCGGCGGTCGGCTCGCGCGTGTCGCTGTACAGCGAATACACCGGCACGCGGCGGGACGGGTCCTCGCCGTGCGCGGTTTCGATCATGTTGTCCTGGACGTCGGAGCGGAACCCGTGCTGCGGGCCGAAGATCGCAGTCAGCCGGACGCCATCAGCCGAGGCGAGCCGGTCGACGACGTGGCGGAATGCGTGGTCAATCGACGCGTGATTGCAGACGACGCCGACGCGCAGCCCCCGCAGGCGGCCGGAGGCGA
>CAZGLC010000101.1:4294-16307 GCA_964526235.1 uncultured Bifidobacteriaceae bacterium
CAGCAGATGAAAATTGCGGTCATGGGATCCGGCGGGCTGGGCGGCCTCTACGGCGGCCGGCTCGCACACGCGGGGTACGACGTCTCGTTCATCGCGCGCGGCGCGCACCTGGCGGCGATGCGCGAGCAGGGACTCCTCATCGAGAATGACCCGCACGGCAGCATTCGCGTGCCGCGCGTCCAGGCCACCGACGACCCCGCCGCAGTCGGGGTTGCCGACCTCGTGATCATCGCCGTCAAACTCTGGGATACGGAAAGCGCGTCCGAAGCGATTCGGCCGATGGTCGGACCGCAGACGGCGGTGCTGTCGCTGCAGAACGGCGTGCTGAAGGACGACACGCTGCGGCGCGCCTTCGGCGAATCCGCCGTGATGGGCGGCGTGGCGTACGTCGCGACGCAGCTGGCGCGGCCCGGCGTCATCCGTCAGACGGGCACGATGCAGCGCCTCATCGTCGGCGAGTACGACGGCCGGCGGTCGCCGCGCGCCGAGCGGCTGCTCGAGGCACTCGTACGCGCCGGCCTTCAGGCCGAGATCTCGGACGATATCCGGCGCACGCTCTGGGAGAAATACGTGTTTCTCGTCGGCCTGTCCGGCACGACGGCCACCATGCGCTCGACGATTGGACCGATCCGGAGCCACCCGCGGAGCCGGGCGTTTCTGCACGAGCTGCTCGCGGAGACCGTGGCCGTCGGCCGCGCGCACGGCGTGCGGCTGCCCGAGCGCTACGCGGACGACCGCCTCGCGTTCCTCGACACCGTGCCGACAGAGATGACCTCGTCGATGCACCACGATCTCGACCGGGGCAATCGGCTCGAGGTGGCGTGGCTCTCGGGCGGCGTCGTCCAGCTCGGCGAGACGGCCGGCGTGCCGACGCCGGCCAACCGCGCCGTGTGCGAGATCCTCGCGCTGCACGCCGATGGACGTAGGGCGGGCCTTTACGGCCCGCCTGGCGCGGCGTCAAGCCGCGCCCTACGTGAGGAAGCGTGACCGTTTTTCCGAGCCTTACGATTCGCTCCATTCGCGCGACACCCGTCATGGTGCCGATGCGGTACGCGCTCGGCACGAGCGCTGGCACCGTGCGGGCCGCGCCGCTGCTGCTCGTCGATCTCCACACGGAGGAAGGGATCACCGGACACGCGTACCAGTTCTGCTACCGTCCGGCCGCGGCGCCAGCCGTCATCCGCTTCCTCGACGACATCGTCGAGGCGATCGCCGGCGCCGCCGTCGTGCCGGCCGACCTGTGGGCGGCGTTGTCGACGCGCTACAGGCTGATTGGCGTCCAGGGGATCGTCCGGATGGCGATGTCGCTCGTCGATGTCGCCGCGTGGGATGCGCTCGCGCAGGCCGCCGCCATTCCGCTCGTCCGGCTGCTCGGCGGAGAACCCCGCGCCATTCCCGCCTACAACAGCAACGGTCTCGGGTTGATGCCGGCCGGCGCGCTCGCCGAAGAGGCAGGTGAGCTCGTGGCGGGCGGCTTCCGCGGTATCAAGCTCCGGCTCGGCTATCCGGCGCTCGACGAGGATCTCGCCGCGGTGCGCGCCGTCCGGCGGCGGATTCCCGACGAGGTGGCGCTGATGGTCGATTACAACCAGGCGCTCGACGCGAAGGAAGGCCTCCGCCGGGCGCGCGCGCTGGACGAGGAAGGCGTCTACTGGATCGAGGAGCCGATCCGGCACGACGATTACGACGGATGCGCCGCAATCGCCGCCGCCGTCAGGACGCCCGTACAGATCGGCGAGAACTTCTCGCAGGTGTATGACATGGAAAAGGCGCTCGCCGCGCGCGCCTGCGACTGCGTGATGCCCGACCTCGAGCGGATCGGCGGCGTCACAGGCTGGCAGCGCGCCGCCGCGCTCGCCGCCGCCGCGCGCATGCCGATGTCGTCGCACCTGTATCCCGAGGTGAGCGCGCACCTGCTGGCGGCAACGCCGGCCGCGCACTGGCTGGAGTACGTCGACTGGATGAACCCGCTGCTGGCTGAGCCGCTGCCGATCGTAGACGGCATGGCGCTGGCCCCCGATCGACCGGGCACCGGGCTGCGCTGGAACCCGCAGGCCGTGCGGCGCTACGCGCTCGACGCCTGAAGCCCAAAACCCAACGCCCAAAGCCTGAAGCCTATGGTATAAGGGCGCCCATGCGTTCGAGCCGACTGGTGCTGCTGGCGCTGGCACTCGCCCCGGCGGCGCTCGCCCAGTCGCCCACCGATCCGTTCCCCGCACCGATCCCGGCCACCGAGGGTGTCATTCGCGTCCGCGTCGTCGATTTCGCCTCCGTGCCCGACGTCGGCGGCGAAGCCGCGCGCATGATGCTGCTCGTCGACGAGCCCGGCACGCGGCGGCTCTTCGTCAACGACATGCGCGGGCCGCTCCATACCTTCAGCTACGACGGCCGCACCGTGACGCCCTATCTCGACGTCAACGCACAGAAGTGGGGTACGCCGGTCCAGTCAATGGGGCGCGAGCGCGGCGTCCAGAGCTTCGCGCTCCACCCGCAGTTCGGCCAGGCCGGTACGCCCGGCTTCGGCAAGCTGTACACGTGGGGCGACATCTCGAACACCGCGCCGGCGCCCGATTTCCAGCCTGGCGGCGGGAACCACACGCACGACTCCGTGCTTCTCGAGTGGACCGCGAAGACGCCGGGCGCCGCCACCTACGACGGCGGCCTGCCGCGCGAGCTGCTGCGGCTCGAGCAGCCGTTTGCCAACCACAACGCCGGGCACATGAGCTTCAATCCGCTCGCCAAGCCAGGCACCCCCGAGTACGGGTTGCTGTATGTCGCGGTGGCCGACGGCGGCAGCGGCGGCGACCCGTTGAATCTCGCGCAGAATCTCGGCTCGCCGTTCGGCAAGATCCTGCGCATCGACCCGCTCGGCGGTCCGCGAAGCGGACCGCCGAGCCAGCACTGGCCGGTCGGGTCGCCAAGCGACCCGACCTTGAGTGCGAACCGGAAGTACGGCATTCCCGCGAGCAATCCGTTCGTTGGCAAGGCCGGCGTGCTCGGCGAGATTTACGCGTACGGCGTGCGCAATCCGCAGCGCTTCGGCTGGGACCCGCGCACCGGCAATCTCTTCCTCGCCGACATCGGCCAGAACATCGTCGAGGAGCTGAGCGTCGTCCGGCCTGGGGCGAACCTCGGATGGAACAAGTGGGAAGGCAGCTTCGGCTACATCAGCCGCGAGGCGGTGGACCTGACGCGCCGGCGCGCGGATCCGTCGGTGACCTATCCGGTCGTGGAGTACGGCCAGATCGATCCGCTGTTCCAGGCGAACTCGGCGATCACCGGCGTCCACGTGTACCGCGGTGACGCGATTCCCCAGCTCGCCAACCTCGTGCTGTTCGGCGATTTTCCGAGCGGCGAGATCTTCTACATCCACGCCGACAAGCTGCCGAACGGCGGCCAGGATCCGATTCGCCGCGTGCTGCTCCACGAGGGGGGCGAGCCAAAAACGCTGCTCCAGCTGATCCGCGAGAAGAACGCCCGGCAGGGCAAGCCGCCCGCCGCGCGCGCCGACCTCCGGTTTGCCGCGGGGCCCGACGGCCGCGTATTCCTGCTCAACAAGCACGACGGGACCATCCGTCTGCTGGTTCCCGATAGTGTGTCATCACGATAGGAGACGTACCATGCGCTTCATGACTATGCATTCACCACACAAGACGGTCGTAGCGGGCCTGCTGGCGGCGGGCCTCGTGTTCGTGTCGGCGTGTTCGTCGTCACAGCCCGAGCAGGCGCCGGCCGGTGCCGGCGTGACCGCGTTCGAGGGCGCGCGCGTGATTGTCGGCGACGGCAGCGCGCCGATCGAGAACGCGACGATTCTCGTCCGCGAATCGCGGATCGAGCAGGTCGGCCCCGCGGGCCAGGTACAGGTGCCCGAGGGCGCCACCCGCGTCGACGTCGCCGGCAAGACGGTGATGCCGGCCATTCTCGACGCCCACGTCCATCTCCGCTCGCAGTCGCGCGACACGCTCATCGAGGACTTACAGCGCCGCGCTTACTACGGCGTCGTGGCGGCGGTGAGCATGGGACAGGATCAGGGCGACATCCCGTACCAGGTGCGCAACGAGAGCATGACGATGCCGAACGCCGCGCGGTTCCAGACGGCGGGGCGCGGCATCACGGCGCCGGAGCCGGGGCGGACCGAGGTCCCGTTCTGGGTGTCGACGCCCGACGAGGCGCGCGCGGCGGTGCAGGACAACGCCAAGCGCAAGGTGGACATCATCAAACTCTGGGTGGACGACCGCGACAACAAGTTCAAGAAGCTCACGCCCGAGCTGTACGGCGCCGCCATCGAGGAGGCGCACAAGCACGGCATTCGCGTCACGGCGCACATCTTCGAGCTGACCGACGGGAAGGGGCTCCTCAAGGCCGGGCTCGACGCCTTTGCCCACGGCGTCCGCGACCGCGACATCGACGACGAGTTCGTGGCGATGTGGAAGGCGCGGCCGGAGGTGATCCTCGTGCCGAACCTGCCCGGTCGCGGCGTCAAGCAAGACCTGAGCTGGGTGAGCGACACCGTGCAGCCCGGTGACCTCGAGAAGCTGCAGGCGGCGGCCGCCAAGGACGATCCCGAGGCGCAGAAGGCGTACGGGATCCAGGCGCGCAACCTCGCGAAGCTCCACTCGGCCGGCATCAAGATCGCAATGGGGACCGACGGCAACACGCCGTACGGGCCGCACATCGAGATGGCGGACATGGTGGCGGCCGGCATGCCGGCGCACGATGTCGTCGTGGCGGCCACGCGCAATTCGGCGGAGGTGATGCGCTTCCCCGATCTCGGCACGGTTGCGGCGGGGAAGAGCGCCGACTTCATCGTCCTCGACGCCAACCCGATCGACGACATCACCAATACGCGGCGGATCAACGCGGTCTACATCCGCGGCATGGCGGTCGATCGCGCCGGCCTGCGGCAGAAGTTCATGGCCGCGAAGCCGACGACGGAGTAACGCGACGGGATCCGGGATTCGGGATCCGGGATTCGGGATCCGGGATCCGGATCCCCGATCCCGGTTCCCGGTTCCCGGAAATGTCTTTTCGATTTCTTCTCGCAGCTGCAGTACTTCTGTGCTGGGCCAGGACGGCCCAGGCGCAGCTCGTCACGTTTCCCGTCGGCGGAGAGATGCGGCAGGCATTCGTCTACGCGCCGTCGGCGCCGCCCGCCGGCGCGACGCTGCCGGTCGTTCTGGCGTTCCACGGCCGCGGCGACAACATCCGCGATTTTCAGTACGTCAATCTGCACATCGCCTGGCGCGACGCGATCGTCGTGTACTTCCAGGCGCTGGACCGCGACGGGCTCTCCGGCTGGCAGGGCGAGCGCGGGCAGGACGGCGACCGCGACCTGACGCTCGTCGACGCGGCGCTCGCCTCCCTCCGGAAGAAGTACGCCGTCGACGACGACCGGATCTATGCGACCGGCTTCTCGAACGGCGCGGGATTCACCTACCTGCTCTGGGCGGAGCGGCCGCATGTCTTTGCCGCGTACGCGGTCGTCGCCGGCCGTCTCCGGCCGTCCGTGCGACTGAAGGAGCCGCGGCCGCTCTTCGCGGTGGCGGGGGAGCGCGACCCGCAGATCCTGTTCGCCGATCAGAAGGCCGCCATCGATGCCGCCACTGCGGTCAACGGCACGCGCGCCCCGGTCACGACCTGGATTCATCCGGGCGGCCACAGCTTTCCGCGCGGCACGTCCGAGCGGATCGTGGCGTTCTTCAGGGATCACACACGCAAGCGGTGAAGTTTTTGTTGGAGGAGCCATGCGACGTCATCTGAAGTCACTCGTGATCTCGGCGGGTCTCGTCCTCGTCGGCGTAGCCGGCGGATTCCATCTCCGCGCGCAGGCGCCGGCGGCGCCCGCCGCGCAGGCGCCGGCCGCGCAGCCGCCGGCAGGGCCGCCGCCGCCCGACACCGCCGAGCTCCGGGCCGCCTACGAGAAGTGGCGGACCGAATTCAAGACGTGGGGCAAGTGGGGGAACGACGACAACAAGGGCACGTCCAACCTGATCACGCCGCAGAAGGTGATGAACGCGGTCCGCCTCGTGCGCAACGGGATCGTCGTCTCGCTGGCGCCGCCGGTGCCGCAGGTCGCCGCCGCCGACGTGCAGCCCCAGGGCCTCTTCCGCCGGACGACGAACAACATTACGGAGGGCGGGACGACCGACAACTATCAGGTGAGCTACCACGGCCTCACCGTCGCGCACATGGATACGTGGTGCCACTTCTTCGAGAACGGGATGATGTACAACGGCGTGCCCGTGAAAGGGAACCTCTCGCCCGAGACCGGCTGCGCGAAGGGGAGCGTGATGAACTGGAAGGACGGCATCTTCACGCGCGCCGTGCTCTACGACATCGCGCAGCTGAAGGGCGTCGACTGGGTGGAGCCGGGCACGCCGATTCGCCGCGCCGATCTCGAAGCGTGGGAGAAGAAGATGGGCGTGAAGGCGGGGCCCGGCGACGTCGTGCTGCTCTACATCGGCCGCTGGAAGCGGCGCGCGGCGGTCGGCCCGTGGGCGGGGCAGGTCGCCGGCTACTACGCCGACACGATTCCGTGGATGCACGAGCGGATGCCGGCGTTCATCGGCCACGACTTCAACATCGACTGGAACCCGCGTCCGGGCTGGGAAGGGATGCGCAATCCGGTCCATGTCGCGGTGCTCAACTGGATGGGGATCAACATCGTCGAATGCCTGGATCTCGAACAGGCGGTCGCGACTGCGCGCAAGCTGAAACGGTACGAGTTCCTGATCTCGTTCGCGCCGCTGCCGGTCGAGGGCGGCACCGGGTCGCCGGTCAACCCGCTGGCGATCTTCTGAGACGTTAGAAGTCGAGTTTCACTACGAGCTGGACGAGCCGGGGGTCGGTGTTGGTTGCGCTGATGCGGCCGAACGAGGCGCTGTTGATGTCGTAGTCGCCGACGAAGAAGTTCACCGTGTTGAACACGTTGAACACGTCGGCGCGGACCTGCAGCCCGAACCGGCCGCGGAGCGGCACGCGTTTCGCGATCGCCAGGTCGAGCAGGAACTGCGAGGGGCCGTCGAAGCCGAGGAGGTCGAGGGCCCCGACCTCGCCCGCCATCGGATTGAAGAAGACCTGCCCCTCGAAGCCCGGGGCGTTCGTCAGCGTGTCGGCGCCGACCGCCCGGCCGGTGTTCGGGTCGATCACGCGCGGATCGATCCAGTAGATCTGTCCGTCGACCTCGCGTACCCCCAGCAGCTTGCGGATGTCGCCGGCGCTCAGCGTGCTCCGCGCCGTCTGAATACCGGACCGCCCGGTCCGGTTGAACGTGCCTCGTCTGGCGAGGAGCGAGATCGGCGCGCCGCTCTGCCAGTGCATGATCGCGCTCGTCTGCCACCCGCCGGCGAGCAGATTGGCAAGCCCGCCGCGATTGAGCCACCGCCGGCCCTCGCCGAACGGCAGCTCCACGATCGCGTTGGCATTGATGGCGTGCGTGACGTGATACGCCGAGCGGCCCTCGTTGAGCTCCGGCCGCGCGTTGTCGAGGAACGGCTCGAAGCGCTCGCGCGTCGTCCCGAACGTGTTCGCCCGGCTGTCGGCGAGCGTGTAGTTGATCTGCCCGAGCACGCCGCCGCGGAGCTGGCGCCGCAGCTCGAGCTGCAGCGCGTGGTAGTCGGTGAAGCCGCCGTTGTGCAGCAGGTCCGCGACGTAGATGCCGGGATTCGGCAGGAACATCTCACGGGCGAGCTCCGCGACGGCGGGCCCGGCGCTCGTCGTGTACACGTCCGCGAGCGCGGCCACCTGCCCCGTCTGGATCAGCGAGCGCACGGTGGCGTTGGTCAGAAATCCGCCGCCGAACCGCGGGATGACGGTCAGCGGCTGGCTGCCGCCAATCGCCGCGTTGAACGCCGGGTTGAAGACGCCGGTCGCCGCCAGCGCAAGAAACCCGTTGGTGCGGGCGCGCCGGAAATCCTCACCGAACGCGCCGTGCGGGTTCATCTGGTTCAGGTCGATGCCGCGCCAGAGGCCGCGGCCGAACGTACCGACGTACCGCGCCTCGGCGGCGAGCGACCATGGGAGCTCGCGCGCGATGCCGGCGCTGAGCTGGTGCACGCGCGGCTGCGTGATGTCCGGGTCGATGGCGAAGGCCGCCGACGTGAGCGACACGTCGAGCTGGTCGGCATAGCTGCGGACGCGCGTGAACTCCGGCGCCTCGACACCCGGGATCCCCCGCGCCAGCGTGGTGTAGAGATTGGACAGCACGGCATCCGCCTCGAGGCCGACGTTGGCGCTCGTGGCGTTGATGCCGGCCGTGAACGCCTCCTCGTTGACGAACGTCAGCGCGTAGCCGCCACGGACCACCGTGCGCCCGCTCCGGAACGGATCCCACGCGACGCCAACCGACGGCCCGAAGTTATCGAGGTCGGGATTGTAGAAGCCGCCGTTGACGAAGCCGACGCGGCCGTTCGGATCGAGCAGGACGTCGCGCACCGGGCGGCCGCCGAGGATCGGCTGGAGCGCCAGGTTGTCGCGCTCACGGACGGGACTGTAGTACTCCCACTTCACGCCGGCGCGGATGGTGACGTTCGGCCGCCAGCGCCAGTTGTCCTGCAGGAAGAGGGCGGTGTTGGTCAGGCTGTAGTTGTTGTCGCGCGGCGCGCCGGCGACGAAGCCGGACGACCGATCGCGGACGCGGAACGTCCGGCCGACCGAATCGATCGTGCCCGACAGGAGCGCCAGCCATGCATTGGCGGCGGCCAGGTCGTTGGCGCTGACGCCGCCCGGAAGCTGCGCGGCCGTGAGCTGCACCTGCGCGGGCGCCGCCGCGCTGAACCCGAACGCCACGTCCGGCACGCGCCCGAAGAAGTTGTACGGATTCGCGCGAATCCGCTGCAGCTGGCCGCCGAACTGGAGCTCGTGCCGGCCGCGCAGCCACGAGCCGTTCTGGCTGTAGTGAGCGGTGCGCGTGTCGCGCCCCTGCGGATCGAAGCCGGTGGCCGGATTGGTGACGAGCGGCACGCCAAAGAGAGCGGAGCCGATCTCTTCGCGGTTCTCGAACGCGACCGGCGCCAGGTTGCCGCCGCCGCGCACCTCGCTCGTGAAGGTCTCCCGGCTCCAGCGCCACGCGCCGACGTAGCGCTGCACGTCCGAATCGGTGAACACGAGCGGGCGCTCGTGCGTCTCGTCGAGATCGGCGCGGTCGTCGGTTTCCCGGAACCACGCGTAGTTCGCCTCGAAGCGGTGGGCCGGCGTCGCCTCGACGTCGAACCGCAGCCCCCACTGGTCCCGCTCGGTGTGACTCTGCTGCAGGAACCGGTAGCCCGCGGTATTCAGCCGGCGTGCCTCCGTGGAGTTGCCCTCGTCGAAATTGTTGACCAACCGCGGCGGCGGCAGCCGCGCGAGAATCTCGCGCTCGACCACCGGGTCGAGCCGGAGACCCGACAGCTGCAGTACGTTGACGGCCCGGATCTGGCCGTCCGCTCCCGCGTATCGGAACACGCCCTGCAACAGATCGTCGTGGAGCGGAATGACGTTGTTCTGCGTCACCTGCGTGCGCAGCCGGAACCCCTCGTAATAGCCGTAGAAGAAGAAGCGATTCCGTACGATCGGTCCGCCGAGCGTGCCGCCGAACTGGTTGCGCCGCAGCTCCGGCGCCGGCAGGCCGCTTCGCTCGTTGAAGAACGAGTTCGACCCGCGCGCGTTCGTGCGGTTGAAGCCGAACGCATTGCCGCGAAAGCTGTTCGTGCCCGACGGCGTGATCAGGCGTACCGTGGTTGCGCCGCCGGCCGCGTCGGCGCCGGGCACGGCGGTCGTGATCGTCAGCTCCGCGATCGTGTCCGACGTCGGCCGGTTCGGGACGAAGTCGAGCGCGTTGAGGCGGATGTAGTTGTCCTGCACGTTGACGCCGTCGATCGTGATCTGCGTCCACGTGGCGCGGCCGCCGTTGATCGCCGTGAACGCGCGGGTGGGGATGCCCGGCACGCCCGCCTGCAGGCGGATCAGCTCGATCGGATTGCGGCCGTCGAGCGGCAGGTCGGTGATCTGCCGCTCGACCACCGTCTGCGTCACCTCGGGCGTGGTCGTCTGCACGAGCGATCCGCCGCCGGCGACGGTGACCGCCTCGGTGAGCGGTCCGACTTCGAGCTGGACGGTGAGCGAGCGCTCGACGCCCACGTTGATGTCGACGCCGGTGAACGTCGCCGGCCGGAAGCCGGCAAGCGTCACGGTCACGGTGTAGACGCCCGGCTGGACCTGCGGAAAGAGAAACGCGCCGGCCTCGCCGGTCGCGGTCGTCTGCGCCTGGCCCGTGAGCGTGTTCTGGAGCGTGACGGCCGCGCCGGGCACCACGGCGCCGGTGTTGTCGAAGACGGTCCCGGCGAGGCGGCCGAACGCGGACTGGGCCGAGGCTGGCTGTGAACAGAGCACCACCGCCGCGAGGATCGCGAGAAACACACGAACCGCGAACCGAACCTGAACACGAACTGAGAAGCGAGAACCCAGAAGTGTGAACGACACGTTTGCTCAGTGTCCGAGAACGAGTGCAAAAAGCAACGGCGCGACGATCGTGGCATCCGACTCGATGATGAACCGCGGCGTGTCCACGTCGAGCTTGCCCCAGGTGATTTTCTCGTTCGGCACCGCCCCCGAGTACGACCCATAGCTCGTCGTCGAGTCGCTGATCTGGCAGAAATACCGCCAGCGCGGCACCGGCCGGTTCAGATCCTGCGCCAGCATCGGGACGACGCAGATGGCGAAGTCGCCGGCGATGCCGCCGCCGATCTGGAAGAAGCCGGTGGGCCGGCGTCCGACGTCGTGCATGTACCAGTCGGCCAGCGCCAGCATGCACTCGATGCCGCTGCGGACGGTATGGGGACTTTTGACGTCGCCGCGCATCAGCCGCGCGGCGAACGCGTTGCCGAGCGTCGAGTCCTCCCACCCAGGGACGAAGACGGGAATGTTCCGCTCGGCCGCGGCGACGAGCCAGCTGTCGGCCGTGTCGATGGCGTACAGCGGCGCCAGCCGCTGCTCGCGAATCACGCGGTACGCGTATTCGTGCGGAAACCAGCGCTCGCCGCGCCGGTCCGCCTCGACCCACAGCTCGTGAAACGCCCGCTCGACGGTGCCGGCCGCCGCCGCCATCGGCACGCAGACGTCGGTGATGCGGCTCAGGCCCTGCTCGGCGAGCCGGCGCTCGTCCTGCGGTGTGAGGTCGCGGTAGCCCGGCGTCGACACGTACTGCGGCCGGCCGACCAGCCCGAACAGATCCTCCTCGAGGTTGGCGCCGGTGCACGTGATCGCGTGCACCTTGTCGCAGCGGATCATCTCGGCGAGCGACAGCCCGAGCTCCGCCGTGCTCATGGCGCCCGCCACCGTCACCATCATGCGCCCGCCCTCGTCTAACAAGGCGCGCCATGCGTCGGCCGCCTCGATGACGACCGCCGCGTTGAAGTGCCGGAAGTGCCGCCGGAGATAGGCCGAGACGGATGGATAGGTCATGCCCCGATGCCCCGGCGAATGATACCGCACGACAGTGTAGAATACGGGCCTCTTCCGCACTGATGGAGGTGGACGTGGCACCAAGACTGACGTTTCTCGCGCTCGCGCTTGCGCTCGCCGTCACCGCGTCGGATCGCGTTGGCGCGCAGGGCGGCGGCGCCGTTCCGTTCAAGCTCGGCACGTTCGATCAGAACGGCCGGACGTTCCTCGGCATGGTTGTTCGTGATACGCAGGTGGTCGACATCGCGCGCGCGAACGCCGCCTACGAGACGTCGAACAGCTCGGCGCCGCGGCTGACGGCGCCCGCCGACATGAAGCAACTGATCGTGCGCTACGACGCCGAGTGGCGGCAGCGGCTTGCGGCGATCGCCAAGGTCGTCTCGAGCGCCGGCAGCGCGCCCGCCTATGTGATGGCGGTCACGACGCTGCGCGTGCTGCCGCCGGTGCGGCCGTCCGTGCAGCTCAACGCCGGCGGCAACTACGTCGAGCACGAGCAGGGCATCGCGGCCAATCAGGCGCGCCGCGGCGGCGCCGCGCCGGCGCCGGCGCCCGCACGCGGCGGCCGCGGCGGCCC
>CAZGLC010000102.1:0-16164 GCA_964526235.1 uncultured Bifidobacteriaceae bacterium
ATCGATCCCGCAGTAATACGTGTGCTGTCGGTTGTAGAATCGCATCGGTCCTCCTCCTGCGCGATATGCGCATTAGCCCTGCGACAGCCTACTCACAACGAGTAGGAGCAGGGGGAGGGCTGTATGAGGATCACGGCTCTGCAGCCGACGAACGCGCGGCGCAAAGCCAAGTCGCGTAAACGAGCCCGTGCGGCTCGCGGCTGATGAGCGCCAACGTTGGGCCGACAAGGCACTCCGTGCAGGCGCATCGGATTTGGTTCACCTCGACCGGCTTGCCGCGCACGCTCCGCGTAGTACCATGACCCACAAGGCCGCACACGTGGCGATCGCGGCAACGCATGGCGTTGACTTCCTGGTGACCTGGAACTGTACCCATATCGCCAACGCGGCGGTCCGCGAGAGATCGAGGCCGTGTGTCGAGCCGCGGGATTTCGGCCTCCAGTCATTTGCACGCCGCTGGAACTACGAGTCGAGGAGGACCAATGAGCCGAGACCCAATCATCGACGAAGTTCGCGCGATTCGGGACGCTATTGCGAGAGAGCACGACTACGATCTCGACTCGATCTTTCGTATGCTCCGAACACGCGAGATGACGAGTGCGCGGTCGCATGTGACCCTACCGACGAGGCGATTGCCGGTGGCGACGGCGACCGAACACGAAGACTTGGCCCAAGGCGCTGCAGCCGACGCCGCTACGCGTCGCCGCTAAGCGCTGGCGTTGGGTGTTAATAGTTCCCGGGGAGACGCCGAATCTTGAGCCCAAGCGTCACGAGGAACGCCAGCACGAGGAGCGTGGCGATGGCAAGGCCGCGGCGCCGGATCTGCAGTTCCTGAAGTGCCGCCTCGCCGGCCACATGGGCGCGCCGGGCGGAGGCGACGCCGGCCGACGCCCGCTCTGCAAAAGGCGCGGCCGCAAACGCGTGCACGAGGACGCGCGACTGCACCTGATGCTCGCGCGCCTCCCGCAGGGCGGTTCGTCCCTCGTCCACCAGCATGCCCGCGCGTTCGGCCCGGGTGAGCAGCGCGTCGGCCTCCGACATGGCAGCCGAGAGGCGACCCAGATCCTGCCGTATGTCCCGTATCGTTTGCGCGCCGTTTGCCGTCTGGTCGTGGCACTGCGCGCAAGACGCGCCTTCCTCCAGTCCGACCCACGCATCGACGGGCGGCTCAATCCGGTGATTGCCATGACACACAAGGCATTCGGCCTGGCCGATGGCATCGAAGATGGCCTGTTTGGGGCTCGCCCGGAACAGCTCCGCCTCGCGCAGGTGGCACTGCGCGCAGACGTTTGCCACGGAGGAGACACCCGGAGGGGTGGCGCCGTGGCTGCCATGACACGAGGCGCAGGTCGGCGCGGACGAGTCGCCGCGCTTCAGCAGCGCCGAGGCGTGGACGCTGGCCGACCAGTCGGCCGGAGGCGCGGGGTCGCGGCCAAACGGCGCCATTCGGGCCGCATCGCCGTGACATCGCGCGCACGTGGCCGGGACGTTGAGCGGCGCGACCGGTGATCGCGGATCGGCGATCCGCTTGACCCCGTGCGCGCCATGGCAATCGGTGCACGTCGCCACGCGCGCCTCCCCGGCGGCCATCCGCTTGCCGTGGGTGCTCGTCTGGTACTGGAGAAACTGATCGACGCGGACCTGGGGGTCGAGCCGCCGCATATACGCCGCATCGCTGTGACACGTGGCGCACAGCGGGGCGATGGCGGTGCGAGGCGGCACCTCGTACGCGCCGCCGCCGCCCGTGCGCGTGGTGTGGCAGGCGGCGCACGCCACTCCCGCGCCCGCGTGCACGTCGTCCTTGAAGGCCGCTGTGGCGGTGTCCATCGAAGCCTGGGCCTGCACACCCCGCGGCAGCAGGGTGAACGCCAGCAGGGCACCCGCAATGGCCAGGCAGCGTCTCATGGTGCCGCTCCGGCCAGCGCCAACCCCGTCATCGCCGTTATGAAGGCCAGCGCCCCGACACCGGCCCAAAGGACGAGCCGGCGGGCACGGGGCGTGTGACCCGCGAGAAACGGGAGCAGAAGCGCACCCACGGCGCCGGCGCCCATCGCGGCTACGGCCAGGAACTCGCCGTTGATGCCGGCGACGGTCGGCGGCACGTGCTTCAGCGTCTCGAACGCCCACAGGAAATACCACTCCGGGCGGATCCCGGCCGGCGCCGGCGCGAACGCGTCTGCTTTCGCGCCCAGCTCCCATGGGTAGAAGGTGGCCAGCCCCGCCATCAACGCGAGCACGGCCGTCCATGCGAACAGGTCGCGGAGGAGGAAGTGCGGCAGGAACGGCATGGCACGAAGCGCGGCAGGGTCTTCTGCGGCGCGCCGCTCGATCGATGGCGGCACGCTGATGCCGTGACGCTGGACGAGCAGCAGGTGAAATCCGACCAGGGCGGTGGCGATGGCGGGCAGGATCGCGACGTGAAAGCCGAACAAACGCGTCAGGGTGGCGCCGGTGACGTCATTGCCGCCGCGCATGAACCGAACGAGGCCCTGGCCGACGATCGGCACGCTTGCGGCGATGTCGGTCCCCACCCGGGTCGCAAAAAAGGAGACGTCGTTCCACGGCAGCAGATAGCCGGTGAATCCGAACCCCAGCGTCAGCAACAGCAGGAGGACACCGCTGACCCAGGTGAGCTCGCGTGGCCGGCGGTAGGCGTGCAGAAACAGCACACTGAACAAGTGCGCGAAGGCGCTTGCCACCATCAGGTTGGCCGCCCAGGCATGAATGGATCGAATCAGCCAGCCGAATGGCACCCGCGTCACGATGAACTGAACGCTCTCATAGGCTTCGCTTGCGCTGGGCCGGTAATACAGCAGCAGCAGGGCGCCGGTGCCCACCTGCACCCCGAACAGGAACAGGGTCATGCCGCCGAAGTAGTACCAGATCGAGTACCGGTGATACGGGACCGTCTTGTGCCGGAGCGTCTCGGTGATGTCGGCGAGCGGCAGCCGCTCGTCGAGCCACGGGCGAAGGTGCGGCCACATCATGATCTCCGCGCGATCGTGATGTCGTCGTCCTTCACGTTGACGTCGTACGCCTCGAGCGGCCGGGGCGGCGGTCCCGCGACATTGCGCCCGTTGAGGTCGTACTGGCCGTTGTGGCAGGCGCACCAGATACGCTGCAGATCGGGGCGGTATTGCACTGTGCAATCGAGGTGCGTACACGTGGCCGAGAATGCCCGCAGGTCACCCGCAGCCGTCCGGACGACGAGGGCCGGCCGCGATCCGAATGGCACGACCCGGCCTGAATTGGGCAGGAGCGTCCGTGCGCTGCCCGCGCCGCCCGAGAGTGTCGCGGCCTCGGCAAGCTCGGGTGGCGCCAGATAGCGCGCGACGGGATAGAAAACAGCGCCGAAGACACCCGTTCCCCAAAACCCGAGCAGCCAGTTCAGCACGCTTCGGCGGCCGGATGGCGATGCCATGATGAGACGAGAGCCTATCGCATCCGTCAAGTCGCCACGGTAGAGATTTTTCTCCGCACTGGGTAAAATTCCGCATGGCGGCACGGATCAACTCTAGTCGCTCATGCTTCCGGGCATGAGCCGCGGAACCTCCTCCGCCAACCGGCTCCGCTCGACACACAAGCGGCCAATGGTGCGCGCCACCTCTCGCGTCGCGGGTTGCGCGTGACTACGGTTTGCTCCGGAGGTTCCGCGCCTCACGCCCCGCGTCCGTGCTGCGAGCTCTGGGCGTGTCCGGAGCACACGGCCGCATCGTCGATTTCAGAGGCACGTACGGCGGGAGCCAGCCGCTGTAAGTATCGCTGTGGCCCGGTCCGACAGTGCGAATCACTTGAGCGGCCTTCAAAACCTCGATCCCCGGTTCCCATCCGGGCGGCCTCCACTAACATTCAGTGAAACGAACTGTTTTCGAGGCGTACTACGCAGAAATTCCCCCAGCGCCGGCGTGGCGCTGACCGTCGGGGCTGCAGGCGACGCTGAAGTCTTCGAAGCCGGTTCAACAGAGGCAGGTTTCTCACTGGCGGGCCGTGACAGTACTCCAACATAGGCGACCAGCGCGTCAATGTCGCCCGACGCGAGCGCGCGGCCCCAGGGTGGACACAGCGGCGATCGCCCGACGGCGAGACTCCCGGCCTCGATAATTTGTCTCCAATAGGCTGGCTGATGCAGTGTGAGCGACACGCGAAAATCGGGGGGCTTCGGATCTAGGTTGAATGCATTCTGCCCGTCGCCTTCGCCCGTCTCGCCGTGACACGTCACACAGTAGTGCGCAAACAGTCGCTTGCCGTCGGTTTCGAGCCGGCTCAGCCCCTCTTCCCGTGCTTGCTTTTCGAAGACATCCATCAGCGGATCGGCCTGGGAGGCCACCGTTGCGGGACGGCATCCCGTTGCGGTCGCCAGAAGCGCACCGAAGCCAAGCCCGAACGCGCCGGCGTGGCGGAGCGCTCGTGTCACGGCTTTCTCCCGGACCGATCGGTCGAAAGCGTCATGAGGTAGGCGGTGAGTGCACGCGCTTCCTCGGGCTCCAAACCGTAGTTCGGCTGCAACGTGCCGGGTTTCCACTTGCCGGGCTCGGAGAGCCACGCTTCGATCCAGCCGGGTTTGAGGCGGCGCCCCGAATCGCTCAGATCGGGCCCCACGTAGCCGCCCGTGCGGCCGACGATGTGGCAGCCGCGACAACCCAGAGTCTGGAACAATTGCTCCCCGCGCCGCGCGGCTTCAGCATCGAGCTGGATGTCGCCTCCGAGCGAATCGTCGACGAAGACGTCGGCGAAATAGTCGGCCAGCGTCTCGGCTTCCTCGCGGGTCATGTGGAACTGGGGCATCCGTTCCTCGAGGCTCACGCGCACGGCGGATGGCAGCTGCAGATATGAGACCAGATACGAATGCTGGAGCTGACTCCCGATCCGATCGAACGGAACCGTGGACAGCTCACCGCCCCAGCCGCGCACCTGGTGGCACGAGAGACACCGGTACCGAGCGACCAGCGCACCGAACGTGCCTTGAGGCTCGTACCGGGCCAGCCTGGGCTGATCGGTCACGCGCGAGGCGGGCAGGTCGGCCCGCCGAATGCTGAGCAGCGCAACAACCGCGGCGGCCGCATCGGTTTCGCTGAAGCCGTAGGTCGGCATGCGTGATTCGTCGGCCAGCCGGTCAGGCTCACGCAGCTTCAGGAAGAGCCAGTTGGAACGCGTGGGAACGACCGCTTCGTTCTTGAAATCGGTGGGTTCGATGGCGCGGTTACCAATACCGACGAGGCTGGGTCCGATCTTGCCCAGAGCCATCATCCCCGTGAAGCGATGGCAGCTGTAGCAGCCATGCCGCACGAACGTCTGGCGGCCGCTCTCGACCAGCTTTGGATCGACGTATCGGACCTCGGGCGGCATCTTCGGCGTGTCCACGTCGACCAACTCCTCGGTCAAATACGCCGCGACGTCACGGATCTGCTCGTCGGTGAACCGATAGCGCAGCATCAGCGTTCCGGGCTGATCGTGTGTTGGATCCTTGATGAAACTGAACAGCCAGTCGCGTCCGACTTTGCTGCCCACGGTCGTGAGCTCTGGTCCCATGGTTCCGCCGCGGCCCTCGATCGTGTGGCAGGTCACACACCGCGCTTCGCCGAAGACGGTGCGGCCTCGATCCGGGTCAGCCTTCGACCAGTCGATACCGGCCGAGTCGAGCGGCGGCGTCTCGCGTTGGGCGAGCAGAAATGCGGTGAGGCCTTCGATCTCCGCGGCCTGCAGGCGGAAGTTGGGCATCCGCGCCTGCAAGAGGTACCCCTTCGGATCTTCCAGCCATTTCCGCAGCCAATCGGGGCGCACCTTGTAGCCGACGCTTTCGAGCCGCGGCGCGCGCAGGTCATCGAGGGCAAACCCGGGAATGTCGTGGCAGGCGATGCACCCGGCATTGGCCATCACCTCCCGGCCCCTCTCGAGCCAGAACGCCTGACTGGGTCGTCGTTCGCGATGGCAGGCCCCGCAGTTCGCTTCCATGAGCTCCGGCGGCCGCATGGGATCGGACCAGTTTGGAATCGGCTGGTGCGCGGCGTTACGGAAGTCGGTCGCCTCTCCCTGGCCGCCGTGACAGATGGTGCAGCCGAACCGATCGGGAGCATGCGTTTGCAACCACGTGCCGGGGTGCGTCGTGTAAGGCTCCATCGCAGTGGCGAAGTCCGGATCATCGATGCCCAGGTGGCACGTCGTGCAACGGTCGACGCGGTCGACATCCGGAAGCCAGACCTGCCGGATATCGCCGAGCGGGGCAGCCAGGCTCAGCGCGTGCGGATCCTTCACGCGACGCTGCAATTGGTCGAACTGCGCCTGGGTTGTGCGCCACTCTGTCAGGTATTCCTTCAGGAAGACCCAGGAGAAGATCGCGAGGAACACCACACCCAGGACGGCAAAAGCCAGGTGGAATCCGACGGCAGCGCGTTGCGGTGTTCGCATCGATCGCCCGTCGGCCCTACTGAGTCCAGGGCCAGACCCACGCCCAGTTCGGTCCGCGGAAGAACATCCCAATCAGCGTCACGAGGACAGTCACCGACGTCAGCGCCGCGAAGACCCGATTGGCCCAGTAGCGCTCTGGCGCAAACCACACGCCGACCCCGCGCGGCGCCGGATCCAGATACGGAATTAGTACGAGAACGAGCACCACCAGGGTCGGCACCAGTACTCCGCCAACAAACGCGCTGTAACTGACCAGTTCCTGCAAACCCAGGAAGTACCACGGCGCCTTGGCCGGATTCGGAGTGCGCGTGGGGTCCGCGATCTCCTCCAGCGGCGCGTTGAACAGCAACGCCACCGCGTGAAGGGCAACCAGTACCACGAGCAGCAGCAGGAGTTCTCGGTACAGCAGATGCGGCCAGGCCAGCACCTCATCGTCCGGCTCCGCCTCGACGACCGGTTGCGCCGGACGATCCGTGAGCGCCATCAGACCGTAGCTGCGCGTCGAGGCAGGAAATCGGCCAGCCACCATCTCTTCGACCGGTGGCGGCTCGGGGAGCGGCGGCGCGCTGAGACCGTCCTTACGCACGCGATAGAAGTGCACGGCGACCAGCATGATAGCCAGCAACGGCAGAATGACGCAGTGCAGGACGTAGAATCGGAGCAGCGCACCCGCTCCGATGACGTTGCCTCCCAGGAGCAAATACTTGACCTCGGCACCAAGCCACGGCGCGTAACCGGCAATATTGGAGCCGACGGTGATCGCCCAGAAGGCAAGCTGATCCCAGGGCAGCAGGTACCCGGTGAACGACAGGCCCAGCGTCAGCAGCAGGAGCCCGACTCCTACCACCCAGTTGAACTGACGAGGCACCTTATACCCGCCGGTGAAAAACACACGGCACATGTGCAGGAAGACAACAAACACCATCGCGTGTGCCGCCCAGCGGTGCATGTTCCTCAGGACCAGGCCGAAGGTGACCACGAACTGCAGGTCTTTCATGCTTCGATAGGCGTCGGGCGGGTGCGGCGTGTAGTACAGCATCAGGACCACGCCTGTGACGATCAACACACCAAACAGATAGAAGCTGATCAGCCCCAGGCCCAGCGTGTAAGAAGCGCGGAGGCTGTGCCGTTGCACCTTGGCTGGGTGGACGTGCAGCACAACGCTCGAAATCATTGCCGCCGCGCGATCCTTGTCGGTGCGCGGCCACCCTACCCGGAAGATCGAGCGCCGGACAGCGCGCCACGTGGCGCGGCCTCGCTCTGCCACTGCGGTCAGCACCGGCACGTCACACTCTGAACCGGTACTCAGGTTGCACGGTCTGCCGCGTGTCCACGACCAGCTCTCCTCGTGGCGAGAGGCTCAGCGCGAACCAGGAGAGCGGCTGCGGCGCCGGCCCGTGAATGACCTGCCCGTTCGCATCGAAGAGGCTCCCGTGGCACGGGCAGGCAAAGCCCTCTCCGGCGAGATGACGGACGTTGCAGCCGAGGTGCGTGCAGACCGACGAGATTGCGTAGAAGCCGGCGGGGTTGTTGAAGAGGAAGAGCCGATGATCCGGCAGAAAGGTTACCGTCCCTGGCGGAAACTCGTCTGGGCTCCCGATGGGAGCGCGGCTGGGCGGTTCGTAGAGCACGTTGGGCGACAGGAATCGCGCCGTCGCACCGAGAAATCCCACCGCCCCCAGAACAACCGTCGTCACACCGGTGGAGAACAAGAGCCGGCGGCGGGTCTCGTCAACGTCGAGGTTCTGGTCCTGTCCGCGTCCGGCTTTCGGGTCGTTCATCGTGGCGCCTCCATTTCCATCTCTTCGGCGAAGAGCTGCAGCGACCCGGCCGGGCTGTTGTCCACCTCGAGCAATTCCATCGTGATTGCGCCCGTCGGGCACCGGTCCGCGCAGAGGCCGCATCGGATGCACCGCTCCTCGTCCTTGAGAATCGCTCCACCGGCGGGTGTCGTCTCCAGCGCGTCTCGCAGCGCGTCGAGCCGCGGGACGCCGGTCAACCGCGCCAATCGCACGAGCTTCAGGCAGTTTTCCGGGCAGATATCGACGCAGCCGGCGCAGAGGATGCACTTTTCGGAATCGAAGATCGGGCTGACATTGCACCAGAGGCACCGGCGGCCTTCCGCTTGCGCCTGGTGCTCCGGGTAGTCCAGCTCCACTTCGCGAAACCCGGCGCGCCGCTGCACGGGCAGACAGGGAACCGGTTGCCGGGGGATCCGGTCGTAGTCCTCCGCCCATCGGCTCAACCGGAGCCGCCGAAAGCGAAGCGGCGATCGGGGGAGCGAGGCGCCGCCCAGGAACCGGTGGATCGCCAGCGCTGCGCGCTTGCCGTCGCCCGCGGCGTCGATGATCACGCGCGGCCCAAACGCCAGGTCGCCGCCGCAGAAGACTCCCGGGACGCTCGTCTCGAGCGTGCGCGCGTCAACGCGGACGAGGCCGCGCTGGGTCACGGCGATGTCCGGATCGCCGGCGAGCGCCGAAAGGTCAGGCGTCTGCCCAATGGCCAGGATGATCGTGTCGCACGCAATGCGCTGCTCGCTGTTCGGCACAAACGTCGGAGCGAAGCGCCCCTCCGCGTCGAACACCGAGGCGACATCGCGGGTTTCAATGGCGACGACTTTTCCCGCCTCGCCGAGGAACTGCGTGGGTCCCCGGCCCGGAAGAAACCGGATCCCTTCTTGTTCGGCCTGGTCGATCTCTTCCGGGGACGCTGGCATCTCAGGACGCCGCTCCAGGGACACGATGGTCACCCGACGGGCACCGAGGCGCAGCGCCGTCCGCGCGGCATCAATCAACGTGTTGTCGTAACCCCACGACGCCAGCAGCGACTCGGCGGAGGGAGGAATGTCGCCTTCGCCCTCTGCGGCGTACCGCAAGACGGTTCTCGCCACGTCGATGGCGACATTGCCGCCACCCACGACGACGACGTGCGAGCCCACCGTCACGCGGTAACCGAGATTGGCGTTCAAGAGGAAATCCACCCCGTTGATCACGCCGTCCAGTTGCGCGCCGGGTACCCGCAGATCACGCCCGCGTGTGGCTCCGAAGGCAAGAAACACCGCGGCATATCCGTCGCGGCGGAGGTCGGTCAAGGTGAAGTCCCGGCCAAGACCGCAATTCGTCTTGATTTCCACACCCATCCGGACCGTGCGATCGATTTCGGCGCGGATCACGCCGCGCGGCAGGCGGTACTCGGGGATGCCCTGCTGCAACATGCCGCCGACGACCGATGCCACCTCGAAGACCGTCGCCCGGTATCCGAGGTAGGCGAGGTCGTGCGCGCAGGCCAAGCCCGCCGGCCCGGCGCCGACGATGGCCACCCGGGCGGGTTGCCCATCGACCTCAACCGCGACGCCGAGCGGCGGCTCCTGCCGGCCGGCTTCCTCGCCGCCGACCCGTTCCACTCCGTGGCGCTCTGTCAGTGTCCGCTTCAGCGCGCGGATCGAGATCGGCTGGTCGATCGCTCCGCGGCGGCACCGGCTCTCACAAGGATGCGCGCAGACCCGGGCACAAACCGATACCCACGGATTCGGTGCCTCGGCAATCCCGTAACCCGCGCGATACTCGCCTCCGGCGACTGCCCGCACGTACGCCCCTGCATTCGTGCGCACCGGGCATCCGCTGCGGCAACTGATCAAATCGAGGAAGTAATGCGGCGCCGGAACCACGGCGCGGTACCGGGCTTCCATCGCAGTCCCTCGTCAGCGGCTCAGGGCCAGGGTCACAGTTGCTCGCTTTCCGGCCTCGACGGTGATCGGCTGCTTGGCCCCTTTGAGCTTCTCACTCCACGCGACGAGCGTATAGGTGCCCGGAGGCACGTTCGCGATCTCGAACGCACCCGTCTTGTCCGTGGTCGCAAAGTACGGGGTGTCGAAGACGACGACGAATGACTCCATCTCCGGATGGACACGACAGAGCTGTGTGTAAACGCCTGGCTTGTCGAACTTCTGGTCTTTCGTCTCTCCCTGCGGCCAGGTGCCGAGGTTGTACTTCGCTTCTGGTGAGAAGACGTTGTGGGGTAATGGATCGCTGTTGAGGAACCGGACGGTCGTCCCGCGGACCACGGGGAGGACGTGCGGGACGAAAAGCATGCCCTTCTGGTCCATCTCGATCGGTTTCGGCGGCGGCCCCGCCTTCAGCCCTGGCGCTTCGAGACTCACCACGATGTCTGCATTCGTCCGAAGACCCTTCGCCGTGACCGAGCCAGCCACGGCGCCCGTCTGCTGCGCCATTGCCGTCAACAACAGCGGCGCAGCCGCAGCCACCGCCACAGCAGTCAGCCAGTTCCTTCGCATGTGTCCTCCTTCGGCTCTCGATACGCGCTCTCGCCGAGATCTGATGCGCAGAGGAAGCCGTCGTCCGCCGCTAGAAGCCGAAGTCGATCCCGGCCAGGAAGCGATTGTGCCCCTTGCCAGCTTCGTCGAGTCTGGCCTGGCCCTCGAGCGTGAACTTGATATTGGCGCGCGCCATGAAGACCGCGGCAGGAACCAGAAATTTCTGTGTCCTGGGATCGGGTCTCACGCTGAAATCCTGGGCCCTTTCACCATACTGGAGGATGCCGATGAGCCAGGGATAAACCGTGTAATCGGCTTCCACGAACCAGCTATTGGTGTCGATCGTCTCGCCGGTTCCGCGCGGATTGTCATCGCGCTGGCGTAAGGCGAGCCCGAACAGGTTGAGATCCCGAAGCCACCAGTCGAACTCCATGCCGACGATGTTGAACGTGTTCTCGATTTCGCTGGTCGCCGAAACGGTGACGACCCCCGCGCCCGGAGTTCCGCTGAGCGCCATCGTGCTCCCTTCGTAGACGTTCGTGGACTTGCCCACGTAGGTGAAGACGCCCACCTTCAACGAGTCGTCCCGCCAGAACTCGATGTCTTGAGACAATTCACCGCCGCCGAGTTCACCGTAGCCGCCGAACTTGTAGGCCGCCCGCGCAAAGACGTCCTTGCGATCGTTGGCATCGATCAACCCCTGTCCGTTGCCGGCACCGAACCCCCAGGTCACCCCTCCCTTGCCCGCCGGCCCGTTCCGAGCCCCCCATACCTCGATGCCCGGCTGCCCGTCGCGGAATCTCCAGCGGTCTTCCCCGGTGATAGCACTGATGGGCAAGGTCGGAGTCGACCCATTCGGGTTCGGCGCCCTCAGGGTCAACGAGCTAGGTGTCGTCCGCGTGTCGTACGGGGTGTAGTGCGCCGCGGTCAGACGTAGCATGTCGTGGATGGGATGGACATTCAGCGATCCCATGCGCACGTGGAACCACGGCCGCGGGTCGTACTGCAGCACGAGGTCCATTCCCAGTTCGTTCTCGTTGCCCTCGTTCTCGATCTCAATCTCGCCGAAGAACGAGAAAGTTTCTCCCAGGGTCCCTCCCGCGAGCACTTCGAACTCGTGGGGAAACTCGAAGGTCGTCGTCCGCTCGTCCTCGTACGTGCTGAATCGCGAGATTCCGCGAACGGCAAGCGGCACGCTCCCCGGAATGTGCGAGGGCCACAGTGCCCGGGGAAAGAGCTTCTTGTAGCCTTCGGCGCCCATGCTGACGGGCGGCTCCTTTGTGGCCGACTCGTCCTCACCACCTGGAAACCGATACCCGTTGTTGCGGAACGCCTTGCCGAAGTAGTTCAGCTTTGGAAAGGCCGCATGGCAGGTGGAGCAGCTCGTTTGGTACTTCCTCGACCACGCGGGAATCGCTTCCGCGCTGGAGGGACCGATCACCAAGCCAACCGCCATCGCAACGATGGCACTACGACCCACCAAGCTCAGCGCACCGGTCAAGACTCTCTTCATATGCGTCATATGCGAGCCCCGTGGGCTGCAGCTGTAACCTGGAACCATCCCAGAACAGAAACAGCAGCCTGCCGCACGCGATGCAAAGCTCAGGCCTACGCGCACAAGGCCAACGGATCGATTCAATTTCACGCATATCCCAAAGACTGCGGGAGCATGATTTAGCAAGAGTGCAGAATCCCACCCAACGCTGTGGAATTTCCCTCGCGAGAATCACGTGCGGGCATAAGTTTGAGAATCCCCAACATGAAGGTGCGCGCGTTGGATGAGCACGGCTATCCAATCGGCCACAGCGCCCGTCAGGTTCAAGAAGATCGCCTCGGTACCGGCCATTCCAAAGCCAGGGGACTCCCTGCCGGTCACGACCGCTTCCGGCAGGATGCTCGAGTCGACAGTCGTGAGAGCCGATTGGCGCGAAGAAAAGGGACTGTTCGTGGTGGCCTGTCAGTATGCCAACAGGTCCATTTCGGCGGACGAATACAGCGCCCTCGTCAACGACCCTGATTGGCAGATGACCCCAGAAGCCAAGCACAGCCAGTTCAGCACGCTTCGGCGGCCGGCCGGTGATGTCATGATGAAACGAGAGCCTATCGCATTGGTCCAGCCGCTGCGCCAGGAGATTTTTCCCCGCGTTGGGGAAAAGTCCGCGCGGCGGCACCGCATCAAGCCTCCCTCAGGCCGGAAAGGGCCGGAATTTCACGCATTCCGGAGCCGTCGCGGGGGGGGCACCTTACTTGCGCTATACACTCACAGGAGGTTGTATTCCGTGATGAATCTGCTGAAGGTCGGTCTTGCTGCTGTGATGGTGCTTGTGACCGCTGGAGTCGCTTCGGCGCAGAACCAGGCGCACAGCGAGCATGGCCAGAAGGTCTTCGCCGCCCAGAAGTGCTCGATCTGCCACTCGATTGCGGGCCAGGGCAACAAGAAGGGCCCGCTCGAGGGAGTTGGCTCGAAACTGTCAGCCGATGAGATCCGCCAGTGGATCACGAACGCGCCAGACATGGCGGCGAAGATTAAAGCCGAACGTAAGCCGGCCATGAAGGCGTACGGAAGCCTTGCCAAAGATGACCTTGATGGACTTGTGGCGTATCTCCAGAGTCTGAAAAAATAGACTTCGCTGTGCTCACGCCTGTCCGCCTGCCGGTTGCCGTTCGCAATCCGGTGTCGCTCATCGGGGCCGTCGTCGCTACGGCGACGGCCATGCTGTTCTTTGCGCTGTTCGTGCTCGAGATCTTCGGGTACGTCACCAACCCTTATATCGGCCTCCTCGCATTCGTCGCGATTCCCACGGTGTTCGTGATCGGGCTGCTGCTCATTCCCGCAGGCGCGTGGCGGGCCAGGCGCCGCCGGCGTCTCGCACCCGAGGTGGAACCCGACGACTGGCCGGTCCTCGATCTCCGGAACCCGCACCAGCGTACCGTGTTCGTGGTCGTTCTGGCGCTGACGGTCGTGAACCTGCTGATCGTGTCCCTAGCCGCGTACGGCGGCGTTCACTACATGGAGTCCGCCGAATTCTGCGGGCAGGTGTGCCACACGACGATGGAACCGCAGTACGCGGCGTATCAGGGATGGCCGCACGCGCGCGTGCCCTGTGTCGCGTGCCATGTCGGCCCTGGCGCCGGCGCGCTGGTGGAGTCAAAGCTGGCGGGCACCCGGCAGCTCTTCCAGGTGGCCACCGGGCGCGTGGCGATGCCGATTCCGTCGCCGGTCGAGTCGATGCGGCCGGCCCGCGAGACGTGCGAGCAGTGTCACTGGCCGGAAAAATTCCACGGTGACAAGATTCGGATGATCCGCGAGTATGGCAGCGACGAAGCCAACACTGAAAGTGTGACGGCGCTGCAGTTGCATGTGGGGGGCGGCAGTAGAGCGCTTGGCATTGGCACCGGTATTCATTGGCACATGAACCTCGACAACCAGATCGAATACGTCGCGACCGACGCCACCCGGCAGACAATTCCGTACGTGCGGTTCACGAATCGGGACGGCCGTGTGCGCGAGTACGTGGTCGAGGGGACAACGGAGGCGCAGTTGGCGGGCGGCACACGGCGCCGAATGGACTGCATGGACTGCCACAACCGGCCGGCGCACACGTTCCACGCCACTCCGGAACGCGCCGTCGATGCCGCGATCGCGCAGGGCAGGATCCCGCGCGAGCTGACGTTCGTGCGGCGCGAAGCCGTGGCGGCGGTTGGCACCGAGTACGGTGACCGCGCGGCGGCGCTGGAGGGCATCGCGCGCCGGCTGCGCGAGTATTATGCCGTAGCGAAGGGCGCCTGACTTCTCGCTTCTCAGTGCGTGGTCAGATGGTGTCCCGGCTCGGACACTGTCAGGCTGCCGTCGATTCGTACTGCTGAATGACGACGCCACCGGCCTGCCGAGCTCGTTCAACAAGCGCTTGGAGATGACGCGTCGTGTCGCTGTCCGTGTAGGCCGCCCCGCACTGGGTACACACGTCAGCAGGAATGCCTCGAACGACTACGACCACTGTTCCGAGCTCGTATGTCTCAGTCGTTCTGCCCGGACGAGTCTCGCCACTCCGGCACACGATGCACGTCATGATTTCCTCGTCACGAAGTCGAGTTCCCAGCGCTCCGGATCTGGTTTGTACAACGTCACGACAATCGCCGTCTCGCTCACGGTGTCCACGGCCACGTGGACGTGCAGCGCTTCACCTTGATGCCACCCGAGCAGCAGACGTGACGGGAACGGCTCGTCATCCGGGTACTCCTCGATGACAGCGGCGGGGTGAGCGACGACAGTCTCCACCGCAGACACCGGAATCCTGCGCTGAAACATCCGCGTCCGAGCATGTCTGGTGTATACGAGCTTCAATAGATTCGTTGTGCCTCATTATCTCGCAGTGACGGTTGGCGCGTACATGGCGGGCCGCCAATGCCGCCGCCGACTACCCGACGAGGCAGAAAGACGTCGGGAACCCTCCAGCAACCAGTGACCACGTCCAGCCTGGAGGTCGTCAGCGACCCGCCGCGCGGCCCGTCGTCCGTGTGCTCCTTTCCGAGGGGCGGCGGACTCCGGCACCCCCTCATCAAGGAGTGACGAGGGAAGTAGGGATTCCGACTATGAGACGGTCGTCGAAGTCGCGTGCAGGAGCACGATGTACGCGGGAATGAGAGGGTGGCTTGGAAGTTTCTGGACCGCGTCGCCCTGCGTCACGAGAAGGACATAAGGGGCTTTCCGTCAACCTCGAAGAGCCAGACCAACCCCGCTAATACTGCCTATCGTCCTGTTCGGCGCGATGCTCCGGCGGATCTGGGCGCTGCCGGTGCCAGCGGGCTAACGTCCGACTTGCAGAGCGGGGAGATTTGGGCGAAGAAATGGAGCAAGGGTGGACAAGTGTCCGAGAAATGCGGCGGAACCGAGGCGGTTCCCGTCGATTCCACGTCGGGTGGTAACGGTTTCTCGTTTCAGGGCACTGGACGGCGCGCGACGACAAAACTCGCCGCGTGGGTGTATAAGTGGGCGCATCCGGGGATGACCAAAATGGAAATTCCGGCTTATGTTGACTTGGACGACCAAACCGGAAATCTGGGGTACCGCTGGCCGGCCTGAGGAGGAGTGACAGCTATGGAAAAGAAGATGTTAGTGCCAGGGGTCATGGGACTGTGCGTGGTCAGCTTCCTGTTGATGAGACCTATCCAGGGCCGGGCAAGCCATGAAGGGTTTGCCGTCTACGAAGATTGGAGTGCCCAGACTATCCGGTCAGATCGGTGGAGTGGGCTCGAGGTTGGTCGGGGGGGACAGGAGATCAAGCGGGAGGTGAGCAGAAGAAACCGGCTCCACATGCGCTACCGCATTGAAGGGGGTACCTCCTCAAACTTTGGCGGGAGGTCCTCTGCCAACAATCTCAATTGTAGTGACCCCACTCTCTGAACTGTGAACTTATTTTTGCGCGGGCCCTTAGTCGGTATTTCGCTTGCGTCCCCACGACGACCGCGTCTTCGCGCGCGCGTAC
>CAZGLC010000103.1:0-16103 GCA_964526235.1 uncultured Bifidobacteriaceae bacterium
GTGGCCTCCTCCATCGTTGTCCTCACCGGGCAGACGCAGCGCCTCGTGCCGACCGAGACGCCTGCCGTCGTACCGGAGAAGCTGAAAGACTTCGTGCCGGTGACCGATGACATGCTGCTCCGGCCGAAGCCCGAGAACTGGATCACCTTCCGTAACGGGTACAGCCTCTGGGGCTACAGCTCGTTGAATCAGATCAATGCCGGGAACGTGCGCCAGTTGCGGCTGGCGTGGTCGCGGGCCATGCAGCCGGGCCCGCAGGAAGTGGAGCCGCTGGTCTACGACGGGATCATGTTTCTCGTCAACTCGGAAGACATCGTCCAGGCGCTCGACGCCTCGACGGGCGATCTGCTGTGGGAGTACAGGCGGAAACTGCCCCCCGACATCGGGCGGCTGACGGGGACGAATTACCGATACCGGAATCTGTCGATCTACCAGGACAAGATCTTTCTCGCGACCAACGACGCCTTCCAGATCGCGCTCGAGGCGCGGTCCGGACGCGTGGTCTGGGAGAGCCGGCGCGCGGACTACAAGGATCAGGTGGCCCAAACGACCGGGCCGATTGTCGTCAAAGGCAAGCTGCTGAACGGGTCGCGCTGCAATCCCTCGAGCCCGCTGCCGGGCGGGTGTTTCATCACGGCGCACGAGGCCGAGTTCGGCGAGCCGGTGTGGCGCGTGAACGTCATTGCGAGGCCCGGCGAGCCCGGAGGCGACACGTGGGGCGGGCTGCCGCTCGAGGCGCGGCGGCACGCGTCGGCCTGGATGCCCGGGAGCTACGATCCGGAGCTGAATCTCGTCTTCTGGGGCACGGGTGTCACGGCCCCCGTCCCCGAGACGCTGCGGGGCGCGGGAAAAGCCGACCTGCTCTATACGAACTCGACGCTCGCGATCGATCCGGATACCGGAAGACTGGTGTGGTACTTCCAGCATCTGCCGCGCGACAACTGGGATCTCGATCATCCCTTCGAGCGCATGATCGTCGAGACGGACGTGGCTCCCAGCCCGGACGAGGTTCCGTGGATCAGCCCCCGGATTCGCGCCGGCGAGAGGCGGAAGGTCGTCACCGGCATCCCCGGCAAGACCGGGATCGTGTGGACGCTCGATGCCCGCACCGGGGAGTTCCTGTGGGCCAGACCGACGATCTACCAGAACATCGTCACCGGGATCGACGTGCAGACCGGCCGGCCACTCATCAATGAGGAGTCGACGCCGAAGTCGGTCCAGACACCCTCCTTCGCGTGCCCCAGCGCCCTCGGCGGCAAGAACCAGCCGTCCGGCGCCTACAGCCCGGAGACCGGCGCGATGTACATGCCGATGAACAACACCTGCATGGATATCGCGATGTCGGTCGAGAAAGAGAAAGCCGGGCCCGCCGCCGGGTACGGCATGAGGACCCAGTTCCGGCACGTGCCCGGTGCCGATCCGGCCACCGCGCCCGTCGGTCGGCTCCAGGCGGTGTCGGTGTCGACCGGCAAGACGCTCTGGACCTACCAGCAGCGCGCGCCGATTTACGGGTCGGTTCTCGCAACGGGGGGCAATCTGATCTTTTCGGGCGACGTCGTCCGGCGTTTCAGGGCATTCCATGCCGGGAACGGGACCATGCTCTGGGAGACGATCCTGAATGGGGCGGTCTCGGGTCGGCCGATGACCTATAGCGTGAACGGCCGCCAATACCTCGCCATCACGGCGGGCGGCGTGACGCAAGCCACCGGAATCCTCGAGGCGCTGACTCCTGAGCTGGACACGCCGCGGACGGGCAATACGCTGTTCGTCTTTGCCTTGGCGGACTGAGCGCGCTCCGTTCGAGGGCCAGGCGAGTCCCATCATGCGAACCTGTCGCCATCGCTTCTGGCTCATCCTGGCAGCAGTCTCGATCCTTGGGAGCGCCGGCGCACTGGTCGCCCAGCGGCCCAACGCGTTCTCCGGATCGTACGACCACGCGGCGATCAGATACACGACACATCCGGTTGATACGGCCGTGTCGCGATTGAACGGCGACATCGAGGCGGGGCGTGTTCGGCTCACGTTCGACGCGGCGACCGGATACCTGACCTCGCTGCTCGCCGCGCTCGACGTGCCGCGCGACTCGCAAATGCTCGTCTTTTCGGAAACGAGCGCGCAGGCAACGCGCATCAATCCGCGGAATCCCCGGGCGTTGTTCTTCAACGACGTCACGATGGTCGGCTGGGTACGCGGCACCGATCGACTGGAAGTGGTCGCGCACGATTCACGGCAAGGACCGATCTTCTACACCCTGCAACAGAGCCCGACGGACAGGCCGCAGCTCACACGCGACGACTCATGCCTGCAATGCCACCTGAGCTGGGACACGCTCGCCGTCCCTGGACTCATGACGATCAGCACGTTTCCGATGTCCGATGACAAGAACGCGTACGCCAGCGGGGTTGTCGTCGATCATCGCACGCCGCTGGATCAGCGATGGGGCGGGTGGTACGTGACGGGAAGGACGCTACCGAGCCGTCACTTCGGCAACGTGCCGGTCATCCGGCCGGAGCGCGAGCTGTCGCAGCCCGCCGCCCCCGCGCCGCGGCTTGGATCGGTCCAGGGCGTCTTCGACACGACGAATTACCTGACGCTCCACAGCGACGTGGCGGCGCTGATGGTGTTCGCGCATCAAACTCACATGACCAACCTCCTCACGCGGCTCGGCTGGGAAGCCCGGCTGGCCCAGGTCGAGCTGCTGTCAGGTCAGTCGCTTACCGCCGATCGGGTACGGCAGGCGGCTCACGATGTCGTGGACTACATGCTCCTGCTGGATGAAGCGCCCATCACGGAAAAGATGGAGGGGTCTTCGGGCTTCGCGGAGAGATTTTCCGCTCGGGGTCCAAAGGACAGCAAAGGTCGATCGCTTCGACAACTCGATCTCGATCGTCGCTTGTTCCGATACCCCTGCAGCTACATGATCTACGCGGACGCGTTCGACGCCTTGCCTCCGTCGGCCAAGGCGGCCGTCTACGAGCGTTTGTGGGAGGTCTTGTCAGGTCGAGAGGCTCGCCAGCCGTCCGTCAGCTTGTCACCAGCCGACCGTCGGGCCATTGTGGAAATCCTGCGGGACACGAAAGAGGACCTCCCGCCATATTTTCAAGCAGCACACCTCGAGGGTGGATGAGCCCGGCCAGCCCCGGCAGCGAGGCGCAGGATGAGGCGTATAATCGGCGCGCTAGCATCCCAACGCGCACACTCCGCGCGTTGGGGACCCCGGCTGGAGGTGCACGTGATCAGGCTGACCCTGGCCGTCACGGCGTTCGCCGCGTCCGCCATCATCGTCGCCGCCGGCCAGACGCGCCTGGCCGGTGGCGATCCCTCGCACCCCGACGCGCAAAGTCCGCGCGTTGGGGACCCCGCCTGGATTGACGACCTCTCTCCACTTGCTGCGTCCGAGTGGACCTACGACCGTGCCGCGCATCTGATCGAGCGCGCCGGCTTCGGCGCGACGCCCGAGGAGATTGCGCGGCTCGCCGCGATGACGCCCGCACAGGCCGTCGCCTCGCTCGTCGACTACGAGGCGATTGACGACCGCAAGATGCCGGCCTTCGACGCATCAGGCATCTGGGACTCCGGCATGGATCCGTTCCCGCCCAGCCGCGCCGAGGCCGTGCGGATTGCGATCGAGCGCGGCGCGGGGCTTGGCGAGAAGGTGCTCCCCGAAGGGACGCAGCGCCGGCTGCAGCCGGTCGTCGACAAGTTCTTCTACAGCCTGGCGGCCAACAACATCGAGACGCAGCGGCTCGGCCTCTGGTGGGCCAACCGCATGCTGGCGACGCCGCGGCCGCTCGAGGAGAAGCTGGCGCTCTTCTGGCACGGGCATTTCGCCACGGGCCAGAACAAGGTGCGCGACTCCCGGATGATGCTGCGGCAGCACCAGATGCTGCGGCGCCACGCGTCCGGACGCTTCCGCGATCTGCTGGTCGGGGTCCTGAAGGATCCCGCGATGCTCGTCTATCTGGACAACGGCGAGAACGTCAAGGAGCACCCGAACGAGAATTTCGCGCGGGAGCTGCTCGAGCTGTTCACGATGGGCGTGGGCCACTACACCGAGCGCGACATCCGGGAGGGCGCGCGCGCCTTCACCGGCTGGACGAACGACGTGCTCGAGTTCAAGTTCGACGCGGCCCGCCACGACTTCGGTTCAAAGACGTTTCTCGGCCGGACAGGCACCTTCGACGGCGAGGAGATCATCGACATCATCCTCGAGCAGCCGGCGACGGCGGAGTTCGTGGCCGGCAAGGTGTACCGGTTCTTCGTGCGCGAGGATCTCTCGGCCGGCGTGCGGCGTGAGCTCGGGCGCACGTTCCGCGAGAACGGCTACCGGATGACGCCGCTGCTCACGCGCATCTTCCTGTCGAAGGATTTCTACAGCGCCGCCTCCTCGGCCACCCAGATCAAGAGTCCGGTGCAGCTGGTCGTCTCGACGTACCGAAAGCTCGGGCTGCGCGAGGTGCCGACGATTCCCGACCTCGGAGCTGTCACCGGCGCTCTGGGCCAGCGGTTGTTCGAGCCGCCGAACGTGGCGGGCTGGGCGGGCGGCCGCACGTGGATCACGCCGTCGACTCTGCTGCAGCGCGGGAATCTCTTCCGCGACGTGCTGTTCCCCGACGTCAAGACCTTTCGTCCGCCAGACCGCGCGATGTCGCCGACCGACGAACGGGTGGGGCAGCGGCTCGCACAGGGGATGAGCATCACGGACGCGACGCGCGAGGGCGACGCCGAGTCGAACGTGATGGTCGAGCGCGAGGAGGACTACAACACGCGCTACGGCGGCTACGCGGGCTTTCAGATGGCGTTCAAGCGTACCAAGCCGATCCCGCGGCACACGGCCGCGCTCGACCTGGCCGCGATGGTCCGCACCGCGCGCGCCGACACGGCTGAGAAGGTGGTCGACCATTTCATCCACCGCTTCCTCCGTGTGCCCCTCGCCGCGCCGGATCGCGCGGCGCTGGTCGGGTTCCTCCGCGGGAAGCTCGGGTCGTCCACCGTTGGACCGAGTGCGACGCTCGAGTCGTCGCTGCGTGAACTGCTGTATCTCGTGCTGAGCACACCGGAGTATCAACTCGGCTAGGGGACGAAGGAGTAGGTGATGACCGCTCTCTGTTCGTGTTCCCGTCGCGATTTCCTCCGCCGCGGCCTGTACGGCGTCGGCGTCGGCGCCACGCTGCCGTTCGTTCTCGAGCGGACGTCAGCCGCGCTTGCCGCGCAGGCGCGCGCCGGCACCAGCCTCGAGACCCACCCCAACCGCATCCTCGTCGTCATCGAGCTGTCTGGCGGCAACGACGGTCTGAACACCGTGGTCCCGTTCGGCGACGCGGCGTACTACCGCGCCCGGCCGACGCTCGGCGTGAAGGAGCGCGACGCGATTGAGGTAGCCGACGGCGTCGGCTTCCATCCGTCGATGGTCGGCTTCGAGCGGCTCTACAAGGACGGCCTGCTCGCGGTCGTCCACGGCTGCAGCTACGAGCGTCCGAGCCTGTCGCACTTCTCGTCGATGAGCTACTGGCACACCGGCGTGCCGAACGGCGGCGAGCCGCTCGGGTGGATCGGCCGCCTCGCCGACGAGGCGTACCAGGCCGGCACGCGGAATCTCATCGTCAACCTCGGTCCGTCGCAGTCGCTCGCCGTCCGCGGGCAGAAGCATTCGCCGCTCGTGTTCGACGACCCGGCGCGCTTCCGGCGCGAGGGGACCGATGAGCAGAAGCGCGTGCTCGGCGAGATGAGCCAGGCGCACTCCACGTCGAACGCGACCCTCGCGTTCCTGTCGTCGTCGGCGCGGAACGCGGCCGAGAGCTCCGACTTCGTGCGCGAGGCGTCGGCGGCCTACCGGACGCCGGTTGACTACGGCAGCGGCGGCGGCCTCAGCGCGAACCTCCAGCGCGTGGCGGCGCTCATCGCGGCGAAGATGCCGACGCGCCTCTATTACGTGACGTACGGCGGCAACGCGTTCGACACGCACGTCCATCAGGCCGATCTGCACAGCCGGCTGCTGATGTACACGGCCGATGCGGTGCGCGGCTTCATCGAGGACATGAAGCGCCTGGGCCGCGCCGACGATGTGGCGGTGATGATGTTCACCGAGTTCGGCCGGCGCGTGGAGGAGAACGGGAGCGCCGGCACCGATCACGGCACTGCCACGCCGATGTTCCTCGTCGGGCGCGGCGTGAAGGGCGGCTTCTACGGGCAGCACCCGAGCCTGACCGATCTCGACGAGGGGAACCTGAAGATGACGACCGACTTCAGGCGGGTGTATGCGACCGCGATCGAGGGGTGGCTTGGCTGTGCCGAGACGCCCGCGATCCTGAAGGGGCGGTTCGATCCGCTCGGGATCTTCGCGTGAGGGCCTTGACGTCGGGTCCGGCTGACAGAAACCCCGTTCGGTGAAAGTTTCAGCTGCCCTGCACTGCGGCTATCGTCTGACGTATTTCGTCAAGCCGCCTCCGGCCGCAGGACGCGAGCCGGGTCCTTCCGCGGCGTACACGTTGCCGTCCGCGTCGACCGCCACTCCTTCTCCGGCCACGCCCAGCGGTCTCGTGTCCGAGAAGTGCGGTGGAATGAACGCCGTCACCCTGTCCTCGGTGGCTCTCCCGATCCGGATTCCGGTCCGCCAATTCGGATGACGCACCTGGTCCGATTCGGAGTCGATGGCGTACAGCGTGTCGTCCGCAGTGATGAACAAATCGCTGACACGGCTGAACTGGTAGTACGAGTCGAGATAGTTGCCATCCTGATCGAAGATCTGGATGCGATGGTTTCCGCGGTCCGCGACGAACAGACGACCGCGGGAGTCGAACGCCATCGCGTGCGGCGTTCGGAACTCGCCGCGTCCCGAGCCGATCCGCCCCCATTCCTTGATGAACTTGCCGTCCTTGGTGAACTTCACAATGCGTCCCGTAGAACCGGGAGGAGGATTGTCGTTCTGCCCACTGTGGCCGTCCGCCACGAAAATGTCGCCGTTTGGTGCGGTGATCACATCGCACGGCTGATTGAACGTGTCGGGGCCGCTCCCGGCCACCCCTGCCCGGCCCAGTCGCATCAGGACCTTGCCCTCCGGGCTGAACTTGAACACCTGGTGTCCTTTGGTGCCTGCCTTGTTGCCCGCAAAGTCGGTCACCCAGACGTTGCCATCGCGGTCCACGTGAATGCCGTGCGGCACCACGAACAGCCCCGCGCCGAAGCTCGTCAGGATCTTTCCGGTCCGTCGGTCGAACTTGAGAATCGGGTCGACCTTCGACGCGTCGCAGGCGCCAGCGGCCAGGTCGAACGCGCCACATCGGTCATAGGCCCAGACATGCCCGTCGGGGCCGATATCGACCCCCGCCGATGATCCCCACATCCGCCCGCTCGGCAGCGGTCCCCATTCCTTGACGATCGTCGGGTTCGGATTGGGAAGTGGCTTGACGGCCGGATCGACGACGACCGGGACGAAGAACTGCGGAAAACCGGCACTTGACTGCGCGCGCAGCCATCCAGCGGACGTCACGATAACTGTGATGCCGACCAGAGCGGCAACGCGCAACCGATTCGACACTGACATGGTGACCCCCATCAGGAAAGTGGCGTGTCGGGACCGCTACCTTGCGCCCCCGAACGCGTTCCCCAGAACCTCAGGCGGCCTGAATGGCACGTACCGCACCAGCCGCTGGCGGGCGACTTCGCCGGCGTAGATGTTGCCGTCGAAATCGACGCCGAGGAACTCGATGCCTGCCCCTGCATCCTCCTCGTGGTGAGGAATGAAGTGCGTCACCCAGGCCTGTTCGCTCTTCAGACTGCCGATCCGGATGCCTTTCTCCCATCCGAAGTTGCTCCGCCACGGGTCGGGGGGACCGGTGCGGACCGTTCCCGACAGACCATCGCCCGCGTACAGGACATCGTTGCGGTCGATGAAAAGCCCGCTTGGCTTGCCGTAGTGTGTCCAGATGTACAGCAGCTTGCCACTCTGGTCGAGCACCTGGATCCGGCTGTTGCCGCGATCCGCCACGTAGATCCGCCCACGAGAATCCATCTTGATGTCATGCGGATCGCTGAAACGGGCAGCCTCTTTGCTCTCGGATCCGACGCCCCCTCCTACAGCGAGAAGGAACTTGCCATCGCGCGAGAACTTGACGATACGGTTGTTGCCGCCGCGATGCCCATCCGCCACCCAGATTTCTCCGTTGGGGGCGACCACGACTCCTGAGGGACCGTTGAAACGGCTGGGACCATCCCCCCATTTTCCTGCCTCTCCCAGCCGGAGCAAGACTTCGCCCCGCTGGTTGAGCTTGAGGACCTGATGGCCCATGCCCAACTTTTCGCCTAGCACGGCCCGGTCGTCCCCGTGCGCCCCTCCTTCGGTGACCCACAGAGACCCCTCGTGATCCAGGAAGAAGCCGTGAGGAAACGCGAACAGTCCGGCGCCCAGACTGGCGACCAGATTCCCGTTGAGGTCGAACTTCATGATAGGACTCAGATTCGTCCCGGCGCACTGATTTCCCCCGCAGCGATCGAGAATCCACACGTGGCGTCCGTCCGGATCGGGAAAGACGCCGCTGACCGTTCCCATCGGCCTGCCCGCCGGAAGCTTCTCCCAGCCGACGCTGGCGCGATACGGGTTCGTCGTCGACGACTGTGCGTGGAACTCCCCGCTCGATACCAGGGTGAAAGCGGCAACGCCGACGGCGAGCACTGAGCCAACTCGATGGGCACCCATCCGAGTCCTCCTTCTTGCCTCCCCTCGATCCCGCGCCTTGCGGCGTCAGGCAGGCGCCACAGGTCGCTTCCGGCTGATTGTGGTGAGCGGATTGTAGCGCCGACGGCCTCGGCGCTCCACCACTTCCGACAATCCTGCCTCACACGCGGACACAGCGCGCGAAGTCGCCAATCAGACGGCGCGCGGCAGGGCAGGACCCGGTCGCAGTTACGTGCGTCGCACGCGCTTCCCGCCGAGCACCGTCTCGGTCGGGAACAGCCGCTGCCGTCCGCTGCGCGTGTTGTTGTAGTTGTCGAGGAACTCGAAGGTCCCCTCCCGCAGCTCCAGAATCGCGACATCGGCCGGCGCGCCCACGTTCAGCGTTCCCCGATCGTGGAACAGCGCAAAGATGCGCGACGGATTGAGCGACGCGCACGCCACCACCTGATCGACCGTCATGCCGACCATCAGGAACTTCGACATCACGTTCGGAAAGTCGATCACGCCCGTCGTCCGGCTCATCGAGTTCCCGTCGGTCGACAGCGTATCCGGCCAGAAGCCGGTTTTCACGATCTGATCGACCGTGTCCCAGCGGATGTGGCCGTTGCGGCCGTTGGCCACGTCGAACCAGACGCCGCGGCGGCGCGCCGCCAGCACCTCGGGCAGGATGCGGCCGCTCTCGTCGAGGATGCTGTTCGGCGGCGGCGCGTACATATGCGTGACGATGTCGCCGCGCTTGAGGAGCGGGAGCAGCGTCGCCATCGGCGAGACCGTCTGGCCCATGTGGATCATCACGGGGAGATTGAACGCCGATGCCGCCTCCTGCGCCCGCCGCAGCACCTCGGCGTCATCCGCGGCGACGCCTTTGGTCAGCCGCGCCTTGATCCCGGCGATGAAGTCGCGGTGCCGGGCGATGGCGGCCTTCGCCGCGGCGACGTCGGCGAGCTTGAGATCCATGGTGTCGCCGTCGGGCAGGATGCCGGCGCGTCCGATGTTGAGCAGCACGCGGCCGGGCTGCGGCGCCGACCGCGCGATCGCGATCATGTCGGCGATGTGGTCCGCGCCCTGCGATCCGGCGTCGATCCAGCCGGTCACGCCGTCGGAGAGGCCGACGGGCGCGCCTTCTTTCTCGCGCGCGTAGTGCGTGTGGATGTCGATGAGTCCGGGCACGACGAGGCGCCCGCGCGCGTCGAGGACCTCCGCCGCGTCGGCCGCCAGGTTCGCTTCGACCGCGACGATGCGGCCGCCCGCGATCGCGACGTCGCGGATCCCGTCGAGCCTGAGCGAGGGATCGATCACGCGGCCGCCCCGGATGATCAGGTCGACGCGCGCCGCGCGCGCCGTGGCGGGCCGTGCGAGCGCCGCCACTCCGGCGGCCGCCGCCGCATGCAGAAACCGGCGTCGGTTCATCATCGTTCGTCGCCTCCCCTCGGCCACAGATAGTGGGCCTTTCGGGCCGGCGCGTCAACGTCGCCGGCCCGTTTGCACGGAATCGGCGCCGGTGCCCAGGCGGCGGCGCGAATGTGTTCGCACGCCGGGCAACGGTACGGCACATTACCGGTCCGTTCGCCCGGCCGGCGCCACGCGTTTACCGCACGAGGGGAGCTCATGCCCAAGAACATCGTCCTGCTGTCGGATGGGACCGGGAACAGCGCGGCCAAGCTGTTCAAGACGAACGTGTGGCGCATCTACGACGCGCTCGACCTCCGCTACCCCCAGCAGCAGGTGGCGTACTACGACGACGGAGTAGGAACGTCGTCGTTCCGCCCGCTCGCGCTGCTCGGCGGCGCGCTCGGGTTCGGGCTCAAACGAAACGTGCTGCGCCTCTACCGCTTCCTCTGCGAGCAGTACGAGCCAGGCGATCGCATCTATGCCTTTGGCTTCAGCCGCGGCGCCTTCACGATCCGCGTGCTCGTCGCGCTCATCGCGAATCAGGGGATCCTTCGCGTCCGGGCCGACAAGTTTCCCGCCGGGCCGGTCGCGCCCGCCGGGCCCGCAGCACCCGGCGGTCTGCCGCCCGCGGCTGTCGCACGCGCCGCCGGCGCCGGCGTGGCCGTCGTCGACGCGGTGGAGCCGGTCCGCACCACGATGACGGCGACCGAGCTGCGCCGGCTGGCGAAGCGCGCCTACCGGTGGTACCGCTACCGCTTCAACCAGACGACCTGGCTCGTGCGATGGGCGGTCGTGCTGGGACGCTTCCTGCGGGACGCAATGGTCAATGGGTACGACCGGAGCCGCGGGCGGACGGTGTACCACCCGAAGTTCAACTGGCCGCTCGAGAAGCACGAGCTCACGTTCGTCGGCTTGTGGGACACCGTCGATGCGTACGGACTGCCGATCGACGAGCTGACCGAAGGCGTGAACCGATGGCTGTGGCCGCTGTCGCTGCCGAACTTCACGCTGTCGGAGAAAGTCGGCAGGGCCTGTCATGCGCTCTCGCTCGACGACGAGCGGCACACCTTTCATCCGGTCCTGTGGGACGAGTCGACCGAACCGCAGAACACGACGAGCACGCGGACGGACCAGGAGCGGGTGTCGCAGGTGTGGTTCGCGGGCGTGCACGCCAACGTCGGCGGCGGGTATCCCAACGATGCGCTCTCGGCGGTGTCGCTCCGCTGGATCGCCCAAGAGGCCGAGAGGAAGGACATCGTCTTTTTGGCGAATCGGCTCGCCGACTGGACCGACCGGCGCGATCCGCTTGGAACGGTCTACGACTCGCGTCGAGGCCTGGCCGCGTACTATCGGTACAGCCCGCGCCGGATCCAGCACCTCACCAACGGCCAGGAGCACGAGAGCACGTTCTTCCGCGGCCTGTGGCCGAAGCCGGAGGTCTCGATCGAGCGGCCGAAGATTCACGAGAGCGTCTTCACGCGGATCGACGCGGGGAGTGACTTCTACGCGCCCATCGGGCTGCCCGCGCGCTACGCCATCCTCACTGACCACGGCGACATCGTCGACGCCGACCCGCAACAGAGCGCCGTTCGAGCCGGCGCTCAGGACGTCTGCTGGAATCTTGTGTGGTGGCGGCGCATTGCCTACTTCGCATCGGTCCTCGTGTCGCTGGCGCTCGTGTTCTGGCCCCTCCGCGAGGGCGCGGACGCGGTGGCGCGGGTTGCCGAAAACGGCGGCGGCCTGCGCCTGATCGAGATCGTGGGCGGCGTTCTTCCCCAGGCCGCCTCGCGGTGGGTGAACTACTACGCCGCCGCGCCGCTCGAGTTGACGGCCGGGCTCGCGGCGCTTGCCGTGATCATGGGGATCGGCCGGACGCTGCAATCCGGCATCGGCGACCGCATGCATACGATCTGGCGGTACGCGACCGCATCCGGCTCGCATCCGGAGCTCCGCCTTCCCGGCCCCGGACCGCTGTTCTGGCTCTCGTGGCTCAGACGGCAGTCGTTCTACCACGCCGCGTTCGCCTTCGTCCGACGAATCCTCGTGCCACACGCGTTCGGAGTGCTGCTGCTCGTGTGGGTCGTCGGGGGCGTCAACCGGATCGCCTTCGAGGGGTTCAACCTCTTCGGTGCGCCGTGTGTCGAGAGCGGCGCGCTCGCGCCGGTCGGCGAAACCGCGGTCGAACGTCCATTTCAGACGGCGACGTTCTGCGCCGCCACCGGCCTCCAGCTGATGAGCGGCGCGCAGTATGAACTCACCGCTACGTTCGCGGGCGCGACGGATGGCGGGATTGCGGTCACCCGGGCGGGCGGGTTCGGGATCTTCTCTCCAGGGTTGACCCTCCGACAGCGCGCGCTGTTCTTCGTCGCGATCCCGTTCAAGCGGCTCGTCGCCGCGAACTGGTTCGCCGTCGTGGCGCGCGTCGATGACGCGGGCGTGGAGCAGGTGGCGGTGACGGCCGAGCCGACGCGGTTCACCGCACGCAAGACGGGGGAGCTGTTCCTCTTCGTCAACGACGCGCTCGTTCCGGCGGCGATGCTGCCCGGCGCGGGCGGGTGGCCCAGGTGGGACCGCCTGTACTCCAACAATGAGGGCACGGCGCGGATCACGATCAAGCGCGTCGGTTGAGATCTGCGCCGGCCTGCGCGACGAATCGCCCTTGACAGGCTGATTGCCGCGGGCGGATCATCCGCCCACCATCAACGCAACGCGGCAACTCCCAACTTCCAAGACGCCAACTCCCAAGGTGGGAGTGGAGGAGTTGGGCGTTGGGAATTGAGTGAGGGGAATGCGATGACCTTCAGAATCTGTCTCGTGAGCGCGGTGCTGCTGGCCCTTTCCCTGACCGGGGATGCGCAGACCCCCGCCCAGCAGCCACCCTCACCCGTCCGCACGCTGCGGCCGGTGAAGACCTTCGTCACGGTCACCGACCAGACGATCCGCGCGCCGAAGGCCGACGACTGGGTCTTCTACCGCGGCAACTATCAGGCGTGGGGGTACAGCGCCCTCGAACAGATCAACAAGCGCAACGTCCGGAACCTCCAGCTCGTGTGGTCGCGCGCGATGGCGCCGGGTGTCAACCAGGCGACGCCCCTCGTGTACGGCGGCGTGATGTACCTGGGCAATCCCGGCGACGTCATTCAGGCGATCGACGCCGCGACCGGCGATCTGATGTGGGAGTACCGGCACCCGCTGCCCGATCTCGTCACGATGCGCAACCAGCTCGGCCAGCGCAAGCGCGCCGTCGCGCTCTACGGCGACCACGTCTACACCGTGACGTGGGACAACCATGTGCTCGCGCTCGACGCGCGCACGGGCGCCAAGGCGTGGGAGACCGACCGCGGCGGCGACCTGTTCGTCAGCAACTCCAGCGGCCCGATCGTCGCCAACGGCGTCGTCGTCGCCGGCAGCACGTGCCAGTACGCCGGCTTCGGCTGCTACGTCACCGGCCACGACGCCCGCACCGGCAAAGAGCTGTGGCGCAACACGATGATTCCGCGCCCCGGCGAGCCGGGCGACGAGACGTGGGCCGGCGCGTCGTACGAGACGAGGTGGATGACCGGGGTGTGGGGGAACCTCACCTACGATCCCGAGCTCGATCTCGTCTACTACGGCTCGAGCGGCGTGGGTCCGGCATCCGAGGCGCAGCGCAAGATGCCGGGCGCGACGATGGCCGGCACCAATACGCGGTTTGCGGTGCGTCCGAAGACCGGCGAGGTCGCGTGGAAGCATCAGGTGCTCCCGCGCGACAACTGGGACCAGGAGTGCACGTTCGAGATGATGACGATGACCACCCCGGTGAACCCGGATGCGTCGGTCATGCTGGCGGTCAACCCTGCCGCGCGCGGCAAGCCGCGCAAGACGCTCACCGGCGTGCCGTGCAAGACCGGCATCGCGTGGAGCTTCGACGCGGCCACCGGCGAGTTCCTCTGGGCGCGCGCCACCACCGAGCAGAACCTCGTCGCGACGATCGACCCGAAGGGGCACGTGACGGTCAACGAGGACGTCGTGCTGAAGGAGATCGGCAAGACGTACCACGTCTGCCCGACGTATAACGGCGGCCGCGACTGGCCGTACGGCGCCTACAACCCGCGCGCGAACGTGATGTACGTGCAGCTGGCGAATGTGTGCATCGACTCCACCGCGCGCGCCGATCGGGGCCCGCAGCCGCAGTTCGTCTACAACACGACCAACGTCGGCAAGTTCGCCGCCGGCAAGGACAAAGTGGGGCGCATCGACGCGATCTCGGTGGAGACCGGCCGGACGCTCTGGAGCTGGGAGACGCGCGTCTCGAACTACTCGCCGATCCTCGCCACGGCGGGCGGGCTGCTGTTCAACGGGTCGATGGACCGCTATCTGCGCGCGATCGACGCCGACAAGGGGACGCTCCTGTGGCAGACGCGGCTCGCGTCGCAGGTGGTCGGCTCGCCGATTTCATTTGCCGTGAACGGCCGTCAGTACATCGCCATCACCGCAGGCGGCGGTCCGATCGCGGCGACGCAGCTCGCCCCGACCCCGGACGCCGACACGGCGAGCGGCGCCAACGCGGTATACGTCTTCGCGCTACCGTAGGGCGGGCGTGTACGCCCGCCGAACAAGGGGGATTCAATGAGACTCACCGTCCTGCTCGTCGGCGCCGCGCTCGGTGCGCTCGTCGTCTCGGTGCAGGGGCAGGCGCCCGCACCGGCGGCGTCGCCCACCAGGACGCCGCGGCCCGTCAAGAACTTCACGCCCGTCACCGACCAGACGATCCGCGCGCCGAAGGCCGACGACTGGCTGATCTATCGCGGCAACTATCAGGGCTGGGGCTGGAGCACGCTCGATCAGATTGACAAGCGGAGCGTCAAAGGCCTGCAGCTCGTCTGGTCGCGCGGGATGGAGCCCGGCATCAACCAGGCGACGCCGCTCGTCTACAACGGCGTGATGTACCTGGGCAACCCTGGCGACATCATTCAGGCGATCGACGCGGCGACCGGCGATCTCATGTGGGAGTATCGCCACCCGCTGCCGCCCGCCACCTCGTTCCGCAGCAACCACGGGCAGCGCAAGCGCACGATCGCCCTCTACGGCGACAAGGTCTACACCGTCACGTGGAGCAACGTCGTCGTCGCGCTCGATGCACGCACCGGACAGAAGGCGTGGGAAGCGGACCGGGGCGGCGATTTCTTCGTGAGCAATTCGAGCGGCCCGATCGTCGCCAACGGGGTCGTCATCGCCGGCAGCACGTGCCAGGTGGCCGGCCATGGCTGCTATGTCACCGGCCACGACGCCGCCACGGGCAAGGAGCTCTGGCGCAACACGATGATTCCGCGTCCCGGCGAGCCGGGCGACGAAACGTGGGCCGGGGCGCCCTACGAGAGCCGGTGGATGACCGGCGTGTGGGGCCACCTCACCTACGACCCCGAGCTCGATCTCGTCTACTACGGCTCGAGCGCCGTGGGTCCGGCGTCGGAGGCGCAGCGCAAGATGCCGGGCGCGACCATGGCCGGCACCAACACGCGCTTCGCGGTGCGTCCGAAGACCGGCCAGGTCGTCTGGAAGCATCAGGTGCTCCCGCGCGACAACTGGGACCAGGAGTGCACGTTCGAGATGATGACGATGACCACCCCGGTCAACCCCGATCCGTCGGTCATGCTGTCGTTCAACCCGAGCGCGCGCGGCAAGCCGCGCAAGACGCTGACCGGCGTGCCGTGCAAGACCGGCATCGCATGGAGCTTCGATGCGGCGACCGGCGAGTTCCTCTGGGCGCGCGCGACCAACGAGCAGAACCTCGTCGCGAAGATCGATCCCAAGGGACTGGTGACGGTCAACGAAGACGTCGTCTTGAAGGAGATCGGCAAGACGTACCACGTATGTCCGACCTACGGCGGCGGCCGCGACTGGCCGTACACCGCGTACAGCCCGCGCGCGAACGTGATGTACGTGCAGCTGGCGAATGTCTGCATCGACTCGACGGCGCGGACCGACCGCGGGCCGCAGCCGCAGTTCGTCTACAACACGACGAACGTCGGCAAGTTCGCGGCCGGCAAGGACAAGG
>CAZGLC010000104.1:0-16083 GCA_964526235.1 uncultured Bifidobacteriaceae bacterium
GCGTGCCGAGTGCCATCGTGATGTCCACCTGGAAGTTCGCGCCGGCGCGCAGCAGGATGCCCTCGCGGCGGAACACCGAAAACCCTGCCAGCTCCGCCGTGATCGTGTAGGTGCCCGGCGGCAGGTTGATGAGCCGGTAATTTCCAGCGGCATCGCTGATCGCGAGGCTTGGGCTGAGCAGCGCGGGGCTCGTGGCCGTGACGGTCACGCCCGGCAAGGCGCCGCCCTGATCGTCCTTCACGGTTCCGCGCAGACTGCCGTCGCCGCCCTGCGCCGCCACGAGCGCGGGCATGGCCAGCGATACCAGAAAATCGCTCCGAGCATTACCCTTCGCATGGTCCGGCTCCTTTCGACGAACGCCGAATGAATATGGGATCGGCTACCGGCTTCGGGCTTCAGGCTTTCGGCTTCAGCAGGTCGTGCCCAAAGCCAAAAGCCCAAAGTCCAAAGCCCGATAACGTCAGAACGTCAGACGGAACCCGACCTGGGCCGTCGCCGGATCGTCGGTCACGATCGGCACGAGGAAGTTCCTCGAGAGCCGGCTCCCCGTCGGCGGACCGTAGTTGACGTGATTGGTGATGTTGTACACCTCGAGGAACACGCCCGCCTGGACCCCCTGGACGGGCCAGATGTACTGCGCGCGGGCGTCGAGGATCACCTTGTTCGGGCCGTCGATGCCGTTGCGGACCGCCATGCCCTGCGCGTCGACGTCCGACACGATCGGCCGCGTCAGGTCGTGGACGCCCCGGACCGGGCGGTCGTTGTTGATGCCGTCGCCGTTGACGTCGGAGCCGACCGTCTCGTTGATCGGATAGCCCGTATAGGAGCGGAACACGATGCCGGCGCCGAGCCCGCGCCAGACCTGCACGTTCGCGCTCGACGCGAACGCGTGGGTGTTGTCGCGCAGGCACGCGCCGTAGTCGCGCCGCGGGTTGCGGTCGTCAGTGAACGCCGCGGCCGGCGCCGGCGCCGCCACCGGAAGGTTGATGACGTCACGGCAGCGCGCCAGCGTGTAGCTCACGCGGCCGGCCCACCGGTTCGAGTACCGCTTCTCGAGCCCCACCTCCAGCGAGTCGAAGTCGCTGTTCAGCGCGTCGAGCGTCTGAAACTGGTAGAACCCCTGGAACACGGAGCTCCGCGCCGAGCCGGTCGCCAGCGCGCCGCTCGGGTCGAACGCGTTGACGCCAAGCCGGGTGATGCGCCCCGTCGCCGGGTTGACCGGCCCCTCGTTGATGTCGATCGGCGCTGTGAGGTCATACCCCCGGTTCCCGACGTAGTCGACCGAGACCGCCGTGTCGCGCATGACTTCGTGCTTCACGCCGATGCTGAAGTTCCACGTGTGCGCCATCCGCCGGTCGCCGTCGACGAGCGGTCCGACAGTCGTGGTGTTCACGAAGCCGCCCGCCAGCACCTGGTTGCGCAGGCCTTCGAGGAAGCCGCGGCAGGCCGGGCTGATGACCGCCACGCCGGCCCTGCCGCCGACGCCGGGGCGCAGACAGGACGTGGCTTCCGGAGTCGGCCCGGTCGGCAACAGGCCTGATGTGGCGGGCGAGGCCACCTGCGTCGTGTCGTAGGTGACGGTCGGCGCGATCACCGTGCCGCGCGCCAGCAGCGCCGGGACGGCGAGCTGCTGGTACTGATAGACCTTCCCCGCCCCGCCGCGGATGACCGTCCGGTCGGCGCCGCCCACGTTGTAGGCGAACCCGAACCGCGGGCCGAAGGCGTCCTTCGCGTCCGGGACCGCGTCCTGCCAGTCGTACCGCACGCCGAGGTTCAACGTCAGGTTCCGGCCGACCGCCCACTTGTCGGAGACGTACCCGCTGGCCCGGTAGTCGACGACGTCGAAGTTGACCTGACCCATCGCCACCTGCAGGCGCCACGGGTAGGTGCGTGCGGCGGCGGGGTCGAACGGCGCGTTGGTCGGGAACATGTAGTTGCCGACGAAGTTCGCGCCCTGTCCGCTCGGCTGCAGCGGGTTCCGCATGAAGGCGGCGCCGGCCTTGATGGTGTGCTCGCCCGCCGCCGACTTGATGAACGTCACCGAGTCGTCAATCGTGAAGTCGCGCACCTCGTTCTGCGCGTAGGTGTTGCGATTGCCCGCGATGTAGTCGGGATGGCTGTTCTGCGGCCCGAGCGTCAGCGGATCCAGCTGCCCGAACCCGATGAAGCTAAAGTTGTCGTCGAACACCACGCGCGGGCCCTGGCGCAGGCTCTCCTGCACGCGGCCGACACGGATTTCATTCGTCGCGCGGTTGCTCAGCACCGACGTCACCGTGAAGTTCAGGACGACGTCGCCCGCGTCGTTCTCGTGGCGCGAGGCATCGAGGACCGCCAGGTCTCCCTCGAGCTCGTCGTTCTGCGTGAGGATCGCCTCGCGGAGCCAGCTGAACCGGAGGCGATGGTTGGTCGCGGCCTGGTAGTCGAGCCGCACGTAGGAGTTCGGCCCCGTGAATTTCGTGTAATTCGAGTACGACACCGCCAGCGGCGCCGCGTCGGCCGGGAAGTTGAGATTCGCCGCCTGCTTCTGGTGCGTGTACTCGAAGTTGCCGAAGTAGAAGAGCCGGTTCTGGACGATCGGCCCGCCGATGTGGCCGCCGAACACATGGCTGCTCGAATCCGGGTTCTCCTCGCCGGCCTGCTCGAGGAAGTAGTCGGTCGCCTGCAGCGCGTTGCCCTGGTAGTACTCGAACACGCGGCCGAAGACGTTATTAGTACCGCTGCGTGAGACCGTGTTCACCACGACGCCGGTGGACCCGCCGTACTCGGCGCCGTACTGGTGCGTCTGCACCTGGTACTCGGCCATCGAGTCGAGCGAGATGCGCGCCTGCGTCCCCTGCGCACCGCCGAGGCGCGAGTCGTTGTTGAACTGCCCGTCCACCAGGAACAGGTTCGACGTCGTCGCCTGCCCGTTCGCGCTGTACTGGCCGCCCTCGAACGCGCCCGGCTGCAGCGCCGGCACAAGGCCGGGAATCGTCGTCATCAGGCTGAACTGGCTGCGGTTGAAGGACGGCAGGTTGTCGATGTCGGAGCTGGAAATGTTGACGCCGATCCGGCTCGCGGTCGCCTCGACGAGCGGCGCCTCGGCCGTCACCGTGAGCGTTTCCTGCACGCCGGCCAGCTGCATCGTGAGGTTCAGCGTGAGCTCCTGCCCGACGGCAAGGACGAGCCCCTGCTGGGTGGTCGTCTGAAACCCTTGCAACTCCGCCCTCACGGTGTACGTGCCCGGCAGCAGCGTCGGGAGCGTGAATCGCCCGTCGACCTCGCTGACGGTCGTCCGTTCCTGACCGGTAGCCTGGTTGACGACCGCCACGGTCACGCCCGGCAGTACCGCCTTCTGCTGGTCGAAGACCGTGCCGCTGATGTCCGCGGTGCCGCCCTGGGCAAACGCGGGTGTCGCGTGCAGCCCGATGCTGATCGCGACGGCCAGGATCGCTGAAAGACTTCGTGAGAGCGTACGCGCCGAACGCCTGTGCGTCATGAAACGTCCTCCGTAAACAGACCCATACGAGGACGGTACGTGCGGCGCGTCAGGCTGTCAAGGGACGTGCACGCCCACGGGCGGCGCGCTCGGGAACCGCTGCGGGGCAACCGCCGTCGCCTTGCGCGATTTCGGCAGGATCGGCTGCGCGGCCGGCGCGTCCTGCATCGGGAGGCTGAAACGCCGGATGCGGTCGTAGGAATACAGGGCCGCCGCGACGGCGGGCGCCGTGGCGACGCAGCCGATCTCGCCCACGCCCTTCGCGCCGTAGCCGCCGACTTCGTCCGGCACTTCGATCAGAATGACGTCGACCTCCGGCATGTACTTGGCCGGCACGATGGCGAGGTGGCGCAGCGCGAGCGACTCGGGGACGCCGTTGACGGTCGGAAAGTCCTCCGTCAACGCGTAGCCGAGGCCCATGTGGACGCCGCCTTCCATCTGCTCGGCGCAGAGGCGCGGATTGATGGCGCGGCCGACGTCGTTGGCGACCACGAGGCGTTCGACCTGCCCCCGATCGTTCAGGAGGACGACCTGCGTCGCGTAGCTGAACGTGAGGTGGGTCGTTGGATTGAGCACCGCTTCCGGCGTGCCCGGCCGCGTGGTGAAGTTGCACACGTACTCGCCGCTGTACTCCCGGCCGACGAGCTGCCGGAGCTGCGCCACGCGCAGCTCCGGATCGGGCGTCGGCCCAAGCGGCTCGTGTGTGAGCGGCAGTGAATCGAGCTCGGCGGCCAGCTTCCGCGCCGCATGCTGCGCCGCGGCGCAGCTCAGCGTCGTCCCGCGTGATGCCCACGTCTCGCCGCATTTTTCGCCGAGCTCCGGGTCCCACCTGACGGCCATGATGTCGATCGGGAGCTTCGTCTCCTCGGCAACCGCCTGCATGGTCGCCGTGTACACGCCCTGTCCCATCTCGGTGTAGCCGTTGAGGATCTCGAGCCTGGCGCCTCCGCCAGAGGCTTCGAGGACGCGGATCGTGATGTAGCCGCCTTCGATCGTACCGTTGCCGAGGCCCGTGCTCTTGATGCCGCAGGCGATCCCCTTGTACGTCGCCTTCTTGTACACGTCCTTCACCGACTCGAGCGTCAGCCGCGCGCCGCGGACGCTCTCGCGCATCACCTGCCCGGTGGCGAAGCGATCGCCGGGGTCGAGGATGTTGCGCGCGCGGATGTCCCAGCCGTCGATGCCGACGCGCTCGGCCAGCAGGTCGAGCATCCCCTCCATGGCGAACTGCGCCTGGTTGCTGCCGAAGCCGCGCATGGCGCCGGCGTTGGGGTTGTTCGTGTAGACCGCCTTCGACTCGACGTCGACGTTCGGCACGCGGTAGACGCCGCACGAGTGGCACGCGGCGCGCAGCGCGCACTTGGCGCTCGTCGTGTGATAGCCGCCGGCGTCGGCCACGATGCGCGACCGCAGCGCGACGAGGCGCCCGTCGGCATCGGCGCCCGCCGTGAGCGTGATCGTCATCGCGTGGCGCTTGACGTGATGCTGGGTCGACTGCTCGCGCGTGAGGACGGTCTTCACCGGCTTCTGCAGCACGCAGGCCGCTACGGCGGTCTGTGCCTGAATCGACAGCTCTTCCTTGGCGCCGAATGCGCCGCCACTCGCCGCCAGGATGATCTCGACGTGCTTCGGGTCCAGGTTCAGGATTTTCGCGATCTGCGCGTGGTCGTACACCGATCCCTGGCTGTCGGTGTGCACACGGACGCCCTGTCCCTGCGGAATCGCGAGGCATGCTTCGGGCTCGAGGAAGGCGATGTCGACCGGCTGCGTCTGGAACGTCGCCTCGATGACGTGCGCGGCGCTCTTCAGCGCCGCATCGACGTCGCCGCGCGTGAACGCGGTCGTCGGCTGCAGGATGTTCGTCGGCCGGGGCGCGAACGTCTGCTCGGAGTGGACGAGCGGCGCGCCCGGCTCGAGCGCCTCGAACGGGTCGGTGATCGGGTCGTAGACCTCGTAGTCGACCGTGACCGCCACGGCCGCCTGGCGCGCGTGGAACTGCGTGTCGGCGACGACCATGGCCAGGAAGTCGGCGACGCAGCAGGTCACCTCCCCTTCGGCCACGAAGACGGGCTGATCCGGATCGTTCAGGCCCGTGCCGCGGAAGCCGGGGACGTCCGTCGCGGTGAAGACGCGCACGACGCCCGGCATCGCCTCCGCCCTGGCGGCGTCGATCCTGAGCACTTTCGCGCGCGGATGCGGGCTGAGCACCATGGCGCCGTGCAGCATCCCGGGCACGCGCATGTCGTCGACGAACGGCTTCTGGCCGAGCGTCTGCTCGAGGCCGCCGTGCCGCGGGACCGATTTCCCTATGCCATCCACCTGGCCGTTTCCATTGCCGCCGGCGAACGCCGGGTTCCGTTTCAGGCCGAACTGCTCGCCGAAGTAATCATGGCGCCGCGGCTCTTTCGGCAGCTCGCCACCTTTCGTGTACGTCTCGCCCGCGGTCTGAATCGCGTCGATGATCCGTCCGTAGCCGGTGCAGCGGCAGAGATGGCCGTCGAGCGCCTTGGCGATCGTGTCGCGGTCGCCGGTCTTGCCGTGCTCGATGAGCGAGGCCGCCCGGACGACGATGCCCGGGATGCAGAAGCCGCACTGCACGCCGCCTTCGAGCACGAATGCCTCGCCGATCGTCTGCCGCAGCGCTTCCGGCATGCCCTCGAGCGTACGGATGTCGTGGCCGTCCATCTGTTCCGGCTTGCGCAGGCACGCGAGCGCCGGCCGGCCGTCGATCATCACCAGACAGCAGCCGCACGCCCCTTCGGGCGCGCAGCCGTTCTTGGCGGAGATGACCCCGCACTCCTCGCGCAGCACCTCGAGCAGGTGCATGCCCGGTTCGTACGAGGCGTCGGTCGGCGTGCCGTTCAATGTGAAGCGGATCGTGGGCATGGACGGGGTCAGACCCCGATCGTACCACACACGACGCGCGCTCCTTGGCTCGCCGAAGCGCGAACGCGCGGAGGCGGCTTGCGGCGCCGCTCGGCCGGGAAGTAACATCAGTTTTTCGACTCAGTCTGGAAATCTGCTCGGAGGCGACATGCAGGAACCCTGGAAGACAGACAAGTGGTTCGTCAGCCCGTGGAACTATCTGCCCGAGGTGACGAAGCAGTACGGCTTCCCCGCCAACATCAAGATTCACGACGTCACCCTGCGGGACGGGGAGCAGCAGACGGCTGTCGTCTTCCGCCGCGAGGAAAAAGTCGCGATTGCGAAGAAGCTCGACGCGCTCGGCGTGCACCGCATCGAGGCAGGCATGCCGGCGGTGTCGCCACAGGATCGGGCGGCCATCGCCGACATCGCCGCGCTCGGCCTCAAGGCGGAGATCCTGGGCTTCGCGCGGTGCATCCCCTCCGAAGTCAAGGTGGTGAAGGACTGCGGCTGCACCGGCATCGTCATCGAGATTCCGGTCAGCGATCACATGGTCAGGAACGCCTACGGCTGGCCGTTCGAGCGCGCCCTGAAGGCGTCGATCGAAACGACGCGGGCGGCGAAGGAAGCGGGCCTGTACACGGTCTTCTTCACCATCGACGCGACGCGGACCGAGCTGAGTCGCTTCCTCGACATCGTCGATCAGGTGGCGACCGAGGGGCACATGGATGCGCTGACGATTGCCGACACCGTCGGCGGGACCTCTCCGGCCGCCATCGGGCACGTCGTCAAAAAGGTGATCGAGCGCCTGAAGAAGCCCGTCGAGATCCACGGCCACCAGGACTTCGGTCTCGGCGTCGCGAACACGATTGCGGCGCTCGCGGCCGGATCCACGGTCGCCCATACGACCGTCACGGGTCTCGGCGAGCGGGCCGGCAACGTGCCGATGGAGGACGTCGTGCTGGCGCTCAAGTGCCTCTACGGCGTCGATCTGGGCATCAAAACCGACAAGTTCTGCGAGGTGTCCAAGTTCGTCATGGATCTGGCGCGCGTCCAGCAGGCGCCGAACCGGCCGATCGTCGGCGACAAGCTGTACGAGGTCGAGTCGGGCATCATCGCCGGCTGGATCCGTCTCGCGCGCAAGGAGCATCCGCTGGAGTACGTGCCGTTTGCGCCGGAGCTGGTGGGTCAGAAGCCGGTGCACATCGTGCTCGGCAAGAACAGCGGGCCGCCGTCGATGGACGAGTGGTGCGAGAAGCTCGGCATTCAGGCGACCGACGACGAGAAGATGCAGATGCTGCAGGCGGTCAAGGCGAAGTCGTTCGAGAAGAAGGACCTGCTGACGACCGACGAGTTCAAGGCGATTGTCGCGAGCGTCCTGCAGAAGGCGGCCGTGTAGCCGGTAGCTGGTAGCCGATAGCCGGTAGCGCTGCTAGCCGGCAGGTACGTAGGGCGGGTTTCGCCGCGCGCGTCGTTCATGGCGGCAGACCCGCCTCGTTATGTACGGGCGTATACTCGCGCCAATCGCGAGGTCCTCATGCACACGCCCATTACGTCGCGCTGGCCGTTGTCGTGCTGTCTGGTCGTGGCTGCGCTTGCCGCGACCGTTCCCGCCGCACCGGCCCAATGGACCAACATCCCACAGCCGGTCCCGCGAACCGCGGACGGCAAGCCGAACCTCTCCGCACCCGCGCCGAGACGACCGGACGGCAAGCCCGATCTGTCGGGCGTCTGGGCCGCGCCCGGCGGCCGTTACGTGCAGAACGTGGCGGCGGATCTGAAGCCGGGCGAGGTGCCGTACCAGCCGTGGGCCAAGGCGCTCGTCGACTCGCGCGCGAATGGGGCACGCGAGCATGAGAATCCGACCGTGAGCTGCCTGCCGCCGGGGGTACCCCGGATGAACTACGCGCCACCGCCGTGGAAGGTCATCCAGTCCGACGGATTCATCGCGATCCTGTACGAGGCGTACAACCTCTGGCGGCAGATCTTCATGGACGGCCGCGAGCCGGTACGCGATCCCAACCCGTCGTGGCTCGGCTACTCCGTCGGCCGCTGGGACGGCGACACGCTCGTCGTCGAGACGACGGGTTTCAACGGCAAGGCGTGGCTCGACCAGGTCGGGCGGCCGACCACCGAAGCGCTGCGGGTCACCGAACGTTTCCACCGCAGGGACTTCGGCCACATGGACATCCAGATGACGATCGACGATCCGAAGGCCTACACGCGGCCCTGGACCGTGACGCTGCCGGTCACCCTCCAGAGCGGCGCCGAGCTGCTGGAGTTCGTCTGCGACAACAACCGGGATCTGGATCTTCTGCCAGGCGCGCAGTCGCGATAGGCGCGTTCGTACGTGGCGTCCGGCTTCAGTACGTAGGGCGGGTCCGCGGGGCGCAGGGAGCAGCGGACCCGCCAGAACCAGTACGTAGGGCGGGTCCGCGGGGCGTAGGAAACAGCGGTCCCGCGCTGGCAACGATTGCTTGTGCGCGCTTGGCACTCGGCATGGCACGCAGTCCCCCGCCCGGCACGCGGCGGTTTCGCACGACCATCACGGAGGGCTTACATGGAGTTCCCAGGATTCAGTGGAGACTCTGTCGGCGCGGCTTGTGAGCCGCTTCGAATTGCTCTGGACTCTTCCGGGTCTTGAACGCCCCGGCGAAGAGCACGGCAAGAAAGCGCGGAACGCCCCCGGCGATCTCGCACTGCGCGAGGGGGTGCAGTCGCTGGATGCCCATGCGCCCGGCCAGCGAGTCGGCCAGGGCCGGCAGCAGGAGGACATTCGCTGAGCCCGTGAGCAGGAAACGCCCAGGGGTGCGCCGCCGGTCCACCGCCGACTTGAGCGTGCTGAACACGCCCGGTGCTCGCTGCACCTCGTCGAGAATTACCCGCCCGGGCAGGTCGGCAACAAAGCCGACCGGGTCGGCGGCGGCCGCCGCGAGCGTTACGGGGTCGTCAAAACTGAAGTAGGTGTAGTTCCGCGACCCGCCAACGACCTGCGCCAGCGTGGTCTTGCCGCACTGGCGCGGGCCATGAATCAGGACGACCGGCGTGTCGGCCAGCGCCTCGACCAGGCTGGGCTCGGCGAAACGCGGATAGAGGCGACGGGCGGGCATGTCGGCCGATCGTAAGGTTGTGTGGCGTCTAATTGCAAGGATGTGGTTCGGCCATCTGCAACATCACGTCACGGCCCAGGCGCTTCGGCGGACAAGAAAGCCGGACGCCACGATCTAGCCAGCGCGGGACCGCGTGTCCGGAGCAAAACCGTAGTCATCGCGAGCGCGGCGTCAGATTGGCGAGCTGGACCAGCTCGATCACCGCGGCGGCGGACGCTGAGGATGCCGCACCCAAGCCGGTTTTGCGGAGGACATGCGGTCCCGCGCTGCCGCATTCCGGCCGGCGGGTCCGCTGTTTCCTGCGCCCCGCGGACCCGCCCTACGTCCGAACAGGCTGCCGCCCACCGGCTCCAGCTATTTCGTCGCGTCGCCGGCGTCGACCATGATGAGCTCCACGATGCCGCCCCCGGCGCGGCGGAGCGCCGCGGCCTCCTGGTACTCAGGCGACTCGAAGCACGTGACGCCCTGCTCGAGCGTCGGGAACTCGATGACGACGAAGCGGTGGAAGGTGTCCGGGCCTTCCATGATCTGGAAGCGGCCGCCGCGGGCGAGGGCCTTCCCACCGTAGCGCTTCATGATCTCGGGGATGCGGTCGGTGTATTTCTTGTATTGAACGGGATCGGTGATTTTCGCGCGTGCGACCCAATAGGCTGGCATATGTGCTCCGGCGGGGCCGCTGCTCCCTTCGCCGAGCGGACCCGCCCCACGTACGTCGGCGTCGATTTATTTCACTTCGAAGACGACCTCGCGGCGCGCGGTGTGATTGCCCGTCGTCGCCGCCGCCTCGACGCGCAGCACGTACATCCCCGGCTTCAGGTCGCGCAGCGGGTAGTCGGTTGTGAACCCGTGCCCCTGGCCGCGGCGCTGCACCACCCGGTTGTCGCGCGCCTGGACCATCGTCCGGCCGTCGCGCGCGTCCACAATCGTGCTCGCGTAATTGACCCCGTGCGGCTGGTCGGTCGAGTTGTCGTAGACCTCGGCAAACCACGTGAGCGTCTCCGACGGCGCGAACGTCCGCGTCGCCACGGGCGGCGTCGGCAGCAGGCCGTTCCATTCGGTCTCGGTGCTCCCGGTCGGCACCGCGCCGGCCGCCGTCGAGGTGATGAACAGGCCGCTCATCGAAAACGGCGTCTTCGCGTAGTCCGGCACCTCGAGGTCGTACGGCAGCGTGCCGACGGCCCCGCCGGTTGCCTCCTGCGCGCCGATTCGGATCTGGTAGCGCCCCGGCGGCACAGCCACCTGCGAGATCAACCGGACGCCGGTCCGATTCACCCGCTCGCGCGTCTCGGGCATCAGATTCAGGTTGAACGTCTGCCGATCGCCCCCCTGCACGCGCGCACGCTCGTCGGCGGCGACGATGGAGACTTCGACCGATTCCACGAACCGGCCGTTCTGCTCGCGGTAGCGGAGCCCGGCGCCGTCGATCTCCACCGAGACGAGCACCTGGCCGCGGTTGTCGGCGCTCCGGAGCGGGCCGGCAAACGCGCGAAGCGCCAGCTCGCCCACCGGCACCGGCTTGCTCAGCGCCGCCCGCAGCGCGGGAGAGGTCCCCGTCTTGACGTCGGCCTCGCGCGCGCGCTCGATGGCGCGGGTATCGGGCGGCAGATAGCCTTTGCGCGAGCGCACCTCGAGGCCGGGGCGCTTCACCTTCATCTCGATATTGAGGAACCGGTTGCGCGACCACTTCGTCGAGTCGCTGTAGTAGCCGAGCAGGTAGTAGCGGCTGTTGTCGAGCACGATGCGCCCGAGGCCGCCCGCCAGGTCGCCCGAGTTCACGATCGCCAGGCCGCCGGTCTCCTCCGACAGCGAAATCAGGCTCTCCTGCGCCAGCAGCAGCTCGCGCAGCGCGCCGCGGAAGTTGCCGTACTCGAGCTGCGGATAATCCGACCGTCCGCTGATCTCGATCATCTCCGGGAACTGGCTCATCCCGCGCGGGTCGATGCCGTAGACGTTCACGTTGGCGCGCTGCGCGGCAGCCACGGCCTCGCGCGCCTCCGTGATGATCAGATCGCTGTTGCGCGCGAGCCAGAACGGCTGGTAGATGTCGTAGTCGAACCCTTCGCTGAAGAGCAGCAGCGCCTTGCGGCGCCCCTGGACGTCGGCGAGCCAGCGCGACGTGTTCTCGATCGCGTCGAACGCCCGGCGCGCGTTGAACGCGCGCTGCTCGTCGTACGGATCGCGGATCGACTGCGCGCGCTGCAGCCCTTCGACCGACCGGTTCGCCTGCCCCTGCTGCTCGTCGCCGCTCGAGTCCTGGAAGCCCGATTCACGCAGATGCAGCGCCAGCCGCTCGGCCCCGGCCGACGGGAGCTTGAGCCCCTGCAGCCGATCGATGGCGGCCTTCAACAGCGTCCGGTTGCTCGTCAGCTCCTGCCCCGACTCCTGCCGGCCGCTCGTGAAAATCACCGCGGCGAGGTCGTTGACGCCAAGATACTGATCGATGAACCGCTTGGCGATCTCGCGGACGTTGTTGGTGCGCGTGACGTAGGTATGAAGGTCGTCGAGGACCAGGATATAGAGGCGCCCGTCGAAGTTGCGCGTCGTCGCACGCACGTCGGGCTCGATCGGCGCCGACGCGTTCGCCGGCTGGAACGGCCGCTCGATCGGGACGTCGACCCGCGAGAACACCGTCGGTGACTGCAGCCGGCCGTCCTCATAGATCTCGAAATCGGCCTGCGTCAGGTCGCCCACGAACGCACCGGTCTTCTGGTCGGTGACGATCGCGTGCACCTCGACGAAGTTGGTTTCGGTGCGGAAGGTGACTCCGGGCTGCTGGCCGGCCGGTGCCGGCTGCGCAGGCTGCTGCTGTGGCTGTTGGGCTCCGAGGATCGCAGCCGAAACCAGCACGGTCGACATCAGAAGCACGGTGCGGCGCATGGTGTTCCTCATACGGTATTCCGGAGCGCGTGCACGGCGGGGTCCCCAACGCACGGACTCTGCGCGTTGGGGTCTCCTAGTGTAGCTTAGGGCCATGATCGCACACACACAGACCCTGTTTCTGGGCGGCCTTGCCGCTGCGGTTGCGGCCGGGCTGCTGCTCGGCAGCCAGGCGACGCCGTCCGAAGGGCAGGCGGCGCCCGCCGCCGGCTTTGCCGCGGTCTCCGGCGAGCGCGGCGGGCTCGACATCACCGGCCCGTACGAGGTGGTGGCCAACTGGCCCACGCCGCTCTCGACGCTCCCGGGCCACGAGAACTGGACGTGGGGCTCGGTGCAGGGCGTCTTCGCCGAGCACCCGAACCGCATCTACATGGTGTCGCGCGGCGAGCTGCCGGCGATGCCCCGGCCGCCGGCGCGCGCCCTTCCCGAGATCGGGCCGAGTCTCTCCTTCCCCGTCGGCCAGGCGCCGTTCCGCAATGCCTCGCAGGGGCCGGCGTCGAGCCCGCCCGGCGCGGGCGGCCCGGGGCAGGACCCGGACGATCCGAAGCAGGCCTGGCAGGGACGCATGGGGATCGACGCGCGCTGGGAGCACACCATCGTCGTCTTCAACGCCGCGGGCGACATGGTCGAGCAGTGGACGCAGTGGGACAGGATGATGAAGCGGCCGCACTCGGTGTACGTCAGCCCGTACGATGCGCAGAAGCACGTCTGGATCGTCGACGACCACAGCCACGCGATCTTCAAGTTCACCAACGACGGCACGCAGATCGTGCAGACGCTCGGGACGCCGGGTCAGAAGGGGTCCGACGCCACGCACTTCAACCGCCCGACGTTCATGTCGTGGCTCCCCGACGGCAGCTTCATCGTGGCCGACGGCTACAACGGCAACCGCGTCGCGAAGTTCGACAAGGACGGGAAGTTCCTCTGGACCTCGGGTGAACCCGGACAGCCGGGCGGCCGCGAGACGCGGCTCGGCTACTTCAATACGGTGCACGGCATTGCCGCCGACCCGGTCACGCGGCGCGTCTACGTGAGCGACCGCTCCAACCGCCGGATTCAGGTGCTCGACGGCGATACCGGCAAGGCGATCGATCAGTGGCCGGTCGGCACGCAGACGAACCTGCAGTTCCTCATCATCCCGGCGGATCGATCGGGCGTCTGGGGCTTCACCGACACGACCGCGCGCATCGCCAAGTGGGATTTCACCGGACGGCTGCTCTACTCGTGGGGCGTGCTCGGCGACTTCCCCGGCGCGTTCTTCAACATGCACGGGGCGAGCGTCGATCAGGAGGGCAATCTGTACGTCGCCGAGGTGGGCGGCGGACGGCTGCAGAAGTTCCGCCCGCGCAAGGGGGCGAACCCGGCGTATCTCGTCGGGCCGCCCGCTTACGCGGCGTGGAAATAACTAGTTCGTCCCGGCTTTCGCCGTCGCCGCCAGCTTGACGAACGCGTCGTGCGGCGAAGGCGAGTTGCCGTGCAGCGTCGCGTGCGTCGCCACGTCCAGCCGGAGCCGCTGGATGTTGGTCGCCAGCGCCGCGACACCCTGCAGCGCCTGCGACGGCACCTGCGCACCCGGCGCGGGCGGCGTGTACATGTCCGCATTGACCAGAATCCTCTGCTTCGGCAGATACGCGAGGAGCATCGGCCCGATGTGCGTCGACCCGAGCATCGGATGGAGCTCCAGGATCTGGTTGCCGTCGCTCAGCACGTACTTCTGGTTGACGCGCTCGATCGGCACCGGCCGGCGGCTTCCCGTGAAGTTCGGATAGAACAGCGACAGGCGGTCGGGCATGAGCGTGCGCGGCGCCGAGGAGAGCATCACCTGCTCGTAGAAATCGGCGTTGTCGCGGTGCGTCACGAGCGTCGACCCCTGCGCGATATAGGTCCGCAGCCCGCTGGAATGGTCGAAGTGGTGGTGAGTGTTGACGATGTAGCGGACCAGCTTGTTCGGGATTGCCTTGGCCGTCGCCTCGAGCACCGCGATCGACCGATCCTCGCTGAGCGGCGCCTCGATCATTGCGATGTGATCCGCGAACTCGACGGCGACGCTGTGGTGTGAGCCTCCCGCGACGAGCCACACGCCATCGGCGATCTTCTGTGCTTCGGCGCGGACGGGCGGCGCGGCCGGACCTTTCCGAATGTCCTCCGGCACCGGCATCGCCGGTACCGCCACGTTGGTCTGCACGCTGGACACCCGGATCTCCATCATGTTGTGCGCCGGGTTGAACACGGGGTCGCCCTGGTGCACGTGGATTCGCGTCGGGAACTGCACGCCGCCGAAATCCTTATAGTCGAGATGTCGGATCTCGTACAGCGTGTCACCGTAGACGGCGGTCGGAATCCAGGTGGTGGTGAGCTCGACGAGGTTCTTGTCGTTGATCGTCCCCACAACCCTGTACTTGCCGAGCGCCGTGAAGGTCACCAGCGTGGCCCGACGGCCGTTCTCGGTCAGCCCCGCGTTGGTCGGGCCGACGATCGGCGTCGACAGCACGCGGACGTCCTTGGCCGCCATCGCCGCCTTGAGGAAACCATGCGGCGTCAGCATGATCTCGAGCTGCCGCACATCGCCGTGCGGCGCTGTCTCGAGATATGGCCGCCCCGGCGGCACCGGCTTCTCACCCTGCAGGTTCCAGGCAACGCCTCCGCTCACGACCTGGACGACACGCTGGTCGCCGTCGAAGGGCGCGCCGCCGCCGCGCATCGGGTAGCTGCCGCGGCGCCGGGTGAAGTCCTCGCGCGACGTCATCGCGTCGTAATCGATCGCGCGCGTATACGAAGTGACCTCGAACCGCGGCCAGTCCTCGGCCAGGTTGAAGCTCTGGCCGACGAGCGCGTTCCAGCCGGTCGCGGTGTACTGGATCGTCTTCACGTTGGTGGCGCCCATCGCCGCCGCCGACGCCTGCAGGACCGCGCGCGCGTCCTGCGCGGAGCCGGCGTCCACGGCGAGCGCCACGAGTGCCGCAAGCAGCCACGCCCTTCGCGTCATATGTGCCTCCTTGTCCGTCTCTTGTCTCTTGTCTCTTGTCTTTCGTCACCAGAGACCAGAGACCAAAGACCAAAGACTATAATCCTTCCGCAGAATCGGATTCATCCGGGAGGACGGAATATGCGGAAAGGCATCTCGATGATCGTGGCGGCGCTGGCGGGCATGGCAGTCGCGACGATGTTCGACGTCGGCCAGGGGGCATCGGCGCAGCAGCGGCAGAACGGGGGCGGCGCCCGCTTTGCGGCCGTACCGTCGGAAAAGGGCGGCCAGGACATCTTCGGCGCCTACGAAGTAGTGGCCGACTGGCCCAAGGACCTGACGACGATCCCGGGCCACGAGGGGTGGACCTTCGGCGCCGGGCAGAGCGTGTTCGCCGAAAGCCCGAACCGCGTCTTCGTGCTGCAGCGCGGCGAGCTGCCGAACATCCCGCGCCCGGGCGTGACCCGGATTGCGCCGAGCCTGGTCTTCCCGATCGGCCGGCTGCCGTGGCGCGACGCGACGCTTGCCAGCCCGCCCGGCAACGGAGGGACCGGACAGCTGGCCGAGACCGCCATGGACGCCTGGGCGAAGGCGGGCAACACGATGGGCGTCGACGCGCGGTGGGAGCACTGCATCATGGTCTTCGACGCTCAGGGCAACCTCATCGACGCCTGGACGCAGTGGGACAAGATGCTCCAGCGGCCGCACTTCGTCGCCATCAACCCCTACGACGCGCAGAAGCACGTCTGGATCCTGGACGACCACAAGCACGCCATCTTCAAGATGAC
>CAZGLC010000105.1:0-16048 GCA_964526235.1 uncultured Bifidobacteriaceae bacterium
TTTTCTTTTCCCACGCCTCCAGGTCCTCGACGAAGATCCGATCGCCCGGCGCCAGATTTGCCGTCCTTGTCGATCTTGACCACGCGCATATTGGCGTACCCGTCCGCGACGTAGAGGCTGCCGTCCGGCGGCGTCAATCGATCAGGCGAGCCCTTTGTACGAGCGCGGAAAAGCTTGTTTGCGAATCTACTCCGCCAGCGCTTTGAATACTGCGTCCGCCGCGTCGCTGTAGAACTCGATCTTGATCTTCGTCCATAGATCATCGGGCAGATCGTTCAGCGCCCGCCGGGCCGCCACTGGCATCAATAATGTCGCCGCCTGTTTGTCGACGGCCAGCTCAGCGATCGAGACCGGGTTGGCAATCAACTCCAACGAGCCGCCTAGGTTAAGAGGTCCGACGATAACGGTGCCGCCTCGTGTGCTTCGTTCAAGCAACGCTCCCGTCATCGCGGCCAGGACGGGAAGGCCAAGGCCGATTCCGGACTTGTCGGCATCAAACGGCCGCAACTGAATCGAGTACTCGTGCGCGCGAGGGTCGCGATCACCGATTAGATCCTTCGCCCGGGTATACAGGTTCTGCTCTCCGACCTTGGCGCTTTCACGGAACGCCGGCGGCACAGGTTGATTGAGTATCCTCAGACCACCGCCCGGGCCAACTGTCACTTCGATCCGATACAGCCCGGCGCCGGTCTCTCCCGTGCCCTGACCGATCGCCCACACCTGACCAGGCGGCAGCGGATCGCCGTCAATCGCTTCATCGCTGTGGAGTTCGGGCGTGGCCACGAACTGCTCCACACCTTCGGTCCCCATCGTGTAGGAGAAGTGCGTGTTTCTGAACTCGCTTTTGAGACAGCGCTTTTGCTGCTCCTTCACTCGACGCCGCGCTTCGAGAGCCAATCGCGCCATCCACTCCAGGTCGGCATCCTCGATGGGCATCGCGGCGTCAGGAAAGAGGAGCTTCAACAGCCCGGACATCGTCTTGTTGACGGCCTCGATGTCGCGGCCGCTCAACGCGCCACCCCAGAACACCCGACTCTGAAACGCGGCCAGTCGCCCGGTATGGCGCATGCGATCCCAGCACTCGCTGAGAAAGTCGCTCACAAGACCGAAGTGGTTCGTCAGGTGATCGGAGGGATTGAGCTTCGGGAAGTCCCAGCCAGGCGCGTACGCGTGAATGCGGTCGTGGAACGCCGTATCGTCGCGCATCTCCTTTGGCAACGGGCTGAGCAGGTGCCCGATCCGCTGCTGTTGCCGCACGTCGACGTCGAAGTTGCCGACCATGACCAGGCTGCCTTCAGCGCGGATGCTCTCTTTGCCGCGGCTGAACTCACCAGAGGCCATATAGCCCTTCATGATGTTGACGCCGTCTTTCTGATCGAACGAGATGCCGGACACCTCATCGAAGCAGACGACGTCGTACTGACAGACGAGGCCGCGCTGCCCGTTGGCCATATTGACGAACATCTTCGCGACCGTCGCTTTGCCGCCGGAGAGCAGATGCGCGTACGGCGAAATCTGCTGATAGATGTGGCTCTTGCCGGTCCCGCGCGGGCCGAGCTCCACCATGTTGTAGTTGCGCTCCACGAACGGCACCATGCGAAGGAGCGCGACCCGCTGGGCGCGCTCGTCAAGGTGGGACGGCTCCAGCCCGACCGAACGAATCAGGAAACGTCGCCATTCAACCGTCGTGAAGCCCTTGCGTCCTCGAGCCAGCACATCCAGCACGTCTGGCTTCGACATCTGAATCGGACGAAGCGCAGCGATACGGAACGGCACGCCCTTGTTCTGCTGCGCGAGCATGGCGTCGTATTCGAGCGTGACCTCGGCATAGAAGCCGTCCGTCAGCATCCGCTCGTTCGCCTTCACCAGGTCGTCGGCAATCATGATGTCGCGCAGCATCAGGCTCGGCAGCTCCGCGACGTAACAGTCGTTGCTTTGATCGAGCTTGGCGCGGACGATGTCGATGAGTTTGACGGAGCCTTCCTCTCTCGCGCGAGCCTTGAACAGCTCCTGCTCTCCCGCTCGAACGGTGCGGCCCTGCAGCTGCTTCTCGACAATCGCGAGACCCTCCTGAATCTCTGTCTCGTCGGTACTCGCGCAGTAGCGGCCGAGCAGAAACTCCACGACGTAGGTCGGCACCGGATACTGGCGCGCGTAGCGCCGCACGAGATCTTTGCGCACGAGGTAGCCCGGAAATGCCTTCGCGGCGACATCGTCCAATTGGTCCATTTCGACCATTGCTTGCGTCATGAATCCTCTCCCACGCGCGTGGTCCGCTGCGCCAAGATCTGTCCCTCGTCGCTCGTCAGCACCAGCACCAGCGACGCGCCCTCGTGCTCGTCGTCACCCACCACCAGACTCACGGCGCCGTCCGATTCCACAGGTTTGACGGCGGCGGCGACAGACGTGCCGTTCGGCCGCTGCAATCGAAGGTCCGCGCTGACGCCGCTGCCCTTCACGCTTGCTTCAACCAGACACCTCATGCCGCGCCATGTGACCGACTTGATACTGGCAACGAGGACCGTGCCGCCCGAGCGTTCGACCAGGAGATCCGGCGTCAGGCACTCCTGCAAACTGAGTCCGCCGTGCGTGTACTCTTCGGATGCCCTGAAGCACGCGACGCCGGGAGCGGTCGCAAACCACTCACGCGGATTCCAGTGCCACGGCGCGCGCATCGCGTCCGGCGTGGCACCGGCAGCAATGACGGCACAGCGCGACCAGCGACTCTCGGTCAGGTGCCGAGGCAGTTCGACCTTCGGGAGTCCGCCAGGCATCAACAGCCAACCGTGGTCGGTGACGACGCGCACGGACTTCCACCCCGCCTCCAACAACCCGACGACGCGCTCCGCCAGGCGATTCAACTCATCATCGAGTTGCCGCGCCAGACCGGTGCGCAGCGTGTGTCCCAGCGAATCGATCGCCGCCGTCTCGAGCCATCCTCTTGCCGGGTGGGACGCCGGCGCGTCGAACATGCCGTCGCCTAACACCTGATAACCCAGCGATCGCATCACCTCACGCACGTTCTCGGCATTGGCCGGCTTTCCTGTGTCGGTCAGTCTCGGCGTGAAGTCCCCGCCCAGCTCCTGGCCGCTCACGGCATCAGCGACGGGCGTGGCTGCCGGCTTGGCCGTTGGCGTGACGGTTGGCAACGCGGCCCAACGGTGGCCAGCGGTCACACGACACCCACGCCCCTCGAGACGTTCGGCGAGCCGACGTCCGAGGTCGTACCGCAGGCCGTCCACGAAGACGAGGCAACTGTCGTCGGCAGCGGTCACCGTCGGCTGCGACCCGGCGGATGGCAGCGCGTGTCGTTCGACTGCGGCTTGAAACGCCCTGGCTGAGTCATCCAGCCACGGCAGGAGCAGCATGCGCACCAGGTCGCCAATCAGCTTCTCGTCGCCAGTGGGAGCCGCGGCGATCACTTCCCATGAGGCGGCATCGGCGTGCCATCCTCGCTCCACGTACGCGCGAGCCGCTTCGTCCGGAGTGCCACCGCCCATCACGACTGCCGTGGACGAGGCCAGTTTCGCGAGGGGCTCCAGCGCCAGCGCCAGCGGCGATAGTCCGAGACGCGCCCACACCCACGTACGGCGCCGGCCGTGTGCAGCTTCAAGCCGAAGAATCGTTTCGCGAGCCGCTCCGTGCGCCAACGCGGTCAGCTTCGTGAGCTCGCTGCGGAGTGTCTGCTCGTCTTCATCGTTGATGTCCGGCCAGCGATCGCCCTCACCGAACGTGAAGGTGGCACCCTTCCGGCGGCTTCGGCGCAAGAGGGCGACGATGCCCGGATAGTTGGCCGGCGATTCGCTGAATCTCTCCCACGCCAGTTCCCAGCCGTCTTGACCATCACAGAACAAGGCGCCGGCAACCACGTCCGCGGTGGTTTCCGGATCGAACTCCAGATCGTCCCTGCACCGATTCCGGAACGCGGTCCATCCGTTCTCGCCGAGACGGGCTTTGGTGCCGTTGGGATCGCCCATCCATCGCAGCACATCGCGGATGACATCGGCGGTCAGCAGGCGGTCGAAATCTTCAGCGTGGAGCGGCTTGCCAGAGAGCTGGTTCACCGGCGTCATTGCGACCTCAGCCAGCGCGCCTTGCAGCGCCTGCACGGTGCCCTCGTCCCTGGCCACGTCGAGACCAAGGCCCCGCGGCGATGTCAGAAATGCGAAGACGGTCCAGTCCGTGCCATTCGGCTGCAGGAACATGGCGCCCTGGAACATCAGCTCGACAAGCGGCTTGATGCCGTCTCGACAGTCGTCGCCGGCACGCAGATCCTGCCGGCCGACACCGGGCAGGTAGACGATCGGCGGCCGATCCGTCGGCAGGAGCGGATCGTTGAGCGTGCGGTCGACCAGGCAGCGAATCCATATTGCGGGGCCGGTCCTCGCATGCGGCTCGTACGCGCCAAGCATCAGAAACTCATCGAGTCGGTCGCGCAGCGTGGCAGCCAGGGCCATCCATTCCTGCTTCGGGTCCGTCCACAGGATCGCCACCGGGCGCTCCTGCCCATCGTGGGCGACGTCGCGCGACCGCAGATGCTCAACGAGCCGGTCGAGGACGATCGGAGAGCCGACGTCAGTGGCTGCGCGCGTCATGGCCATGCCCGGTTATGTGCGCACATATCGAGTTCATAACGCTCATTCGCCCCGTAACATCAGCCCGGACTGCGGCACATAATGCGCCCCTCGCCGCTCGCCCTCGATGCGAAGGAACACTACGAACCGGAACCAGTCGCGGCGGCAAAAATCGTCAATTTCAGCTCCGATTCGTCGGGGAGCTCGTACAAGGGCCGTCGGCCTGACAGGCGCTCGCTCCGGTCCAGGATGATGGATACACCTTCCCCACGTCGATCCATGAGCGTGGACCGGCTTGTCTCCACGCCACTGATGTCTGACGGAACAGGACACTTTGCCAGGAGGCTGGCAATCGTTTCATTACGGCTCGCCTGCCGTTCGTCCAAGCTGTCGATCGTCATGGTGTTTGCAAGCGCGCCCGGAGAATAGATCTCGAGCCGATTGGCGAACATCCGGAGCCGTATCTTCGATCCATACATCGAATAATCGCGGTGGGCCACGGCGTTGACCAGCGCCTCGAACATGGCGGTCATGTCGTACTGCGGCACGTCGTGCCTGCCAACGGTCTTGGACGCCTCCATACGCATATTGCGCGCGACGAATCGACAGGCGTCGACGACCTGAACGTCAAGCGGCCCAACGAGGTCCTTGGCATCCAACTGGTAGCCGGTCCCGTTAGCCGCGCCGGACACGCCTTCGCCGCGATACGCGACAGCCTGGATGAATGCGTGTCTCAGCCACTGCTCCGGATGGCGCGAAGCCATCAGCACCCCGGCGACTGATGGTCGAAGCTCTCCGCGGTCGTCGTCTCTGGCCATGCCGAGCTTGCGCAGGAACGCACCAACGTCGCCACCCGTCCTCGTCGTTCGAAAGCGATCGATCAGTTCCGGATCTAGGTCGCCGAGCGACACGTCGGACACGACCTGTTCATCAAACCGAATCAGGCGAGCCTGACTTCGCTGCTGCATGAGGCGACCAAGATAGTCGGCGTCCATCGCTCGCTTTGTGCTCCCGACGCGATGGAAGTACCCACGCGGGCTCTGGTGGACGAACAGACTGCGTGGAACGTCAATCTTGATGACCGCCCGTAGTCGGCCATCTGTTCCGGCGAGCTCCATTCGCTCGATTCTCGGAAAGAGAGGCGGCTTGACGAGATCCCGGACGAGTTCATGCGCGAACCTCTCCGCGAGATCCAGGCGATCGAGCGGAACACCAACAAGCTCTCGCGTCTTGTCGTCAACGCCAAGAACGAGGACCCCGCCATGGGCGTTTGCAAACGCTGCCACCTCGTCGGCGACATCACCACGATCGGGGCCCTTGACCTTGTCGCCTGCGAACAACATGGCCTTGAGTTCAAGCGAATTGTCTTCGCCCAGGCGGATCCTCTCGAGAAGTACTTCAGGCGTGTCAAACATCTGTGCTCTCCGCAAATTCGGACACCATCACTGTCTCCTACTACTTCTCGACGGCGGCCCGCACGCGCGCCGCCTGCTTGACTGCGATTGTGTAATGGAGGTCGTTCCAGCGGCAGCCGTCGAATTCGGCCGGGCCCTTGAAATCGGTTCGCTCATCGAGCGATCCTTCGCCGGGACAGCCCCAGAACCATGGGAACTCCTCGATGGGACGAATGTTCTTCGGCTCAGTGCCGCGGTCTTTCTTCCAGGTGACATTGGGTTTCCACCGAAGAATGCCGGCGCCGGCGCGGCCGCCCTTTCGCAGTTCCACGGACATGAACGGCCGGATGTTGATCCTGACGCCGTCGTTGATATCGGGATCCCAACCAACGGGTTGCTCGTGTAGCGGCTTCCATCGAACGAAGATGTCGTATGGCGGCTCACCGGCGAGAATGCGCTCGAGTTGTGTCTGCAGATCCTGGGCTGCGGCCAGACGACCATCTGCGCCGTCCTTGCCGTCTCGCCGATCGGCCTTCTGCCGGTCGATCCAGTCTCCGAGATAGCTGTACGTCAGGGCCTCAAGTGTGCGCCGGCCCTCGCCATTGAGCCCGGCGAGCTTGTGATAGTTGACCAGCGCATGAAAGCCGTCCGGACGACCATCCCAGATGTGCCAGATGAACGGGCGCTGATTGAACAGCTTGCAGTGCTCTTCAAAGAACTCACTCCGAAGCCAGGCATCGAGGTCGCGATCCGGCTTCAGGCCGCACGCCGACAACATAGCCAGCAGACGATCGGCTGCCGGCTTTTCGCCGCGGACACTCGGAATGCAGACGATGCCGTCGCGATCGGCGAGGCCAAGGAGTTCATCGCATTGGCGGACCAGCTCGCGGGCGCGTTCGCTGAGCCGCATCTCAGTGTCGAGCTCAGCAGGCCAGCGGTAGCCAACGAGACGCGCGACGGCTACCTGCAGCGGTTCGGTGGATTGCTCCGGGCGACCATGGAAAAGCCATTGAGTCGAGTCATCGGATTCAGGTTCTGGTAGGCCATTTGGGTACTTCTCAGCGGCGACGCCCTGCCAGTAGTGGAGATCGAAGGAAACCTTGCCAAGAGTAGCGTTCGTTACGTTCATCTTGGGATCGATTCGTTCCACCGACGGATAGAACTGCTCTGATCTACAGAATGCGTATATCGCTGGTAAGGATTCCGAACGGTGCGGAAGAATCACGGCCACATTGATATCAAAGACCTCACCTGTCATCACCGACGCAGAGAAACGCCCCATGCGGTTGATGACGACACCCTGTTGTCCCCAGGCAACTTTGCCTCTAAGTGCACCACCAAGTTGCTCGATTTCGCGCTCTAGCGCCTCGATCCAAAGCACCTGTTCACGACCCGCATAATCAACCGGATCGAGGGTGGTGCCTTGGAGGTGCCGCCATGCGCATCCCCACCGACTCCATTCCCAATGGAATCTAGTCAGGCGAGGATTGTCTGCAGTTGAGATGCCCTGCAGGCTGTCAGCGCATGTCTCAAGTAGCGGAATGTCTGAATGCGGACCAAACGTCAATCTCGCTTCAGGGCTCGAGCGCTGGTCACTCTGGGTTGGCAGTGCCATCGAGCCACTGCGTAAAGCAGCCGCCTTCTCGCTTGGACTGCCTTGTTGCTTGGCATCAATTCCGACGAAGGCGTGGGCTGAAGTCGGCTTCCGACGAGTCATCGAAATGAGCGCAACGTTTACTGCCTCACCGCTGATCGTTTCAAAAGCGCCAGGCCCCAAAAGGACCGCGGTATTCCACGCGGCAGTGTTTAGAAGCTGCTCTCGCATTGCCTTGTACGTGCGGAGAAAGAGCCAGTTCTGAGGAGTCACGAGCGCGGTGCTGCCGCCCTGATTGCAGAAGTCGAGACAGCGCTGGACGAACCCAGTTGCAAGGTCCGCCTTTCCCATCGTGAATTGGTCCTCCAAGTGCTGTTTCAGGATCTCGCCTTGCTTACCCCGGCCGAGGTAGGGCACGTTGGTGATCACGAGCGTGTACCGGTCGCGCAGGAGCTCAGTCGCCTTCGCAAGTCCCTGGGCAGCGACACCTATTTCATTGCGCTCAGGCACCCCTTCCGCGTTCGCCACGGCCACCGCAAGAGCGGCCAGCAGAGCGTCGGTGCCCTTCCGATCGAGCATCGCGCCGCCCTGGAACCGGCGAGGGTCGAGGAGGCTGCCGAGTGAAGGCGCCTTGAAAAAGAGGTCGTAGAGCTGGCCGAACGCGAAGCGCGGCGAGTCTGCTCCGTCGCCAAGGAGCCCGAGCCACTCCTCTCGCGTCCCGCCGACGGAAAGTCCGGCACAGCTGATGTTGAGCGGCGGCAAGTCAATGGGTTTGCCCAAGAGTTTCCACGCGGCAAGAGCCAAGTTGAACGCCGCGATCTGTGTGCAACGGGGGTCGATCTCCAGCCCGAAGAGGTTGTCTTCGAGCACGGCTTGGATGGCGCGTTCGGCCGACACGCCCTCTTCGTCCATGCGAAGTCGGACAAGCAGTTCGAAGCCCTCAACCAGGAAGTGCCCGCTGCCGCAACAGGGATCGAGCACGCGGAGTTCCGCCGCGTGCCTGGGCCAGCCCTCGAACGTTCCAGCCGCCGGCCGCCACGGACCGCTTGGCGTTTCGTCGGCATCGCCCTCGACGCGCTCACGCACGAATCGCAGATACGAGAAGTCGTACCCGCCCTGTGCCGGCAGCCGAACCGCGCGGCGGAGCTCCTCCTCGTCACGCGCGTTTCTTGCGAGATCAGGATTCGCCGCCAGCATCTTGCCGGCCCGCCACGCGCCGATGGTGTTGTGAAAGAGGAAGAGCACCATGTAGTGCTCGGTGAAGAGCTGCGTGACGGCCGGCAACTCGTCCGCGCCGATCTTGACGCCGGAACGGTTGACCTCGTCCTTCTTCTCCGCCTGCCAGAACTGATACGTCCACCCCAGCGAGTCGGCGGCGGCAAAAACGATGGAGGGCAAGGCCTGAAGAATGCGTTCGAGCGCCAGACGCGTTTCGGGAGGCAACTGCACGTCGAGAACGGGATCATCGACGCGGAAGATCTTCGGCAACATCAGTTGCGCGCACGAGGCCGCGAGCGCCCAGGGATTGCCTCCCTGCTCACGTGCCAGTTCCTCGCACTCCTCCATGGAGATCGCTACGCCATGTGTCGGTTCAATGAGCAGGTTGTTCTCGGCGAGAACTCGCGCGAAGAGCATCCGATGCCAGTGTTCGTACGCCACTTCGTGCGCGAGCCGGTCAATCTGCTGTGTGTCCTTGACCGGATCGCGCACATCGCCAAGCTGCTTGCCGTGCGCGCGCAATCGTCCCCGCAGGCTCCGCGCGGCGGCATCCATCGAGTCGTGCGCCTTGCCGAGGTGCACGGCCAACGACTGGAGCGCGTGACGCGCGCCGGCCTCACCCTCCCGACGGGCCTCCTGAATGGCGCGCGCGAGTTGATTCCGGAGATCGACAGGAAGGGGCGCCATCCACTAACTCACAATCACCGGGCCGGTCCGAACGGCCTCCAGGAATCGCCGCTCATGATCGGCAAGCCACGTCCGCACATCGGCTTCCGTCGCCAGCGTGCCGCGTCGAACGACAACAGTCGTGGGCTGCTTCGTGGGCTCGACCAACGCGGCGGCCTCAGCGAGTGCTCTGGTCGTTCGCTGCGGTACGGCATCGGCTAGGTCGCTCCAGGACCGCAGCGACCTGGCATCGAGCGACCGGCGCAGCTCCTCGTTCGTCCCAATCTGAGGCGCTGATGGAACATCCAGACCAACCGACCGCAGAATCGCGGCCCTCTGTGCTTCGGTCAGCATCCGCCACGTGGCATCGCCTTCGAGCAACTGGCGCGCGGACTCAACGGCGGCCATGAACCAGGCGTGCGCACTGCCGACAGCCGCCCGCAGCGCGCCCGCCAGCACTGCCACAACCGGTGCGACGTGGTCGGTCTCGTCCAGGAGACTGCGCTGTGCGGCGATGGCGTCGAGCTGCCGCCCTGCCTCTTCACAACCAGGCAAGCTCTCTGCGTGCTGCCGCAGCGCGGCCGCCAGGTCCCACTCCTCCCGCCGAGCGGCCGCCCGCTGCGAAACCACCGACCACGCCTCGATGCTGGCTTCCAACTCGGCTTTGCGCGTAAGAATCGCGCTCAACTGCTCGGCGCCAACGAGCCGCCTCAGGTCATCAACCGACCGCGTATCAGGCGGAGCCGGCAGGGGCGGCGCCCCACCGGTTCGCTCCGACAGGTTGACCAGGGCATCGAGAAACTGCGGTGCGCGCTGCTCCTCTTCGCCGTTCTTGCAATTGATGCCCACCTTATTGAACAGGCCGCGAAGCGCGACGCGGTCGCCGGCAGGAATGCGGATGCGCTCGGCTCGAAACTCGGCGGTCTTGAGGGCGGTCTGATCCAGCGACCCCGGCGCCACGGCCTGGCCGTTCTTCGTGGCGCGCAGGTGCCCGCTGCGATGGAGCGCCGTCAGCACCGCGTCGATCGCGTCCTGGGGCCACCCGTACGGTGCTGCCTTCAACGGCCGCTGAATCTCGCTGCCCTTCACCACCGACGCCGCGCGCTGCAGCACTTCTCTCGCGACTGGATGCTCTTCCGTGGCGCCATCCCATCCGACAACCTTCAGGGGCTGATCCGAGCCCTGTTGGGCACGCTTGAGCGCCGACTCCCACGCCTTGTGATCGCCTTCGTCGAAGCGCGAAAACAATCGGGCGAGCGACGCCTGGGCACCGGCGTTGATCTTGGCCGGCAGGTCGTCGCCGAAAAGCTCGTTTCCACCGCCCTGAAACGCGACAGCGGCCCGGAGCACGTCGCGCACAATCTCGTCACGCGCGGCCTCGGCGTTCCCCAGGCGACTCGACATGCTCTCCTGCGCTTCACGGCCTTCGGGCGACGACGGCGTGCCGTAACGGTCGATGACCTGGCGGGCCGCCTCCACGTCGATGATGCGATCGCGGAGTCGATCGTCACTGCGCCTGGGCAGGAACACATGCATGGTCGGGTCGTCCTGGCCTAGACGCCGGGCGTCACGCTCCGCGTCTTTCTGAGAACAGGCCCATCCATCACGCAACCACACGCTGATGTGGTCTCCACCAGCCTGCGGCGCCTCGTTCGCCACGTGGAGCACGATGGTCCGCCGCAGCCTGGCCTCGCCATGTATGAGCTTGACGGTGTTCAGAATGTCCTGGAGAGCCTTACCGAAGAGCTGGTCCCGGCGCGCGGTAATCTCGGGCTCGTTGCCGCGGACTCCCTGTTGGCGCTCGCGAAACGCACGGTCCCACTCGGCGCCCTCGGTCGTCTGCAGGCGGAACTCCTCGCCCACCTTCATCAGCACGCCTTCGGTGGCCAGAGCCTCGAGCGTGTCGCTGACCTGCTTCCTGAACGAGCCCGATTCCTTCGAGATGTCCGCAACCAGCAGATCGGCGATCGTGCTGGCATTCGCACGGACGCCGAGATCGACCCCTTCCTGTTTGGGCAATTTACCGACCAGGAACGCGATGCCGCACACATCGCGGCGCAACCGTCCAGCCTCCGTACCGTCACCCAGCTTCTGAATCCGCGTGTTGATCTCGTTCAGAAGGACGCCGGAGTTGACGAGGCTTGGGGCAAGCGCATCGAAGAGATCGCTCGCTGGAATGGCCGCGCCCAGGTCGCGATTGGCGATGGCGTGCAGCGAGTCGTGCAGGATGCGAAGCTGCGACCGCAGTTGGCTGTGTGTGCCCGGCGCGTCGGCCGCCTGAAAGCAGGCCTCCCAGAACCGGCGTCGGACGGGCAACAGCGGATAGTCCTCAACGCGATACTTCCGATCGTCCGATCGGGAGCCCATCTTCGTGCCCTGCAGATGCCGCGCAATCTCACCGGCGTGGGCCTCGAATGTGGCCTCGATGTCCGGCCGGACCGTGGGTTTCTTCTGCAGGAGCACACGCCTGGTCACGGCCTCGACGTCAGCGTCGGTCAGCTCGACGGCAATTCTGAACCTGTCGCGCAGCCACATCAGCGAGTGCGTGCCGGCTGAGAGCGCCGACTGTCCGGCGCCCACGAGCATGACGCGGCTGTCGAACTGCGTCTGCAAAGCCTCTGCGAGCTCAGTGATCGCGGCGGCACGATCGGTGTCTTCGTTGATGTATTGCTGCACCTCGTCCAGTACCAGGATCGTGAGCGGCAGCGTTGCATCCGGGGAGAGTGCATTCTTCGCGGCCGCTACAAACTCCGCGGTGGTGATGTCCGTGTTCCTTTGCGGAAACTGCCGGATCAATACCTGGCGAGCGGCCTTCTCGTCGACGGCGAAATCGGGATCGACTTGAATCAGGGCTCTGGCGATGACCGGGCTCACGTGCAGATCACCGAGCTCCTTGAACCAATCCTTTCCCGCGGCTTCAACGGATCGGCGGATCTCGCCAAGGTGGCCGCTCTCGCGAAGCCAGAAGCAGAACATCGCCTGCGAGTACTGCGACGGCCAGCCGGTCGCCTGAAGCAGGATGGAGAGCACCGTCTCGCGAACCCGGTCGACGACGCCACCCAGCATCGATCCGGCGGCGGCCACTGCCGGCCTGCCGGTGCGCCGCGCGTGGGTGTCCAGCTCTCGAAGCTGCGCATCGACCTCGTCCGGCAGCCCGCCCCGCACAAGACTCCGGGCGGTGGCGCCGTCTTCGAACATCGTGTTCACCCAGAGGTGCGTGATCATCTTGAGAAGGTGCGACTTTCCACTTCCGAAAAAGCCGCTCACCCACGCCGAGTCCTGTCGTGGCGTGCCGAGGTTGGCCAGAAACCTGTCCAGGATTCGCTGAAGAGCCCCGCCGAACTGACCGTCGCAGACGAAGCTCTCGAGCTCCGCCCGCAGTTCAGCCCGTGCGCCGGCGTCCGCGATGTCCAGAATGCGAGCCTGGCCGTTGTTGGCAAGACGCCCGGTCCGGGGATCGCGATCGAGCAGTTCGTGGATCTTCACAGCGTTATCCCTTCTCCGTTGTCCCTTCGCCGTGGAGCGTGATGCCATTGGCCAGGTAATTCCACCCGTCTCGCGCGTCGAGCAGCCGGTAGTTGTTCCCGTTCTTCGTGCCTGGAAAGAGCACCACGAGTTGGCCGCGAATGGCGCGCTCGACGTCGTGAATGAGCTCGGCGACGCGCACGAATCCGTACAGTGATGCCACGCCGAGGAGCGCCACGACGGTGTTGTCATCCGCCTGTTCAAGCTGCTCAGTCAATCGGCGCACGATCTCGCGCTTGAATTCGACGTTCAGCTTCATGACGAGCAGATCGGGCGTCTCGAAGTACGACTCGCGGTATTCTTCGCCGGCCATCCACTCGGAGAACCACTTCGAGCAGTCGACCAGCTTCCAGGCATGCTGCGCTCTGAGTGTGGCCTGCTCGAACTCTCCTATGCGCGCACGCAGCGCGCGCTCCGTCTCTTTTTCGTAGACCACCATCATCACGCGCTGAGCACCAGAAGATGTGCGCTGCCAGGGCACGCTGATGTGCCGGTGATATGCGGCGGCGAGATCCTCCACTTTCCCCATGTCAGGCCGCCTTCCACGCTGGGTCCAGCCGGCTCGCGTCTATCTCGACCACTCCACCACCCACTCGCGCGTGCAGGAGACCGAGCTGCTTGGCCTGGAGCACGAGCGGCAATAACTCCTGGCCGCTGCGATCGAGAACTGCGGTCCACCGGCCAGAGAGCAGCGCCTCGCCGCCCAGGCCCTCGAGCGTGCCGAGCCACAGGGCGTACGCGACGGCGCCTGGCGTTGCCTGTACACGCTGACGGATTTTTCGCATGCGGCCAAAGAGATGGCCAGACTGCGACCACGAGCTGGCCGCATTGCGCGCGACTTTGTCGAGAACGGCGTCGTTCAGTCGCGGTCCGACCGCCTCCCGCATGGCGCTGAGAAGGAGCGAGCGCACGAGCTCGAGCCCAACGGGCAACGACAGCACGGGCGCCGCAGTCGTTCGAAGAAGCGGATCGCGTGTGAGGGCACACATCATCGCGATGAGCGGCCTCCCGGCTTCATCGAGGTCCCAAAGGCGACGGAGCACGCGAAAGACGGGGATGGCGAGGTCGAGCCCGTACAGCTCGCCGAGCCGCTGGTTTGTGAGACGGCGGCTGGCGTTGGTCGATTTTCCGAGAACATTGTGCTCGACGATGGCGGACCGGTGGTCGTCGCGGGTGGCGGTTGCCGGCTGGGCGGCCACCAGATCCGTCAGCTCCGTGAGCATCATCGTCCGGCTCGTGTGCATGCCGGTGTCGCCAAAACGGAAGCCGGACCTGGCGAGGTCTGTCTCCTGATTGACCGAGTGGTCGCGCCAGTTTGCCGTGGCCATCGGAGGTGATCCTAGAGAGCGGCTTGGGTGCTGTCAAGTGATATATGTATTTAGCCGGCACAGTTGCCGGCTAATAATTTGTTATTTGTATTTATTTGCCATATTGTGGCAAGTTATGGTATTCAGACATATCAATGATTGCCATTCAGGAAGCCCAGCTTCTACGAGAGGTCTTGGAAATCGTCCGCTCCCGACTCCCCACAGGGTGGTCGCTTGCCGGGACGGTCGATGCTCTTTGGGAGATCGAGACCCCTGGCGGCGAGCGGGGCACTCTGCCCATTCAGATCAAGATCCGACCGTCGTTGTCGTCGCTTCGGGCCGCGCTTGATCTGTCCCAGGCAAGAGGGACCCTGTTGATTTCCTCTTTTCTCTCTCCCGCTATTCGCCGAGAGCTCGCGGCGCGCGGCGTGAGCTTTGCCGATTTGACCGGCAACGTGCGGATCACGCTATCCACGCCCGGTCTGTTTATGGAGACAACCGGCGCCACCTCGGATCCCTCGCCACTGCGTCCGCAGCGATCGCTCAAGGGCGCGAAGGCCAGCCGAGTGGTCCGCGCGCTCGTCGATTGGCGCCCGCCATTTCGCTTGACGGAAATCGCCGCACGGTCACTCGTTGACGTCGGCCATGTGTCTCGGATACTGACGCAACTCGAACAGGAAGGCCTGTTGACCAGGAAGCCACGTGGCGCCGTCACGGAGGTGAACTGGGAGGAACTGATTCGCCGATGGGCGCAGGACTACCAGGTCACGAAGAGCAACGCGGCCACGTACATGCTCGAACCGCGGGGCCTCGCTTCTCTCCTGGCCGGACTGCGAGCCACGACGCTTCGATATGCCCTCACGGGTTCGGTCGCCGCCTCAATGCGCGCAGCCGTCGCGCCGGCCGCTCTCGCCATGCTCTACGTCGACAACCGCGGGGCTGTTGCCGATGAACTGACGCTGCGTCCCGCAGACTCCGGCGGCAACGTCGTCCTATTAGTCCCGAAGGACTCGCTGCCCTTCGAAGGTACGACGAGAGAACAGGATCTCGTATTGGCGGCGCCGAGTCAGGTTGCCGCTGACCTGCTCACCGGGCCGGGTCGGAGCTCGTCGGAAGCCGAAGCCTTTCTCGACTGGATGAAGGAACACGAAGATGTCTGGCGACGCTGATCCGATTTACGTTGCTGCCTCGTTGACAAATCCACGTTCACCATCGCAGCGCTCGAGGCGTCGGATCAACGTCGTTTCGAACTTGAGGTCGCAGGCCCCGCTGCCCTCCTCGTATCAAAGTGCCACAAGCTTGCCGAGCGAATCGCGGAAGGCGGGCGCCGCGCCAAGTCGAAGGACGCGCACGATGTGCTGAGGGTGCTACGAGGCGTCTCGACCGACGTGCTGGCCCTCGGATTCACACTGATGAGGGCGGACGAAGTTTCCCGGCAGGTGGCCGAGACGGGCCTTGACCAACTGCAGTCTCTTTTTGGGACGCCCCCGCCTCGCGGGCTGCGACCTCGCCGCGCAGGCGGCGGCTGGTCTGGAGAACGAGGAGACGATTCGACAGTCCTGCGCGGCGCTGACGTCAGATCTCGTCGCGGCTCTTCGGTAAAGCATGCGGCATAGTGCCGCGCGGATACCGCCCGACGTGGAGATGACACCGGCGGCGTAAGCCTCGCCGGCGTTCAGAACATCGCAATCGGATTGACCGGTGACCCTGTGGCGCGTGGGAGCGCCAGCGGGTTGACCGTCAACATGAACTCCCAGCGATTGCGGGATG
>CAZGLC010000106.1:0-15825 GCA_964526235.1 uncultured Bifidobacteriaceae bacterium
CGAGCGGCGGAATCGTCGGATGGGTGAGGAGGCCGAAGATGCGATCGGGCGACGAAGAGAGCTGCGTGTCGTCGAAATCGAGTGCGTGGCCGGCAGTACCGTTGATGAGCGCGGCGGAGGCGGCGCGGCAGGTGAACGGCTCGGCGGCAAACACCGTCGCTTCGCCCGCCTCTTTGCCGGCGCGCACGTACTCGCGGACGATGGCGGTGCCGCGCGCGGCGGAGCCGGCGAGAATGACGCCGGCGCCGTCGATGATGCACTGCTTGGCGAGCGAGACGGCCTCGGCGGGAAAACGTTCGAGCGTGGTGTGGGTGATGTAGTCGATGACTGCGGCGGTGGCCCGGGTATCTGTGCTCATAAATGGAGTGGTCGGAGACCCGCAAGGCTACATCGATCGATATTGCCGTGACAAGATAAGAGCGTGAGTCCGCTCATCGGCCTGATGCTCGGCGACCCGACCGGGATAGGTCCCGAGATCGCCGCGAAAGTGCTGGCCTCGGGTGCCGTGCCCGATGGCGCCCGGCTCGTCGTGGTCGGCGACGCGCGCGTGCTGGAGCTCGGCATGCGCGACGCCGGCGCGCGTGTCCCGTACACGGCCTACGCGCGGATCGAGGACATCCCCTGGCCACAGGCTGCGGTGCCGGTGGTCGATCTGGGCAACTGCGACCCGGCGCGGCTCGGCCGCGGCGAGGTGTCGGAGGAATCGGGGCGCGTCTGCGGCGAGACGCTGGAGCGGATGATCGGGCTCGCGCGCGACGGCCGGCTCGACGCCATCTCGTTCGCGCCGCTCAACAAGGCGGCGCTGCACCGCGGCGGCTGGCACTTTCCCGACGAGCACCAGATGTTCGCGAAGCTGACGGGGCACGCCGGCTTCTTCGGCGAGATGAACGTCATTCCCGAGTTCGCCACGTTCCGTGTGACGTCGCACGTGGCGCTGCGCCAGGCGATCGACCTCATCACGCCCGAGCGCATCGAGGCGGCGCTGCGGCTCGCCGACACGACGCTTCGCGCCCTCGGTCACACCCCGCCGCGCATCGGGGTGGCGGCGCTCAATCCGCACTGCGGCGAAAACGGCCTCTTCGGCGACGAGGAGATCCGGATCATCCGGCCGACGGTGGATCGGCTGCGCGCGGAGGGGATCGAGGCCACGGGCCCGATCTCATCGGACACGATCTTCATCAAGGCACGGCGCGGCGACTTCGACGGGGTCGTGATCATGTACCACGACCAGGGGCAGATCGCGACCAAGCTCCTCGGCTTCAACAAGGGCGTCACGGTCACCGCGGGGCTGAAGACCGTGTTCACGACGCCCGCCCACGGCACGGCCTTCGACATCGTCGGCCAGGGCAAGGCCGATCCCGGTGGACTCGAGTACGCCCTCCGACTCGCAGCCAGACTTGCAGCGTCCCGGCCGCGCGCCGAGCGCGCCTAGCCAACACTGCCAACCAGCCACGGCCGATGCCCGACCCTTCGGATTCGTCGGTTGTCGACCGGAGAGGCCGTGGCTGGTTTGATGGCGTGCTGATCGTGGCCTTCGGCGGGCCGCACGGGCCGGCCGACGTCCGCCCGTTCCTCGAGCGCGTCCTTCGCGGCCGGCGCGTGACGGCGGAGCGCGTCGAGGAGGTGGCCCATCACTATGAGCTCTTCGGCGGCGTTTCGCCCATCACCGATCTGACGATGGCGCAGGCGCGGGGGCTCGAGGAGCGGCTGGCGGCCGCCGGCGGACCGCTGCCCGTCTACGTCGGAATGCGCAACTGGCATCCGCTGCTCGCCGACACCTTGAAGCAGATGCACGCCGCCGGCCTCCGCCGCGCCGTCGGCTTCATTGCGGCACCGCATCACTCCTACTCGAGCTGCCAGCAGTACCGGGAGAACGTCGCCGACGCGCGCCGCGAGCTGCGGTCCGCCACGGGAGGCGACGTCGACGTCACGTACGTTGCGAGCTGGTTCGATCATCCGCTCTTCGTCGAGGTGAACGCGCGGCACGTGGGCGAGGCGCGCGAGCGGCTGCCGGCGGATGTCCGCGGCCGGCCGCGGCTCGTCTTTACCGCGCACAGCATTCCGCGCCCGATGGCCGAGCGCTCGCTCTATGAAGCGCAGCTGCGCGAGTCGGGGCGGCTGGTGGCGGAGCGCGCGGGAATCGACGACTGGGTGGTCGTCTATCAGAGCCGCAGCGGGCGTCCCGAAGATCCGTGGCTCGAACCGGACGTCTGCGCGTATCTCCGGGCGGAGCGCGCGCGGGGACTGGCCGCGGCGATTCTCTGTCCGATCGGATTCGTCTGCGATCACATCGAGGTGTTGTACGACCTCGATCGCGAAGCGGCCGACGTGTGCGCGGAGATCGGCATGCCGATGGCCCGCGCCGAAGCGGTCAATGCCGATCCGCTGTTTCTGGACATGATGGCGGATGTCGTCCTGCGCACGATTCGCCGGTACGACAGCGGCCGGCCGCTGCCGATCGTTGCTACCTGAGCTCCCATTGCCGCAGCACGCGGCGGCACGTGCAGAACCGTCCGAGGTGGCATGCAGCCACGGTCGTCGCCTCGAACGCGAACGGCTCGATGCGGGGCGGCGCGCTCGTGTGCCCCAGCGTCATGTGCGGCGTGTACGAGAGCACGCTCGATTTCAACCGGTACCCGGCGACCCACGCGACGTCAGCCGCGCGCGCATCGCCGTCGGCGAAGGCGGCGGGGCCGCCGCCGATCTGCTCGAACTCCTTCAGCGCGTCCATGAGCCGCTCGTGCAGCGACGCCAGCGCCTTCGTGCGTTCGATCGCCATCCAGACGGTGTTCCCCGGCGTCTTGCCTGCGCCTCTGACCTGAAGCGTGAGTACCGGCTGGGCGCGGAGAACAGCATCGAGCCGTTCGAACGTGCGGGGGAGCACGTCGGTGCGCACGAACTGCTGCGTCAGCGTGAGATGCGGCAGATGGTCATCATCCAGGCGCAGCCCTTTGGATGCTGCAACGGGCAGAGCGGCGCTGAGCCTGAGAGCCCGATCGCGGACGTCCGCCGGCGGCAGGATGGCGACGTCGAGCGCCAGCAGATCCGGCATACGATCCGAAAATCCCAACGTCCAACTCCCAACTCCCAATTTGGGAGTTGGGAGTTTGGGAGTTGGGAATTGAGAGTATGACATCTCGCATGTTGCGGGCGCTTTTCATCCTCGTCTGGTTTCCGGCACTCGCAGACGCCCAGGCCCCCGTCAGCTACCGCCTGTCGTTCCCGGAGCCGGAGCACCGCTGGATGCAGGTGCAGGTCCGCTTCGACGATCTCCCGCCCGGACCGCTCGAGCTGCGCATGAGCCGCTCGTCACCGGGCCGCTACGCGCTGCACGAGTTCGCCAGGAACGTCTACGACCTCCGCATCACCGACGCCCGCGGCGCGGCACTCACCGTGATCCGTTCCACCCCGCACGAGTGGAACGTGATCGGCCACAGCGGCGGGGTGGAAGTGACCTACCGGGTCTTCGGCGACCGGGTGGACGGCACGTACCTCGCGATCGACAGCACGCACGCGCACATCAACATGCCGGCTGCGCTGCTGTGGGCCCGCGGGCTCGAACGCCGTCCTCTGACCGTGCGGTTCGAGCCGCCGGCGGGCACGAACTGGCGGGTCGCGTCGCAGCTGTTTCCCGGCGCCGACCCCCTGACCTATTCCGCGCCGAATTTCCAGTACCTGATGGACAGCCCGTCCGAGGTCAGCGGCTTCAGCCTGCGAACGTTCACCGTGAAAGACGCGCCGGGCGCGCCGGTGTTCCGCCTTGCGGTCCATCACACGGGCACCGGCGGCGAGCTGGACGCGTTCGCGGCCGACGTCCAACGCATCGTCGGCGAGGCGCGCCACGTCTTCGGCGAGTACCCGGCCTTCGAGGGGAACACGTACACGTTCATCGCCGACTACCTGCCGTGGGCCGGCGGCGACGGCATGGAGCACCGCAACAGCACGATCGTGACGAGCCCCAGCTCGATCCGATCGAACCGGCTCGGCCTCCTGGACACCGTCTCGCACGAGTTCTTCCACGTCTGGAACGTCGAGCGCATCCGCCCGCAGGCGCTCGAGCCGTTCAACTTCGAAGAGGCGAACGTCTCGGGCGAGCTGTGGTTCGGCGAGGGATTCACCAGCTACTACGGTCCGCTGATCCTGCTTCGCGCCGGGCTCGTTCAGCCGGCCGACTTCGCCTCGGAGATCACTGCGCTCGTCAACGACGTGCGCATGAGCCCTGCGCGGCTGGTTCGCAGCGCCGAAGGGATGAGCCGCATGGCGCCGTTCGTCGACGGCGCGGAGTACGCCGATCGGACGAACTTCGCCAACACGTATCTGTCGTACTACACGTGGGGCGCGGCCATCGGTCTCGGCCTCGACTTGACGCTGCGCGATCGGACCAACGGCAAGGTGGGCCTGGACGCCTACATGCGCCTGCTGTGGCAGCGGCACGGCAAGCCGGGCGGCAAGGCGCCGGGATATGTCGATCGCCCGTACACGATGAACGATCTGGTGGCGGCTCTGGCCGACGTGTCGGGGGATCCGGCGTTCGCCGCCGACTTCTTCCGCCGCTTCATTCAGGGTTCCGAGATCGTCGAGTACGAGCGGCTGCTCGCCCGCGCCGGGTTCGTCCTGCGGCCGGCCGCGCCGGGGCTGGCGACCGCCGGGGACCTTCGGCTCCAGGACGCATCACCGGGCGCGCGGGTGACGGCCGCGGTGCCGTTTGGATCGCCGGCCTACGCCGCGGGACTCGAGCGCGACGATGTCATCGTTGCCCTTGCGGGGCGCACCGTGACGGGCGCCGCCGACGTCACGCGTGCGATTCGGGACCGCAAGCCGGGCGACACGCTGCCGGTCGTCTTCGAGCGCCGCGGCCAGCGGATCACCGGCGCGGTCCGTCTCGAGGCGGATCCCCGCGTGGACATTTCCCCGATCGAGGAGGCCGGGCGGCAGCCGACGGCCGACGAACGCCGCTTCCGCGACGCCTGGCTGAGGTCGGCGGCGCGGAACGCCTTTTGAACCGGAGCCACACGTGAATATCGCAGGCCTTTTCAAGGCGGTCGATGCCTTCATCGCTGTTCGCGACGCCGCGAAACGGTTCAGCGGCGGCGATTCGGCGCCGCGCACCGCCGAGCCGCCGGTTCCGCCGGCCGGTCTCGTGGGTCAGATCGAGACACGGCTGACCAACGTCGTCGTCGCGGCGCTCAAAGAGGCGTTCGATCGCGATCATGCGCGGCTGGAGCTGGAGCGCACGCACCTCGACGAGGAACGACGAAGGGCAGAGGCGGCGCTGCAGCACGAGCTGCGGCGGCAGGCCGCCGATCGCGAGCTGGCGCGGCTGCGGATGCTGGCCGCGACCGCCATGGTCGGATGGCTCGCCTCGGTCGCGATTGTCGCGGCGGGCTTCGCCGGTGTCTCGACGGCCGGCCGCGCGGTGCTCGGAATCGGGTGGGTGCTGCTCCTCGCGGCCCTTGGTGCGGCGTTCACCGCGCAAGGGCGTGCGGCGGCGTCGCCGTCGGGATCGGCCGGCGCGGCGGGTGCCGCGGCGTTGTGGCTGCTGCTCGCAGGTCTCGCGGCAACGGCCGCCAGCCTGCTGGCGTGAGGAGATCGTGCGCACAGCGGTCGGGATGTTCATGGCCCTGGGAAGATCACGCCCGGCGCGAGCTTCCATGCCGGATCGAGCGCGCGCTTGACCGCGCGCATCTCCTCGACGCCGCTCTCGCCGTAGAGCTCGCGCAGCAGCTGCTGCTTGAGGGCGCTGCGCCCGACGCCGTGCTCGGCGAGCGGCGCCCCCCCGAGCGCAATCACGCCGCGCGCGATTTCGAGCAGCGCCCGGCGGCCGACATGCATTTCGTCGAGCGACCGGGGCACGACGTTCGGGTGCAGGTTGCCGTCCGACAGATGACCCCAGACCGCATAGTCGAGCCCATGACGCTCGAACGTCTCACGGTACAGCGCGAGCGACGCCCCCAGCCGGTCGAACGGGACGATGAAATCTCCCGCCGTTTTCTCGATGTCCTGATGCACGCGGGCCTTCGCGCCGGCAATCAGCGCGTTGATCGCCGCCGGCACGGCCTCACGCAGCTCGACCAGCCGCGCCGACGCCTCGTCGTCTCGAAGCGCGACGATCGGATCGTCCGGCACACCGCACGAGAGGAGCACCTCACCCAGTCGTTCGAGTGCCGCGGTCTCGTCGCCAGCAAGCTCGAGCTGCGCGAGGACGATGACCGCGGACCGGCGCGGTCGATCGAGGCCCGCGCGAACGAATGCCTCGTCCGGAAGATGCGCCAGCGACCGATCGTCCATGTACTCCACCGCGGCGACGTCGAGCGGGCCGTCACCGCGCCAGCTGATCGCGGCTTCGCGGCGAAGCGCCGCGGCCACGCCAAGCGCCTGTGCTTCCAACGCGCACGTCATGAGGACAAACGCGCGCCGCGGCCGCGGAATCACCCGCAGCGTCGCCTCGACGATCATCCCGAGCGTTCCCTCGGAGCCGATGAAGAAATCGATCAGGTCCATGCCGGGGCGCGCGTAGTAGCCGGCCGAGAGCTTCGGCACGTCCGGCATCCGATAGGCCGGGACGGGGACGCGCACCACGCGGCCGGACGGATACGCGATCTCGAACCATCCGTCGGGGGACGCGGTCGTCTCGCCGCGACGGATCGTCAGGATGGCGCCGTCGGCCAGGACGGCCGTGAGGGCCTCGACCCAGGGGCGCGTGCTGCCGTACTTGAACGTGGCCGCGCCGGCGGCGTTGGTCGCGATCGTGCCGCCCACGAAGGCACCGTCGAAGGTCGGGACGGGCGGGTAGTAGAGTCGGTGCGCGGCCAACTCGCGCTGCAAATTGACCAGCGGCACGCCGGCGCCCACGCGGACGGCCGTTCGGGACTGGAGTGTGATGCCGGTCAGTCCGCGCGTGCCGATGAGCAGCTCGCCTCGCGGCGTGGCGCCGCCCGTCAACGACGACTGCGCCCCAATCGGCAGCACACGCGCCGCCGACGCCACCAGTGCGGCAGCTTCGCCCGTCGTGCGTGGAAACGCGATACCGGCCGCACACCCGCCGGCCACGTGGGCCGCGTCGCTCAGGAACGAGGCGAGAAGATCGGGACGGCTGTCGACGGGGGGCGCATCGAGCGCCGGCGGCGGCGTGACGTGGATTCGGTGCGTCGAGTGGGCTCCTGCGAGCCGATTATCTATTACTTCTCTTCCTCTTCTTGTTCTTCTTGCGCGTCGCGTCCTTCTCCATTGCCGTCTGCGCCTGTTCGAGTTGCCGCTGCAGCGCGCCGATCACGCGACCAAGCGACTCATCAGCTCGACTGGAAGATCTGGCAGGCTCGTGACTTTCGTCGCGAGCCCAACGACCCTGACAAGCTGGCGCGCTATCAGGCCGAGGCCCTGGCGTATCGGCACGTTCCCGTCGTCGCCCTCCAGGGCGTCGTGTGCCGCGACGGCGAACAGGAGGCCGTCCTCGTGGAAATGGTGCACAATTCGAATACGCCATTGAAGGTGATGTCGAAGCCCGGGTGGTACGTCTGATGATTCGCTACACTCAGGGCAACCTGCTCGAGGCGCCTGCCGAGGCGCTCGTCAACACGGTCAACGAAGTGGGCGTCATGGGGAAGGGCATTGCCCTGATGTTCCGTGAGACGTTTCCAGTCAACACGCATGCCTACGAAGAGGCGGCCAAGGCCGGCAACGTGCGAGTGGGCCGGATGCTGGTGACCGAGAATCACGCCGTTGTGGGGCCCAGATGGATCATCAACTTCCCCACGAAGAAGCATTGGCGCCAGCCGTCGAAATTGGAGTGGGTGCGTGACGGTCTGAGAGATCTCGGGCGTGTTCTGCGCGAGAACAACATCCATTCCGTGGCGTTGCCTCCACTCGGCTGCGGTAACGGCGGGCTGGACTGGGCCTTGGTCAGACGGGAGATTGAAGGCGCGCTTGGAGACCTCGGCAACGTCGACGTGGTCGTGTACGAGCCGACGGATGCGTACCAGAACGCGCCGAAACGTGCTGGCCTGGAATCGCTCACCCCTGCCAGGGCACTCATTGCGGAGATGGTGAGGCGGTACTCGGTCCTAGGGCTTGAGTGCACGAATCTCGAGGTGCAGAAGCTTGCGTGGTTTCTGCACCGCGCAATCGGCAGCCTAACGCTTCCCGATCCGCTGGACCTTCGGTTCACGGCGAACAAGTACGGCCCGTACGCTGACCGGTTACGCCATCTCCTCGAGGGCTTGGATGGAAGCTACTTGCATTGTGAGAAAAGGCTCAGCGACGCAGGGCCATTCGACCTGATTTGGTTCGAAGACACCAAGCGCGAGGCGGTCTCGACATATCTTCGCAGCGCTGATGCGAGCCAATATGTTCCGGCACTCGAGCAGGCGACAACGGTCATCGACGGGTTCGAATCGCCGTTGGGCATGGAGCTGCTCGCCACGGTTGACTGGCTCCTGGTGCACAACTCTGTTGAACGATCCGTCAGCGCGATCAAGGCCGCGCTGCGAGACTGGGCAGGAGGCAAGACGGCAGCGGCTCGAAAGCTGAAGCTCTTCGACGACCGACTCCTGAGTCTTGCCCTCGCTCGACTAACCTGATCGCCGGTTACCTTAACTCTCCAGCCAGGTCGAGGCTCGCGAGTTGCAGTTTTTGCGATCTCCGAGTCACTGGAACATAGCAAATTCTGCAACACCACTAAGGCGGAATCCGACGAAACACTGCGCTTTGCTCGCCGTGATGCCCTGGCACAGATCGTGATCGTTTTGCGGCGTGGGGTTCGCGAGGGCCGTGCAGTCGATCGCTCGAGACGCCGCCGACTATCCAGGCCGCGTTGCGGGTTACCTTGCCGCCGACGCTCCACAAGTTCTCACTCTGGTCGGTAACCGTCAGATCCTGCAGGGTGTGCAGCTCGCACTGATCTGCTCCGTGAGTTGCCCGGGCAGTCTGGTCATCAAGACATTCGACATGATTCGCAAGGTGCGGGACGCTGGCCTCGTCGTGGCCGGCGGCTTTCACTCACCGATGGAGCACGAGTGCCTACACTTCCTGCTTCGCGGTTGCCAGCCGGTAGTCGTGTGTCCGGCGTGCGGCATAGACTCGTTCGAACTCGCGTCGGAAGAGCAGCGAGCCGTGGATGGGGGTCGATTGACTGTGCTGTCCATATTCGATCAGCGCTTCACGAAGGCGACGCCCGAGCTTGCATCTCAACGAAACAATTTCGTCGCCGCGCTCTCTGACGCCGTCTTCGTGCCGCACGCGGTTCCTGGAGGCAAGGCTGACGCGGCGGCACGCCGAGCACTGGCTCGCGGTCAGGTGGTTGTGACGTTCGACGACGCCGACAACAGACATCTGATTGACCAAGGTGCCACAGGCCTGCCAGGTGGCACCATCCAAGAAATTCACTCGGTGCTGACGCTCGTCGCTCAAGAGGGTTCCGCGCAGAACATACGGGGAAGACTGATTGGCGGGGTGGATTCTATATAGAATGCAGAACATGGTCGCGAGATTCACGGGCGTGCTGGCGGCCGTCTTCCTGATTGTGAACGTGCCGGCCATGGCGCAGACACCTGCGGACCCGATCCGCTACACGCTCCGGTTCCCCGAGCCGCACACGCACTACGTCGAAGTCGACGCCGTCTACCCGACGGGCGGGCGGCCCGCTGTCGAACTGATGATGGCGGTGTGGACACCCGGCTCGTACATGGTCCGTGAGTATTCGCGCCATGTCGAGAATGTCCGGGCGGCCAGTCCGGCCGGCGGCGCGCTGGAGGTGGAGAAGACCGACAAGAACCGCTGGCGCGTGGTGACGGCCGGCGCCCCGGCTGTGACGCTGCGCTATCGCGTCTACGCGCACGAGATGACCGTGCGCACCAACTGGGTCGAGGCCGACTTCGCGATGCTGAACGGCGCGCCGACGTTCATCACGCTCGCCGACGGTGGCGCCCGCCCGCATGAAGTGGCGATCGAGCCGGCGCGCGGCTGGCGCGTGTCGATGACCGGCCTGCCCGACGCGGGAGGCGGCGCACACCGGTACCGCGCGCCCGACTACGACACGCTCGTCGATTCGCCGATGCTCGTCGGCAACCCCGCGGTGTACGAGTTCACGGTGGACGACACGCGCCACTCCCTCGTGAACATCGGCGAGGCCGGCGTGTTCGACGGCGCACAGGCGGCCAAAGATCTCGAGGGTCTCGTGCGCGAGCACCGCCGCATGTGGGGATCGCTGCCGTACGACCGGTATCTGTTCCTGAACGTGCTGACCGCGGTGCCGGGGCAGGTTCCAGGCGGCGGCCTCGAGCACAGGAACTCGTCGCTGCTCATCGCGGGGCGCTGGGCCACGCGCGCGCGACAGAGCTACCTGGCATGGCTGGAGCTCGCGAGCCACGAGTACTTCCACGCCTGGAACATCAAGCGGTTGCGGCCGGTGGAGCTCGGGCCGTTCACCTACGACGACGAGGTGTTCACGCGCAGCCTGTGGATCGCGGAAGGGATCACCGATTACTACGCCGAGCTGATCGTGCATCGCGCCGGCCTCTCGTCGCAGGCCGAGTACCTCGATGCGCTGTCGAACAAGATCGAGGAGCTGCAGACGACGCCGGGCCGCCTGGTGCAGCCGGTGGATCTCGCCTCCTTCGACGCCTGGATCAAGTTCTACCGGCCGGACGAGAACACGCCGAATGCCTCCGTCAGCTACTACACGAAGGGCGCCGTGATGGGATTCCTCCTGGACGCCAGGATGCGACGGGCCTCCGCCGGCGCCAGGAGCCTCGACGACGTGCTGCGGGCCGCGTATCAGAAATTCTCAGGAGGACGTGGCTACAGCCCGGACGAGTTCCGCGCGGTGGCCGAGCAGGCTTCGGGGCTGAATCTTCGGTCGTTCTGGGCCGACGCGGTGGAAGGCACCGCGGAGCTCGACTACAGTGAGGCGCTCGAGACGCTCGGGCTGCGCTTCCGCGCGCCGGCCCCACCGGCGCCCGACCGGCCCGCGCGCGCCTGGCTCGGCATGAACACGCGCAACGACGCGGGCCGCCTCGTGGTTGCGCAGGTCCGGCGCGAGACGCCCGCCTACGCCGCCGGGCTGAACGTCGACGACGAGATCATCGCGATCGACGACTTCCGGGTCCGCGCCGACCAGCTCACCCAGCGGCTCGAGGCGTACAAGCCGGGCGACCGCGTGACGCTCCTCGTCGCGCGCCGCGACCAGCTGCTCCGGCTGCCGGTGACGTTCGGCGAGGAGCCGCCGCGGCGCTGGCGGCTCGAGGCCGATCCGTCCGCCGCCGAGGCGCCGCAGCAGCAGCGCACCCGCTGGCTCCAGCCGGGCGCATGACGTTCCATCCGCAGTACGTCGACGACGTCCTCAGCGAGAACTTCGAGGACGCGAAGGCGCTGTTCCTGTCGCCCCTCATGGCGATCCAGTACGCCCATCTCGTCATGCTCGCCGACCGCGGCATCGTCTCGAGTGCGGATGCGCATGCGCTGCGCGAGGCGCTCGACTCGATCTCGATCACGGAGGTGCGCGCCGCGCCGTACGACAGCGCGTGCGAGGACCTCTTCATGCACGTCGAGCGCCTGATCGAGCGCGCGTGCGGCGAGGACACCGCCGGACGCCTGCATACCGCCCGGAGCCGCAACGACATCGACATGACGATGTACCGGCTCCGGCAGCGCGAATTCATCCTCGCGGTGCTCGACGCCTCGCTCGATTTTCGCGACGGGCTCCTGGCGCTCGCCGATCGGCATCGCGAGACGCTGCTCGCGGCCCTGACGCACACGCAGCCGGCGCAGCCCTCGACGCTGGCCCATTACTTCCTCGCCGTGATCGAACAGCTCGAGCGCGACGCGGTGCGCCTGCGGGCGGCATTTTCGTCGACCAACCGCTGTCCGCTTGGGGCGTGTGCGATTACCGGCACCGGGTTTCCGATCGATCGGGAGCTGACGAGCGACCTGCTCGGCTTCGACGGTCCAACCGGGAATACCTACGGGAGCATCGCCACCGTCGACTATCTGCTCGAGAGCGTATCGGTCGCGGCCGTGCTGCTGGCGGGGCTCGGCCGGTTCGTGCAGGATCTGCTGCTCTGGTCGACGATGGAGTTCGGGTACCTCCGGCTCGGCGAGGGGTTCGTGCAGGCGAGCAGCATCATGCCGCAGAAGCGCAACCCCGTCGCGCTCGAGCACGCGCGGGCGATTGCGAGCAAGGCGATCGGGCAGGCAGGCGCCGTCATGCTCACGGTGCACAACACCCCGTTCGGCGACGTCGTCGACACCGAGGACGATCTGCAGCCGCTCGTCGCCTCGACGTTCCGCGACGCCCGGCGCGCGGTGACGCTCGCGGATGCGGCGCTCCGCGGGGCGGAGTTCGACGTGGCCCGGCTCGAGTCGCGCGCCGCCGAAGGCGGCACGACGCTGACCGAGCTCGCGGACCATCTGGTCCGCCGCCACGATGTCCCGTTCAAGGCGGCGCATGCAATTGCCGGACGCCTCCTGCAGGCGTACCAGGACCGGCCGCGCACACCGCTCGGCGCGACGCTGGCGAGGGTGTCGGGCGATCTCCTCGGCGTGCCGCTCGAGTACACCGACGCGGAGATTGCCGACATCATGAGCCCGCGGCACTTCGTCGACGTGCGGCGGACGCCTGGCGGCCCCGCGCCGGCCGAGACGGCCCGCGCGCTCGCCCGGTCGGGAGACGTGCTGGCCGCCGATCGGGTGTGGCTGACGGCGACGAGCGACCGGCTCAGCGCGGCGCACGCGCGGCTGCGCCGCCGCGCCGAGGCGCTGTGAGCGCCAGCTACGTGAAAGTGCTCGTCACCCAGGCCGCCGTCCTGGCGGCGCTGTGGCTCCTGCAGCACGCGTTCCTCTGACGTGCATCCGATCGACTGGCTGATTCTCGTCGGCTTTACCGGCTGGATTGTCTACGACGGCCTGAAGCGCACCAAGGACAGCCACGACCTCGACGGGTATCTCCTCGCCAAGCGCAGCATTCCGTGGTGGGCGGCCGGCATTTCGGTGATGGCGACGCAGTTGAGCGCCATCACGATGATCGGCACGACCGGGCAGGGGTACACCGACGGGCTCCGCTTCATCCAGTTCTACTTCGGCCTGCCGCTGGCGATGATCATCCTGTCGGTCACGCTCGTCCCCTTCTTCTACCGCTCGGGCGTCTACACGGCGTACGAGTACCTGGAGCAGCGGTTCGACGCGAAGACGCGGACGTTCACCAGCCTGCTGTTTCTGCTGTCGCGCGGCATGTCGTGCGGCGCGGTCGTCTCGGCGCCGGCCGTCGTCCTGGCGCTCGTCCTCGACTGGAACGTGACGGCGGCCGCCCTCACCATTGCGGCGCCCGCGGTCGTCTACACGATGTTCGGCGGCGTCCAGGCGGTCACCTGGACCGACGTGAAGATCATGGTGCTCGTCGTCTTCGGGCTGTTCGCGATGATCGCGGCCGCGATGGTCGGGCTGCCCGACGGCGTGGGCGTCGGCGACGCGCTGTCTGCGGCGGCGGCGACGGGCCGTCTGCGAAGCTTCGATTTCTCGTTCGACCTCACGAGCCAGTACACGTTCTGGTCGGGCACGATCGCCGCCGTCTTCCTGTTCTGCTCCTACTTCGGCACCGATCAGAGCCAGGTACAGCGATATCTGACGACGCGCTCGCTGGACGAGGCGCGCCGCTCGCTGTTCGTGAGCGCCTACTGGAAGATCCCGCTGCAGGTGGTCGTGCTGCTCCTGGGCGTGGCCGTGTTCATGTTCTATGTCTTCGTGCGGCCGCCGCTCCTGTTCAGCGAGGCCGAAGAGGAACGTCTGCGGGCAGGGGCGGCGGCGCCGGCCTACGCTGCGCTCGATCGACGGTTCGACACCGCCTTCGGCGAGCGGCGCGACGCGGCGCTCGATCTCGCGGCGGCGCGGGCGGCGGGGGATGCCGCGCGTGTTGACGCAGCGCAGGCGGCGTTCCGCGAGCGGAACGCCGTGGTCGAGGCGGTGCGGCGCGAGGCCATGGCCCTCGCGCAGGAGACGTCGGGGCAGCAGACCTTTACCGACGTCAACTACATCATTCCGACGTTCATCCTGACGCAGCTGCCGATCGGCCTGATCGGCCTGCTGATCGTGGCGATCATCATGGCGGCCACCGACACGATTGCCGGCGAGCTGAACTCGCTCTCGACCGCCACGGTCATCGACTTCTACAAGCGGCGGCTGCGGCCGGAGGCGCCCGATGCGCACTACCTCGCGGTGTCGCGGGTCGCAACCGGGCTGTGGGGCCTGTTCGCGTGCGCGGTGGCCGTCTGGGCGGCTGAGCTCGGCTCGCTCATCGAAGTCGTCAACCGCTTCGGGTCGTTTTTCTACGGCTCGATCCTCGGCGTATTCATCCTGGCCGTCGGATTTCCGCGCGCGACCGGCACGGGCGCGTTCGTGGGGCTGATCGCGGGGATGGCGTCGGTTGCCTGGGCGGCGAGCTTCACCAACGTCGCCTTCCTGTGGCACAACGTGATAGGCGCTGTCGTGGTGGTGATCGTCGGATTCGGGGTGAGTATCGCGGATAGCTCGCTCAGGTCCGCGAGAGGAGCGTGACGACGATCGCGCCCAGCATGGTGATGATGGTCAGGAGCGTTGTTATCTGAATGCCGACGATCCACATGAACTGACGGGACATTTTCGCCTCGAGCATGTCGAAGCGGTGCTCGAGGCGCTGAACGGACTGTTCCAGGTGCCGGATGGCTGCGCGCACGTCCACCAGCACCTGCGAGATCTCAATCACCTGGCCCTCGACATGAGCGAGTCGCTCTTCCACCGTGGGCATCTCCGCCTCCTTCAGCATACCGTCGTCCGCCGGTCTTGACCAACAGAACGAAGGCAGGATGCCTGCCAGGCCGAATTGCTTGGAATTCGGCACGATCGGCTTGCGAGGTACGCAGAAATTGCAACCCGCGATCGCGATCGACGCGGCAAATTCGTCGTACTGCCGCGCCCCACAGATATAATTTCTTGTTTCTCCAGGAGCCCGAATGTCCAAGATCAAGGTGAAGAACCCTGTCGTCGAGATCGACGGCGACGAAATGACACGGATCATCTGGCAGAAGATTCGCGAGACGCTGATCCGCCCGTATCTCGACGTCGATTTGAAGTATTACGACCTGGCCGTCGAGTCGCGCGACAAGACTGACGACAGGATCACGGTGGAAGCGGCCGAGGCGACGAAGACCTACGGCGTCGGCGTCAAGTGCGCCACGATCACGCCGGACGAGGCGCGCGTCAAGGAATTCAATCTGAAGCAGATGTGGCGGTCGCCGAACGGCACGATCCGCAACATCCTCGACGGCACGATCTTCCGCGAGCCGATCATCTGCCGCAACGTGCCGCGCATCGTCCCGCACTGGGACAAGCCGGTGGTCGTCGCGCGCCACGGCTTCGGCGATCAGTATCGCGCCCAGGATTTCCGTTTTCCCGGCGCCGGCACGATCAGGATCAGCTGGACGCCCGAGGGCGGCGGCGACCCGATCGACCGCGAGGTGATCAAGACCACGGGCGGCGGCATCGCGATGGGCATGTTCAACCTCGACTCGTCCATGGAGGGCTTCGCGCGCGCCTGCTTCACCTATGCGCTCGGCCGCAGCTACCCGGTGTACCTCTCGACGAAGAACACGATCCTCAAGGCGTACGACGGGGCGTTCAAGGACACATTCCAGCGCGTGTTCGACGCCGACTTCCGGAAGGCGTTCGAGGTGAAGGGGCTGACCTACGAGCACCGCCTGATCGACGACATGGTGGCGTCGAACCTGAAATGGAGCGGCGGGTATCTGTGGGCCTGCAAGAACTACGACGGCGACGTGCAGTCCGACACGGTCGCGCAGGGCT
>CAZGLC010000107.1:0-15816 GCA_964526235.1 uncultured Bifidobacteriaceae bacterium
ACGCGGCCCTGCGCGTTACAGACTGCCTACTGCCTACTGCCTACCGCCTACTGCCTACTGCTGCGGATTCCCAGGCCGCAGCTCGTACGGCGCGCCCGTGCCCGACGAGCCGAGGAACAGCTTCTTGCCGTCGGGCAGCGTCAGGTCGCGGCCGTTTGCGCGGCGGGTGCCGTCCTTGGCCCGATAGCCGTCGACCATGATCTCGGTGCCCGGCGCGAGCGACTGCTTGGTGAAGCCCCGCCGGAACAGCACGTTCGGCGTGCCGCCCTCGATCGCCCACGGCTCGGCCTTCCCGTCGCGCTGCACCTCGACGTGAATCCAGACGTGGGGGTTGACCCACTCCACCTTCGTCACCTTTGCCTTGAAGCTGACCGGCCGGTTCGAGTCGAATTCGGCGGCGAACGCGTGATGGGCCCACGCCGGCGCGGCCGCGCCCAGCAGGAGACCGACAGTTGCGAGTACGGCGGCTAGCTGTGTTCGCATGAGTTTCCCTCACTCGCGCAGGCTGAAGCCTGCGCTCTACAGGTGCCTCGTTATTTTCTCAGCCACTCATAAAACCGATCGCCGGGCGGCACTTTGCGGGTGATCTCCACGATCATCGTCTCGCCTTCCCAGCGCTTCACCAGCGGCTCCTTCCGCACGTGCCCGTACAGAAATTCCTCGGCGAACTCGGTGCAGCGGTACTCGAGCAGCTGCATGTTCGGCTCCATGCGGCGGTAGAGCGGCATGGCGATGCGCCAGGGGCGTGCGAAGACCTTCGGATCGTCAATCGTCACTTCGTACTGGATCACGTCGGGCGTCAGCGGCGAGAAGCGCTCCCTCAGGCGCAGCGCGTCGCTGTGGAAGTTCCCGGCCCGGTCGAACCACGTCTTGTCGTTGAAATAGCTGACGTCGACGACAAGCGTGTCGCCCTCCCAGCGGCCGATCGAATGCCCCATCCATGTCTCGGCGGGCGGCGGGTCGACTTCGTCCAGATGGATCGTGCGCGCGGTGTTGGCGAACGCGTACGCCATGTGGATCTTGTTCGTGCTCTGCGTGATCTCGAACGGATATGGCATGTACATCGCGCGCGGGAGCCCGGGCAGATAGCACTTCAGCTCGGGATCGCGATCGATCCAGTGCTCGACGTTCGCGTTCCTCGTCGCCAGCGCCTCTTGCGTGTAGGGAATCTCGCCCTCGTCCAGGACGACGCCGAGCGACGCCGGCACGCCGGCCGCCGCGCCGAGCGCGACGACGGGCGCCGCGGCGACGCGCGCGTGCTCGGAGGGATAGACGCCCGGCTGCGTCACGGCGCCGGCGCGCGCCGTGTGTGCCTGGAGATCCCAGTGCGCCTCGTTGTTCGCCTGCCAGATGCCGCTGAAGTTCGGGCGCCCCTCGATCCGTTCGGGACGGGCGTTCTCGCGCGCCGGCGCGCCGCCCGCACCGGGTGACTGCGCGAGCGATCGCGAGATGGCGGCGCCCACCAGCGCGGCGGCCAGCGCAATCACGATCGTCGAGGTGTTGAGACGCATGGGGCCCTACCTTCCGAGCGGGTTCTCTTCCACGCCGACGAAATCGGTCGCGTTGTCCATGAACGCCGGATGCGGTCCGCGCCGCTCCGCGTGCGCCTTCTCGGCCAACCGTGCCGCCAGCAGCAGCGACGGGAAGCCGTAGTTCCCTTCGTGGCACCGCGGCTCGTAGTAGATGCGGTTCTCCTTCTCGTTCTGCCGGGCGAACTCCTCCACCACCGTCCAGGGGCGCGTCCACACGGTGGGGTCCTCGATCGTCACCCGGTACTCGAGCGTGTCGGGCCCGGTCCGCGTCCACCGCTCGACGAGATGCAGGTTCTCACGCGAGCCGAAGAAGTCGGTCTTCGCGCTGAAGTTCGTCACGTCGACGACCAGCGTGTCGCCTTCCCACCGCGCGCGCGAGTCGCCGTGCCACTGCCGCACGGACGAGGGCAGGTGCGGGCGGCCGGTCATCACGATGTTCCGCTGGAAGCCCTGCCCCTGGCCGACGTCATAGAAGATCGAGAGGCCGCCCGGCGTCTGCACGATGCGGCGGAAGCTGCCGCCGTAGGCCGTGCCGAACTCCGGAATGCCGCCCGAGAGACACCGGTCCGACAGGCTCCCGTCCTCGGGGCCGTCGTGGCGGTTCATGCGAGCCGTGTTGTAGCGCGCGAGCGGCTCGTCGCGCCGCGGCGACGGCGTCGCGAGGTACTTGCCGCCGGCGCACGCCGGCGAGTTGTTCCTGCACGTGTCGGTCGCCTGGAGGAGAGCCAGGCGGAACGCCCGATCCTCGGCGGCCCGCTGCTGCGCCTCGGACGTGAGCGGCGGAACCCGGCCGTCGGGCGGATCGACGATGAGCGAGGTGCGGCGCCCCGTACGCTTCATCGACATGAAGACCGAGTTGTAGGCGCCGGCGACGTCGAGCTCCGTGCCGCGTTCGACGCGGCGGTCGCGCCCGAGCAGCGCGAGGCGTTCGCTGTCGAGCCCGGCGCGCTCCTCCTCGGTGAAAAACTCGCGGGTCGCGTACCGGGCGGCCCGTTGGAGCGGGGTGTCGAACTCGTTGGTCCAGATGCCCTGCAGATCCGGCTCGCCCCAGGGCGTGCGCGGGCCGTCACCTTCGGCCGACGCCGTGCCCCAGGGCTGCACGCTGGCAGCAAGGGCGCCGACGACGACCACCACCCCGATGACGAGCAACAGGCGCGTGCGCATGAAGCACCTCCCGCAGGACGCGTAACTCGGCACAGGATACTCCCGAAACGGTTACAATGAGCGCGCACGCTCAATGAAGGCGACCGTCCCGGCGGCGGTGTTTGCCCTGGCGATCGGCGGCTCGATGGCCGCGTCGCTCGCGGCCGTACAGGCTCCGTCGCAAATGAGCCGGACCCCGGATCCCGGATCCCGGATCCCGGCGCTCATCAACACCTACTGCATTTCCTGCCACAACCAGCGGCTGAATACGGCGGGCCTGGCGCTCGACGCGGTGGATGCGTCGCGTCCCTCCGCGCACCCCGAGGTCTGGGAGCGCGTCGTGACGCGTCTGCGCGCGCAGTCGATGCCGCCGCCCGGCCTGCCGCGGCCTGACGCGGCCACCTACGACGCGTCCGCCGACGCCCTCGAAGCCGAGCTGGATCGCGCGTGGGCCGCCAGTCCGAATCCCGGACGCATCAACGCGGTGCATCGGCTCAACCGCGTCGAGTACACCAACGCCATCCGCGATCTGTTTGCGCTCGACGTAGACGTGACGGCGCAGCTCCCCGGCGACGAGACCGCCGACGGCAGCTTCGACAACAACGCCTCGGTCCTCACGATCTCGACCGCGCATCTCGAACGGTATCTGTCCGTCGCCCGTCAGGTGACGCGCCTCGCCGTCGGCCTGCCGCCGACGCGGCCCGCGTCCGAGACCTTCGAGATCCCGCTCCACATCGTCCAGGACGATCGGCAGAGCGAAGCGCTGCCGTTCGGATCGCGCGGCGGCGTCGCGGTCCCGCATCAGTTTCCAGTCGACGGCGAGTACCTGATCAGCGTGCGGCTGCGGCGGCAGTATCAGGACTACATCATGGGCATGGGATGGCCGCAGCAGCTCGACGTCCGTCTCGACGGCCGGCTGCTGAAGCGGTTCACGGTCGGCGGCGGCGCGAAGGGACGGCCGGCCGCGGCCAGCTACGCCGGCGACGGCGAGCCGGGGTTTGCCGGCGATACCGGTTGGGAAAGGTATATGCAGACCGAGGGCGACGCGGGGCTCGAGCTGCGCGTACCCGTGACCGCCGGTCCGCATGTCGTGGGCGTGTCGTTTGTCCGGCAGTTGTGGGAGCCGGAGGGACTGCCGCAGCCGCTGCAGCGCGGGCGCGTGCTCACGAACGACCAGATCTATATGGGGTACGCGGCGGTCGGCTCGGTGCAGATTCGGGCTCCGGGGTCTGACCCCCGTGCACCGCGAGGGGGTCAGACCCCGTCGCGCGCGGGCACCGCCACGCCGAGCCGGCGCGCGATCTTCGTCTGCGCGCCGACGCAGGAGCCGGACGAGCGCGCCTGCGCCACGACCATTCTGTCGCGGCTGGCGCGACTGGCCTATCGGCGGCCGGCGGCCGCGGGCGATGTCGAGACGCTCCTCGAATTCTTCGACCGCGGGCGCCGCGAGACCGGGAGCTTCGACGAAGGGATCCAGTTCGCGCTCGAGCGCGTGCTCGTCGATCCCGACTTCCTGTTGCGGCTGTATCGTGATCCCGCTGGCGCGCGGCGCGGCGCCTACCCATTGAGCGATCTCGAGCTCGCCTCGCGCCTCTCGTTCTTCCTCTGGAACAGCGTTCCCGACGGGCGGCTCCTCGAGGCCGCCGAGCGCCGGGAGCTGGCGCGTCCGGAGGTGCTCGACGCGCAGGTGCGGCGGATGCTCGCCGACCCGCGCGCCCGCCGCGCGCTCGTCGACAACTTTGCCGCCCAGTGGCTCAACCTCCGCCGCGTCCGCGAGGTCGTCGTGCATCCGGACCTGTACCCGCATTACGACGAGAGCCTGCTCGAGGCGTTCGAGCAGGAGACGAAGCTGTTCCTCGCGAGCACGCTCGAGGAAGACCGCAGCGTCCTCGACCTGCTGCGCGCCGACTACACGTTCGTCAACGAACGGCTCGCGCGCCACTACCGCATCCCCGGCATCTACGGCAGCCGCTTCCGGCGCGTGGCGCTGGCGAATCCCGATCAGCGCGGCGGGCTGCTCGCGCACGGCTCGATTCTGGCGACCACGTCGTATCCGGATCGCACGTCGCCGGTCCTGCGCGGCAAGTGGCTCCTCGACAACATGGTCGGCACGCCGCCTCCGCCGCCGCCGCCTGGCGTCAGTACCACGCTCGTCGAGCCGCCGCCCGGATCGCTCCCGCCGACCATTCGCGAGCGTCTCGCCCAGCACCGGCAGAACGCCGCGTGCGCGAGCTGCCATGCGGCCATCGATCCGCTCGGCTTTGCGCTCGAGAACTTCGACGCGATCGGCGGCTGGCGGACCACCGACGAGGCCGGCACGCCCGTCGACGCGAGCGGGACGACACTGAGCGGCGCGACGGTCCAGGGGCTGTCGGGACTGCGCGCGCTGCTGCTCGCGGAGCGCGACCAGTTCCCGCGCACCGTCACCGAGAAGCTGATGGCGTATGCGCTCGGCCGGCGCATCGAGTATTACGACCGTCCGTCGGTGCGGCAGATCGCCCGCGCCGCGGCCGCCGGCGACTACCGCTGGTCGTCGCTGATTCTGGGGATCGTCAAGAGCCCGGCATTTCTGATGCGGAGTTACGACAATGGCACTGCTCACCAGTAAAGCGCTCCCGCGGCGCACCATCCTGCGCGGGCTCGGCGCGACGCTGTCGCTGCCGCTGCTCGATGCGATGTTTCCGGCCGGCGCGCGGGCGCAGGCGCGGAAGCCGATCCACCGCTTCCAGACGTTCTACGTGCCGAACGGGATGGCGATGGAGCACTGGCTGCCGGGCGCCACGGGGCGCGACTTCGCGCTGACGCCGATCCTCGAGCCGCTCGCCCCGTACCGCAGCCAGGTGACGATCCTCTCGGGGCTGAGGGCGAACTGGAACTACATCCACGCCGGCGCCTCGGGATCGTTCCTGACGGGCACCACCCGCGGCGGGAGGAACGAGGTCGAGATCATCGCCGACGTGTCGATGGATCAGATCCTCGCGCGGCAGTTCGCGCGCGAGACGCAGGTCGCCTCGCTCGAGCTCGCGATGGATCCGCCGAACAACGCGGGCGCCTGCACCGGCAACCTGAGCTGCGTCTACACGCACACGCTCTGCTGGCGGAGCGCGACGCAGCCGCTGCCGATGGAGCACAACCCGCGCGCGGTGTTCGAGAAGCTCTTTGGCGACAGCGGCAGCACCGAGCGCGCCGCGCGCGAGGCGCGGCTCCGGCAGCACCGGAGCATCCTGGACTCCGTCGCCGACAAGCTGGCCCGGCTGCGGCGCGAGCTCGGGCCGCAGGATCTGACGAAGGTCGACGAGTACACCGAGTCGGTGCGCGACGTCGAGCGGCGCATCCAGCGCGCCGAGGAGCAGCGCGACATCGAGCTGCCGGAGATCGATCAGCCGCAGGGCGTGCCGCCCGTGTTCGAGGATCACCTCGCGCTGATGCTGGACCTCCAGCGGCTCGCCCTGCAGGCCGACCTCACGCGGGTCGTCTCCTTCATGATCGGCAAGGAGCAGAGCGCACGCCCGTATCCCCAGGTCGGCGTGCCCGAGGCGCACCATCCGCTGTCGCATCACAGCAATCGCCCCGAGCTCATCGCGCACCTGGCGAAGATCAACCGCTACCACATGCAGCTCTTTGCCGGGTATCTCGCCAAGCTCACGGCGACGCCCGACGGCGACGGCACGCTCCTCGATCACATGACGATCCTCTACGGCGCGGGCATCTCCAACAGCAACGCGCACTCGGGCGAAAACCTGCCGCTGGCGCTCGTCGGCGGCGGCGCCGGGACGCTCCGCGGCGGCCGCCACCTGGCATTCACCGACAGGCCGCCGACGGCCAATCTGCTCGTCACGTTGATGGACAAGCTCGGCGTGCCGGTCGAGCGCATCGGCGGGAGCACCGGGAAGCTCGCGATCGACACACTGCCGGGAGTATAGGGGTGAGGACGATGAGAACTGCCGGCGCCACGTACCACCGAGGCACCGAGGCACCGAGAAATAGTTTGCTCGGTGTCTCAGTGCCTCGGTGTTCCGTGATCGTGTTCGCGGCACTTCTCGGTGCCCTCAGCCCGCAACTCGCACGCGCTCAAAATGGCGAGGCCGACGGGACCACGCCGCTCCATCGCGCCAGCTATCAGGACGACCTGCGGCAGGCCGACGCGCTCCTCCGCGCCGGAGCCGACGTCAACGCGGTGAACGATCTGGGCGCCACGCCGCTCTGGCTCGCGAGTCTCAACGGCAGCGCGCCGATGGTCCGCCGGCTGCTCGACGCCGGCGCCGATCCGAACCGGGCGCTGCTCGGCGGCGAGACGCCGCTGATGGTTGCCTCGCGCGGCGGGAGCGCAGAGGTCGTGCAGCTGCTCGCCGCCAAGGGCGCCAGCGTCAACGCGCGCGGCACGCGCGGACAGACTGCCCTCATGTGGGCCGTCGCCCAGCGTCACCCCTCTGTCGTCAAGGTGCTGCTCGCGCACGGCGCGGACATTCGCGCCAAGTCGGACGTGTGGGGACAGGTGATGGCGGTGCCGCCGCACGGCCACGCCGAGTACAACCGCTGGATCCCGCACGGCGGCGAAGACGCGCTCCTGTTTGCGGCGCGCGCCGGCGACCTCGAGTCGGCGACGCTGCTCCTCGCCGCCGGCGCCAGCGTGCGCGACGCCGACGCGTGGGGCGTCAGCGCGCTGGTGCTCGCGGCGCATGCCGGCCACCGCGAGCTGGTGGAGCTCCTGCTCGAGAAGGGCGCCGATCCGAGCGCATCCGCGCCGGGATTCACCGCGCTCCACATCGCCATCATGCGGCGCGACGAGCGGATGGCCGCGGCGCTCCTCGCCCGCGGCGCCGATCCGAACACGCCGCTCACGACGTGGACGCCGACGCGCCGGGCGTCGGCTGACTGGAACTTCGCGCCGCCGCTCGTCGGCGCGACGCCCTTCTGGCTGGCCGCGCGCGTTTCACATCCGGGCATCATGCGCCTGCTCGCCGAGCACGGCGCCAACCCGCGCGTCGTCCACCGGGTCGAGTACTACCTGACTGACATGTACGACCGCCGGACCGAGGCGACCACCGCCCTGATGGCGGCCGCCGGCATGGGCGTCGGCGGCGTGGCGTGGATTCCGGCGCCGCGCGGGGCGCGGGAGGCGCTGATGCTCGAGGCGGTGCGGGTGGCCGTCGAGCTGGGCGCCGACCTCAACGCGGCGAACTCCGACGGCCGCACCGCGCTCGACGCCGCGCAGGCGCTCAAGTACGAGTCGGTCGTCCGCTACCTCGTCGACAAGGGCGCCCGTTCCGGAAAGGCCTCGAAACCATAGACGCCCTCCGGCCGCCGGCGGTAAGATTCCGTCAGTTCGTCCGTGTCTGTCCGAAAGGAGTTTGCGCAATGCGCACGATGACCACGGGACTCTGGACTCTCGCTCTGGCGCTCGGTCTGGCCGCGCTGACACAGGCGCCGGCCTATGCCGACGTGCCGCAGAATCCGACCTTCGCCAAACACGTCGCGCCGATCGTCCAGGCCAAGTGCGAGACGTGCCACCGCCCCGGTTCCATCGCGCCGATGTCGCTCCGGACGTTCGAGGAAGTGCGTCCGTGGGCGCGCGCGATCCGCGAGCGGGTGCAGACGCGGCAGATGCCGCCGTGGCACATCGACAAGACGGTCGGCATCCAGGACTTCAAGAACGATCGCTCGCTTACCGACGACGAGCTCGCGACGATCGTGCGGTGGGTGGACGGCGGCGCGCCGCAGGGCGACCTGCGCGACATGCCGGCCGCGCGGACATGGCCCGACGGCCAGGGCTGGACCTACGCCAAGCAGCATGGCGAGCCCGACATGATCATCCGCTCGACGCCCTGGACGCAGAAGGGCGGCGCCAACGATACGTGGTGGAAGCCGGTCGTCGCCACCGGGATGACCGAGCCGCGCTGGGTGCGCGCGATTGAGGTGCGTCCGGGCACCGTCAACGGCCGGAAGATCACGCATCACGCCAACTCCGATCTCCTGCAGGACGAGCCCGGCGAGGTGATTCAGGCGGGCCCCGGGCGGTTCATGGAGTGGGCGGTCGGCAAGGAAGGCGAGCTCATGCGGCCGAACGCCGGCAAGCTCCTCCTGCCCGGCTCGCGTATCGCGTGGGACATCCACTACTCCGCCTCCAAGGAGGACGTCACCGACGTCGTGGAGATGGCGATCTGGTTCTACCCGAAGGGCCAGGACCCGAAGTACCGGCAGCACCTGCTCCGCATGGGCAACACGGGCGACGGCGCCATCGACATTCCGCCGAACACGGTGAAGGCGACCGAGAGCTTCTATCCGCTGCGCCAGGCGGCGCGGCTCGAGAGCTTCCAGCCGCACATGCACCTGCGCGGCAAGGCGATGTCGCTCGCAGCGATCCTGCCGTCGGGCCAGAGCGTGATCCTCAGCCACGTCGACAACTTCACGTTCAACTGGCACAACGCGTACGTCTATGCCGACCAGGCGGCGCCGCTCTTGCCGAAGGGGACGATGCTGAAGGTCACCGCGTGGCACGACAACACGGTGGCCAACAGGAACAACCCGGATCCGAACGTCTGGGTCGGCTACGGCGATCGCACGGTGGACGAGATGGGCCACGCGTGGGTCAACGTGACCTATCTCAACGACGAGGAGTACCTCGCCGAAATCGAGGCGCGCCGGACGCAGCTCTCCCGGGGCACGAAATAGCCATGAGACCGCACCCATTCGCGGTGCGGTCCTTGATGACCGTCGCGATCGCGCTCGCTGCGGTCGCGACGGACCTCGCACAAATCTCCCGCCCGCCGCTCTCGCTCGAACCGCTCGGCGTCACCGGTGAGGCAATCTTCCCGGCGTTTGAAGGCTGGGGTCCCGACAAGAACGGCGACACCCTGCTCCTCCTCGGCTACTACAACCGCAACAAGAGCCAGGAGCTCGACATCCCCATCGGCCCCGACAACCGCATCGAGCCCGACGGTCCCGACTATGGGCAGCCGACGCACTTCAACGCCGGCCGCCAGCACGGCGTCTTCGCGATCCGCGTACCGAAGGAGTTCGGCACCCGGCGGCTTACCTGGACGCTGACGGCAAACGGGCAGACGTCCGTCGTGTCGTTCTGGACGAATCCGGCCTACTGGGTGAACTTTTTCAAGCATGGGGCCAACAGCAACGAGCCGCCGGTGATCCGCCTCACGCGCGACGGCGCGGCGATGACCGGGCCGCCGGCTGGCGTGGTGCAGACGCTGTCGGCTGTCGTCGGCAAGCCCGTGCCGCTGACAATCTGGGCGTCGGACGTGCCGATGGAGGAGCGCGAGGTCGAGGCGGAGCTGACCGCCCGCGCGCGCGCCACGAGTCCCGCGGCGCGCGCCGACGCCACCGTCGCCGTCGTCGGCGATCAGGTGATTGGGATCGGCGGCGCCAGAGGCGCGGGGGCAGGCGCGGCGTCCGCGCCGCGGCCCGACATCACGGTCAACTGGCGCGATCACCGCGGGCCGGCGCGCGTGACCTTCGCGCAGGAGCGCATCCCGCTCGTCACGAAGGGCGATCCGGCGGTCGTCCTCGAGGCGGCGACCACCGCCACGTTCACCACGCCGGGCGACTACGTCATCCGCGCGCAGGTGAACGACACGTCCGGGGACGGCGGCGGCGGCGAGCAGTGCTGCTGGACCACCGCGCTCATCCGCGTCGTCGTCAAGTAGCGACGATCACGGGTCCGAAACCGCTCACCGCCGCAGGTCATCGCGCCTCGTTCTCCGGCCTGAAGCGCCAGAGACTTCCCTGCGCGGACAGTGCCAGCGTGACCAGGCGACCATCGGTCGCCCAGCCGGGCGATAGCATATCGGCTTGGTTCCCGCCGGGGACCCGCTGGACACGACCGGTGGCGGGATCGAAGATGGCGGCAGGCCAGAACCACGTATCTATCGGCGTCACCCTCACGGCAATGCGTCCGTCTTGACCGATCGCGTTGCCACCCAGGGGGGTTGTTGACAGGCGGAGATCGTCCGGCAGCGGCACAGCCTGTTCCGAACCGCCAGAGATCGGCATGCGAATCAGCCGCACGCCCGCCGGTTCATTCAGCGAGATCAACAGCTCCCGCCCGCGTGGGTCAACGGCGACGCCGTTTCCTCCCCGGATCTTCCGCGGCTCGCCATCGCCGGCGGGCACCGCCCACACGGTCCCCGAGTCCACATAGAAAATGGTAGTGCCGTCGGGCGATCCCGCCAATCCCTGAATGCCATCGGCGTCGACACGCGTCAGACGACGGGTGATCCGGCCATCCGCCACCGAGGCGAGCGCAAGCGTGCGCGTGGGAATTGTCCCGGCCACAAACACAAACGTGTCCTCGCCGACCATGGCGAGCGGGCCGGTCGTCTCCTCGTCGGTGGCCACGAAGGGAACTGGATCCTTGCCGGGGGCCATCACCAGGACCCGATCGCGCCCCACGATTCGTCCCGTCAGCAGCACTCGGCCATCGGGCAGCGGCAGTGGTATTGACTGAACGGTCTGGAGGGCGGAGACACTTGACAGCGGGATCCGCTCGAGCGCTCCCGACGCCGGCGAGAACCGCAAGAGATCCGCCGGCTGGTCGATCTGATCCACGTACAGGCTCCCGTCGGGACCAATGTCGAGGAACAGCGGCAGCTCGGTCAGCGTGACGAGCGGGCGCACCCGCTCGGATCCGTCGCGCGGCACGGCGACAATGCGATGGAGGTTGCCGGCTGGCAGATCGAACAGGACCGCGCCGCCATCCTGCGTGACGGCGAGGGGAAACGTCCATGAGGGAGGCGGGATGGATACCGTCGGGACGATGCGACGCACGCGGCCAGACATGAGATCGACGACGTACAGGTGATCGGCGGTCTGCGTGCCCTCCAGTGGCCGTCCGAAAAAGACCGCTTCCCGCCCATCCGGAAACACCCGTGCCGCCGAATACAGCACGCTTGCAGTGAGCAACGCAGGGAGCGCTTCCAGCCGCTGTGTTTCTGGCCAGAAGTGGTGGAGTTGGTACACGCGGTCGGCATTGATCCGGGTGAGCAGGAGGCTCCCATCCGGCAGCAGCTCAGGTCCCATCGCATCTTCCAGCACGATCCGTTCTTCACCACCGAGCACGGGCACGGTGAAGATGCCGCGCGGCCCACCCAGGATGCGATCGAAAAAGAGTCTTGTCCCGTCCCGCGACCAGCCGATCGTGCCAATCGCACCTCGGCTTCGATCCCGCGTGAGGATCGTCCAGTTACCGGACTGCGGCGTCATCACCGCCACTTGGGTTTGTCCGTCGACCATGGCCTGGAAGGCCAGCGTCCGACCGTCGGGCGAGACGCGCGGTCCCATGGCCACCGTCGATCCGCCGAGGCGCTCGCCGCGCCATTGCGCCGGCGAGGCGTCGCGTGCCCCATTCCACCACGTGCCTGCTGAGAAAGCCGCCGCGACAAGGATCAGTGCAGCCACGGCCTGCGCGATCCGCGCCCGGTGGCTCTTCGACCGAACCGGCGCGGACGGGACTGTCTGGGCGTGCTGCCCGGCGATCCATCTCAGCTCCCGCATCACGTCGCTCGCGGTCTGCCATCGCTCGTCGGGATCCTTGGCCAGACATCTCTGAACGAGGTGGTCGAGCGGCGGTGGTGCGAGCGGCTGGCTTGCGGAGAGGGAACGTGGATCCGCTGACATGATCGCCGAGATGAGGCTCGCCTGGCTCGTGCCCTCGAACGCCTTCCTGCCGGCGATCGTCTCGTAGAGCAGCGCACCCAACGCGAAGATGTCGGTTCGTGCGTCCGCGTCTTTGCCTTCGAGCTGCTCCGGCGCCATGTACTGCAACGTTCCGAGGATCGTACCGTGACCTGTCAGCGGGCTCGTCATCGTGGCGGCCATACTCGGGCCGGCAACGGCTGCCGCCGGTTGCGGCTTCGCGAGCCCGAAGTCGAGCAGTTTGGCGATCGTCGGACCGGACGGTCCGCCGCTGCGCGTGAGCATGATGTTGCCCGGCTTGAGATCCCGATGGACGATCCCCTTCCGATGCGCCTTGTCCAACGCGTCGGCGATCTCGATAGCGTAGCGCAGCGCCTGATCGAGCGGCAGCGGTCCTTTCAGGAGCCGGTCGGCGAGCGTCTGCCCATCCAGGTACTCCATGACCAGGAAGTCCACCTCGTCTTGCTGCCCCACGTCGAACACGGGACAGATGTGCGGATGGCTGAGCGCGGCGAGCGTCTTGGCTTCCCGCTCGAACCGCTGCTTCAGATTGGGATCGGCGGCGACGTGCGACGGGAGCACTTTGATCGCGACCGTGCGATCCAGCCGGGAGTCGCGCGCGCGATAGACTTCGCCCATCCCGCCCGCGCCGAGCACGGATTGGATTTCATAGGGCCCGAGACGGGTGCCAGGCGCGAGGGACATGGTGTTCAGGCAGTGGCGGGATTATACGTGGATGGGGCGCCTTCACAGGAGTCGGTTGTTGCGCAGCTCCTCCAGAAACGACGCCACCGGCAGGATCTCGATCCCATCGTCGGTCTTCCGTCGCTTCGGTTCCAGACAGACGACGATGCGACGGCGAAGCCGGGGCTGATCCTGCGCGATCGACCTGAGCCCCCTCAGGTGATCGGCCGAGATCCGCTCGCTCGCCTTTGCCTCGATCGCAAGCGCGAGGTCCCCCACCACGAAGTCCACCTCGATCCCGCTGGCGACGCGCCAGTACGCGAGCGGCAGGTCGAGCTCGCGATAGGCGATGTGAGCCGTCAGCTCGTGATGGATCCAGTTCTCGAACGCCTTGCCGTAGAGCTCGCCCCGACGGACGAGTGCCCCGCGGTGCGCGAGCTGATTCACGACGCCCACGTCCGTGAAGTAGAACTTCGGCGCGGCAATCACCCGGCGTTTGGCACGTTTCGTGTACGCCGGGAGCCAGCGTCCCAGCCGCGTGTCCTCGAGGATCTCGAAGTAGCCCTTGACAGTCGGCGCCGATACCCCGCAATCCCGCGCGATGTTCGACACGTTCACGAGGCTGCCGTCCGAGAGCGCCGCCACGTCGAGGAAGGTGGAGAACGCGGGCAGCGTTCGCACGAGCCCTTCCGCGGCAATCTCCTCTCTCAGGTAGTCCGCGACGTAGGCCGACAGCAGGCGCTGGGGGCGCTCGGCGACGTAGATCCGGGGCAGGTAGCCATGATTGAGGACGCGATCGAGATCGAACGCTCCGCCGAGCTCTTCGGCGGTCAGCCCGAAGAGCTCGTACCGAATCGCGCGCCCCCCGAGGAGATTGGCCGCGCCTCGCCGTACTTTGCGAGCGCTCGAGCCGCACAGCGCGAAGGCGATGCCGCGCCGCTCGAGCAGCCAGTGCACCTCGTCGAGGAGCGCCGGCACCTTCTGGATTTCGTCGATCACGACCTGGGCGGGAGCCGGCCTGGCGTCCAGCTCCTGGCGCAGAAGCTCCGGGCGCTCCACGTAGCGGCGGAATTCGTCGGCTTTCAGGAGGTCGACCCAGTAGGCGTCGGGGTAGGCCTGGCGGAGCAGCGTGGTCTTGCCGGTCTGCCGTGGTCCCCACAGGAAGAACGTCTCCGCACCGGGGGGCGGGAGGCGCAGGCCCCGTCCGAACATCTACTTTAGATTATCATGATAATCACAAGTATAAGTTTGGTTACCAGTGGTCCGTGTCTCCCGTTGCGACCTTCGTAGGAGCCGAGCGAGTGCCAGAGGCAAGCGGCACAAACTCTCAGTTGGCCGGCACGAGGCGCCTCAGCTCCTCGAACCAGTGCTGGATGACGATGAGCTCCGACGCACGGAACGGCTCCTCGCGTTCCTGTCCTGTACGAGGAGAAACCGACGCACGTACACGTCGAAGGCCCCCGATTCATCCGAAACGTAGGCAATCCACTGCCCGTCCGGTGACAGCATCGCCGAAGCCTCATTCGCCGGTGTGGCCAGGAATGGCCGCGCGGCCTCCTTCCCACCGGGTGACTCGAGGTCGAGTACCCAGATGTCCGACCCATCCTCAATCTTGGACGTCACGTTATAGACCAGCCACCGGCCGTCTCGCGAGATCGAGCAGAGGGCGAGATACGTGCCGACTTGCTCGAGTACGCGCTCGCCCGCTACGTTGCGTTCCAGGTCATGAGCGACCATCGCGCCACGGTGAGTCCCACACGTGCCGAAGAAGATGCGCCGGCCATCTGGCGCCCATACGGGCGTGGTTGGGTAGTCCTGAGGGTAATCGGCGAGGCGCGTCAGCGTCTTGTTCCTCAGATCGAAGATCTGCACCCGAACCAGCGGACCTTCGCGGCTCGCAAGCCCGACGCGGGTTCCATCCGGCGAGATCTGCACGGCCGGTCGAGCGAGCGGGAGTGTTGCGATCTCGGACGTTGCCCCGCTGCGATCGGCCGACACGAGTGTGTGCGATCGCACAGGGTTGCGATCGACTGCGTCAACGTGCCATTCGAGGACACTGCGAGCTGTGGTGCTGGTGCGGCTGCCCCGACGTCGTCGACGATGAGGGAGCCGTCAGGCGAGAGCGCGAGGCAGGCGCCTGGGTAGGCCTGAACGACGAACGGCGCCTCTGCTGGAAGCGCGATGGATGTGCGCGACACGACGCCCGCAGTGCCGGACACTCCGAGGAGCGGCATGCGTGCCGCCCATCCGATCATGCCGCCGACGCCGACGGCAACCATGCTTGCAACCACGAGCCGACGAGGCTGATGGCTCCAAAGCCCTGCACCTCGGGTGGGCGGCGGCGCCGTGGCGGCGGCATCCGCGTCGGCGAAATGCCAGTGCGCATCGCCGATGTCACGAAGCCGAGCTCGGATATCTTTCTGCAGGCACCGGCGCAACACTGCGGCCACGGTCCCAGGCAAACGCTCGGGCAGCCTCGTCCAGTCGGGCTCCTCTTTCAGGATCGCCGCGAGCGTGTCGGAGACATCGTCACCCGCAAACGCGCGCGTGCCGGTGAGCATTTCGTACAACACGCAGCCGAAGGCCCAGATGTCGGCCCGCTTGTCCACCGGCTTGCCTTTGGCCTGCTCCGGCGCCATGTACGCGGCTGTGCCGAGAATGACGCCCATGCGCGTCGCCGCCACGCTCAAGGTCGGCGACTGCGAGACGTCGATTGCCGTGGGTGCTGGATCGAGCGCCTTTGCCAGGCCGAAGTCCAGCACCTTCACGGTGCCGTCGTCGCGCACCTTGATGTTGGCCGGCTTCAGAT
>CAZGLC010000108.1:0-8591 GCA_964526235.1 uncultured Bifidobacteriaceae bacterium
TGGAGCCGACGGCGCGAGACTGACGCTGGCGCGCCGCGGCTCAGCGCTGACGTTAACTCTCAATAAGCGCCGATCTGGATACCAGAAGCAGCTAATCGTCCTCTCGGCGTCCCGGTCGTTTGTCCGCTGATGTCGATTTCGCAGATGTGGTTCCGCGAGGACGCCCCCTTGCCTTCTCGGTGCCTCGGCGGCTCGGTGGTACGTGAGAAGGGACAGGCGCGCGCCAGAAGCCAGCGCCCGGGCTGCGAGTCGCGCGTTCAACTCTTCAGGGCCGCGCGCGTCCGCTCCACGAGCGCATTGTCGCGGTCGCCGCTGCCCCGCAGATTGAACACGCTGGTCGCCAGGAACTGCCCGCGCCACGCAGGGCTGACGTTGAAATAGTCCTCCAGCACCGCAGCGCTGAACTTGTAATCGTGGGCATTGTCGCCCTTCAGGAAGATCAGGCGCCGGGCGGCGTTCATCAGGTCCTGCACGCTGCCACCGTTGCCGAGATACTCGCGAACCTTCCTGGCCGCGCTCATTCGATCGGTGGTGACATCGCTCAGGATCTCGTCGATGGCGCGTGACGGCCGCTGGAACGCCAGCGGTGTCACGTCATCGATGCTGACGCTGGCGGCCTTGCGCGTCATCCTCGCCCTGAACATCGGCATGAACGCACAACCCTGCAGCAGCAGCATTTTCTTCGTGTCCTCGTCAACCGCGGCCTGGAAGCCGTAGCGCAGCGCGTTGGCGGTGTCGACCGCGTGCACCATGACGATGGACGGCTCCCGCATCAGGAGCTCCCCGGAACTCACGAAAACCGCGTCCCAGATGGACTGCGGCGAGACGCCCCGCCCGATCAGCTGCACCGCCTTCTCGCACGCGTCGTTGTTGGATCCATGACGGAGGACGTCCAGCATGTCGCGAGCGGCGCCGTCGTCGAGTGATCCGCCCATCCACTGCGGTCCCATCTTTGCCGCCAGCTCCTGGTTTCGCCGCCAGGGCCGATCGGCTTCGTCATCGCTGCGCGCCGGCGTGGTGTCCTTGAGGTCGTGATGGAGGAGGGCAAAGGCGATCGAGCGCAGGACCGGCTCGGCATGCTGCCAGCCGATGAACTGCAGCGTCCGCCAGCTCATGGCGACGAAGATGGCCTTGTGGCCGATGTCACGGAAGTCACGTGCGCCGAGGCGGTACAGGAGCTCGTAGATCTGAGCGGGCCCCGCGGATCGCGCCAGACCGACCACGGCGCCATCCGCCTTCTTATCGTCCCAGCTCTCCATGGCGTCGATGAAGGCCTGCTTCGCCATACGCGCGGGGACGACGGTGTGCTCGTCGACGGGCGCCATTCGCCAGCCGCTGGCCTTCTGCTCTTCCGTCTGCGACGTCTTGAACTCATCGAGCGCCCAGAAGATCGGCAGCCAACGATCGCTCTCCGGTGCGGACAGGCTCGTCAGGTGAGCCGCGTTGACCACCATCACCGCATGGAACTTGAATCCCACGCCGGGGCGTGGCTGCACGTTGCGGACGGCGGCAAGGAACAAGGCCGCCACGACCTCCTGATAGCTCGTGCCCCGGCGAATGCGTTGCGCGACGTGTTCCAGGAGATCCGATTGTGGAGTGTCCTCGATCAGGCGGACCAGTGGCTCGATCCCGGCGTCGAGCCTCGCCAGCCCAGGGCTCACGCGCGCCTGCTGGGCAGATACCGGCGGCAGCCCTTTCAGAAATGCGAGGCTCCCCAGACCCAGCGCCGTTCCACCCGCAGCGGCGGACTGAAGAAACCGTCGGCGTGTCGGTCGTTCAGCCATGGCTTCCCCCCGAGTCAGCTTAATTGTCGTCGTCCGATGTCATCCACGCCGACAGCGGTACTACTTCCCTCCGTAGAAGCCCTTGGTGTGCTCGTGGATGCCGGTCTGGCCCTTGGCTCTGAGGGCTCGTCCGGCTCCAACCGCCAGTTCCGGCTTGTACCCTTCGTGGCACGCCACCTCGAAGAACTGATAGTTCCTGTCCTTGTTGCGGACCATGGTGAACGCGAGTTTCCAGGGCCTGGTGAACACCTTCGGGTCGGTGATCGTCGCTTCGTATCGGATGGTGCTCGCGTCGGCCAGCGTCCAGCGCTCGACGACGTGCAGGGCGTCGGTATAAAAGCTCCCGTGCCCGTCGAGCCAGGGCTGGTTGTTGTAGTTCTTCGCGTCCACATGGAAATTGGTGACGTCGACGACGAGCGTGTCGCCCTCCCACCGGCCGCGGGAGTCGCCGTTCCACATTTGAATGCCTTTGGCGACATGCGGACGCCCGTCGAGCGGGATGAAGCGGTACGCGTGGATCCACTCGTACAGGATCAACACATATCCGGGTGTCTGAACAAACTGCATCTGGCCGCGCAGATTGATTCGCGGCACTCCGTTGAGGAGGCACCGGTCTTCGGGCTCGACGTGCGCGCGCTCCATCGGGGCAAAGAGGTTTCTGAGATGCGCCTTCCGCTTCTCCTGCGCCCACGGCTGGTAGGGAATCCTTCCATCCGGCGTCGGGTCCACCATGATCTTGGGTCGTTCCGCTGACGGCGGCTCATCGCCCTGAATGATGGCGGCCTCCGGATCGCCGCCCTCTTCGAAGGTGTGTCCGCCAACGGTTGCCGCCCACATCCCCTGCAGATCGGGTTTCCCGTCTGCGGTTCGGGGGGGATTCCATGGCTTGCCAGTCCCCGCCGGCGCCTGCGCTGCCAGCGACGAGACCATCAGGACGAGGGCTGCTGAAGCGACCGCGGCCGTGACAAATCGTTCTCTCACACGACACCTCCAGCTGAGAGGCGAGATTACGCCCTCAGGGTGGGATGTCAAGGGAAAGCCGGGGCAGCCAACTGAACCGCGCTCGGCAGCTGGACAAACAGGATCTGGCTCTTCACGCGGGTGTCGTTGCTCAGCGTGTGGTGGGGATCGAAGGTCGGATTGTCGACCAGTCCGAAGTCGTTGTCATTGACGACCGCGAGGACGTCCGGTCGCGCCAGGGCGATGCCCTCGATCTTGTCCGGCATGCCAGCCAGGGCCGCCAGATTGACGACGAGCGTTTTGGGCATGACGGTGATGCCCTGGCTTGCAGGATTCGCGAGCCCTTCCAGGGCCGTCGTGATGGCGCTTGGCGACGCGGCCACGTCGTCCCAGGAACTGCCCAGAATGTTCGTGGCGCCCGACAGGTCCGCACGATAGACCTTGGCCGCGGTGTCGGTTCGTTCCTCGACGAGAAGCGAATTGGCGCTGAGCGCGATGAGTCCCGAGATCTTCATTTCACCAGGCGCCACCCCGCACCCTGCCGGCCGGGCCAGAAACGCCCAGACCTCGTCGAAGTGATACACGAACTCCCCCGTCACCCGTTCGGAGGCGATGTCGAACCGCAGAATCCTGACGTTTCGCGAGGCGCGGCCGAGCGCGTTCGTCGGGTTACACGCGGCCACACACACGATACCTGCACGATCCGTCATCGAACCTCCACGCATGAGTCGGGATCAGAACAGGCGGATGAGACGCTGACATCAACAGGGTGACAACAGCGTGTAACTTCTGCGCTGCGGCACCGTGGCCTCGGTCCAGCGACGGCGATGATCGCGCCGACGCCGGCCGTGAAGTCGAGGAGCGTCGTGGCCTGGGGGCTAGATTCGAAGTTACTTGACCACAAGGGAGGAGTTATCCTCCGCGCGAGGCCGGTTTCTTCGCCTCGGGTTGCCGGGCGGGCGGTCAGTCGACCGGAATATCCACCTCAGTGAAGCTTCCAGGCGTCGCGGCGTTCACTGCGGCCACGACGAGCGCGACGTGCGGCTGAAGGGCTGGCCACTGCTGAACCCCGATGACGACGACCGCAATGGTCCGGCCGGCCATGTTCAGTTGATACCGCATGTTCCTATCGGTGGTCAGGAAGACCTCGAAGCCCGCGTGCTCGGCCACGGTCAACAGGTCGCCGTTCTTCAGCGTGTCCCAGTGCTCCTGCGCGGCCGTGCGCACCGTGTGGCCGATGAGAAATCCGCGAATCGGGACCGGGGTGGCCTGATCGAACAGCACGCGCATTCAGCGGCTGGCCACTGGCGTGTCGAGGCTGCGTGCCGCAAATTCGATGACGGCCTTCACCTGGTCGCGGTCCAGCCCGTCGTACCACGCCAGGATGTCGTCGATATTTGCCCCCGCTTCGAGGTTCTCGAAAATCGTGGCAACGGGCATGCGCGTGTTGCGGAGGACCCAGGCCCCGCTCACTTTGCCGGGAATGCTCTCGACCGCCGGGCACTGGGACCAATCGAGCAGAGCCATCTTTCAAATTCCTTCCGAATTTCAGTGCAAGGGATCAACGCCGATCCGGTGGTCTATGCGGGTCAACGAGCCGTGGTGATCTGCACAGGAGAGTCGAGGCGCACGCGCAGCACCGATCCCTGCGGCAGCTCGACGTCCTTCCCTTCGGTCGCCGCGATCGTGCCGCCGGCGCCGATGAGGATGCCGGCGAGCGCGCCGCGGAAGCCGCCCAGGATGCCGCCGATGATCGCGCCGACGCCGGCGCCGGTGCCGATGCGGCCGGCTTCGCCTTTCAGCCCCTCGCCTTCAATCGCCTGGGTCACGGTGCCGCGGATGGGATGGGCGCGGCCGTTCACGGTGAGCTGGTCGAAGCTGAGCGTCATGCGCGCCGTGCGGTTGGTGCGGGTGGCCGGCTGCACGTCGGTGACGACGCCGCGCATCACGGATCCGGCCGGCACAACGGTGCGGCCGCCCACCGCGACATCCACGAGCGTCGTCGCCTCGAAGCGGTCCTCGACCTTCGCAGTGCCGGAGTCGAGGCGGCCCGACAGCCGGACGTCCATCTCCGTGCCGGCCGGAATCTCCGCCATCGCACCCGACGGCGCCGGCGCGGTGCTGCGCGGCGCGGTCGAGGCGGCTGGCGGCGCCGCGGCCACGGCGGGGGCCTGGGCCCGTGCGCGCGTGCGCAGGTCCTCGATGCGGTCGCGGACCGAGGCGTACTCGGCGCGCGGGAGCGATGCTTCCTTGCGCAGCTTCACCCGGAGGTAAATCACCTCGTCGCGCAGCTCGTCGAGCTCCGTCTGGAGCTGGGTGGCGCGCGCGGCATCGCGCGCGCGCAGCTGCGAAATGTCCGTGCCCGCCTGATACACGTTGTCCTGGAGCCGCTGGATGTCAGCCTGTGTTACTGCCTGCTGCCCTTCGACTTCGCTCAGGGCACCCCGAGCGACAGTCGAGGGGTGAGCTGCGGCTGGTGCGATGAGGCAGCCGGCAAACAGCACAGCCAGCATCGTCGTGCGCATCGTGTTCCTCCGCCTAATTTCGCCACGGCATCAGCTGCTCGATCCAGCTGATCCGCGTCAGGTCGTTGTAGATGACCGTCACCATCAGCATCATCAGCAGGACGAAGCCGGCCAGCAGCATCTTCTCCTTGACCGCCATGCTGAAATCGCGCCGCGCGATCCCCTCGAGGGCCATGATGAGGATGTGGCCGCCGTCGAGCACCGGGATCGGCAGCAGGTTGAGGAGTCCGAGATTGAGGCTGATCGACGCCATCAGCGTGAAGAGCGCGATCCACCCCGCCTGCGCCGACTCGCCCGAGAGCTGCGCGATCGCCACCGGCCCCATGAGCTGCCGCGGCGACGTCTCCCCCACGAACAGGCCTCCGAGCGTCCGGAAGATCAGCCCGCTGAACTCGATGTTGCGCGCGACGCTCAACTGAATCGCCTCGAGCGGCCCCGGCTGGAACGTCCGCGTCGGCTCGGTCACGTAGAGGCCGAGCATCCCGCGGTCGCCGCGCTGCTCGGGTGTCGCCCGGATGCGCACCTGCTCGCCCTTGCGCTCGACGGTGAGCTCGATCTCGCGCCCGCCGTTGCGTGAGATCGCCTCGATGAGCTGCGCGCGCGTCACCATCCGCTCGCCGTTCACGGCGAGGACGACGTCGCCCCCCATGAGGCCGGCGCGCTCGGCCGGTTCGCCAGCGATGACGGACGCGACGATCGGATTGATGTCGGGCAGGACGCCGATACTGCCTATCTCGAATCGCGTCTCCGGCACCGGACGCACGCTCACCGTCTGCGTCTGTCCGCCGCGCAGCATCGTGACCGGCACGTCGCGGTCGGCGCGCGTGCCGACCGCCAGGAACAGGTCTTCCCAGGTGTCGACCTGATCGCCGGCCACCGTCACTATGCGATCGCCGCGCTGAATGCCGGCGCGCTCGGCGGGCGAGCCTGGCGTCACGGCGCCGACGATCGGCGGCTGATCCTGGTAAATCGGAACTTCCGCTCCCTGCGCGAGCACCACCGCCATCACGACGACGGCGAGCAGGATGTTCATGACGGGTCCCATGATGAGGATCTGGAACCGCTCCCACTTCGTGCGCGAGAGGAATTCGTCGGGGCGGCCGCTGCGCGGGTCGTCGGGGTTCTCACCCGCCATCTTCACGTAGCCGCCGAGCGGAATGATGCTGACGCAGTACTCGGTGTCGCCGCGCGTGATCCGCAGGATCTTCGGGCCGAAGCCGAGCGAGAACGTCAGCACGCGCACGCCCAGGCGGCGCGCCGCCATGAAGTGGCCCAGCTCGTGGACGAACACGAGCACGCCGAGCACGAACAGGAATGCGACCAGCGTATTCACTGGGTCAATTCTAACCCGCTCGCCATGGCGCGCGCGTATTCGCGCGCCCAGCTGTCGACGCGCCGCACCACCTGCAGGCTCGATACCTCCTCCACCGCGTGCGCATCCAGCGTCCCTTCGATGATCCGCGGGATCGAGGTAAAGCCGAGCTTCCGGTCGAGAAACGCGTCGACGGCCACTTCGTTCGCGGCGTTCAACACGACCGGCAGCGTTCCCTCCGCGCGCAGCGCGCGGTAGGCGAGCCCGAGGCACGGGAATCGATCGAGCGGCGGCGGAAAGAACTCGAGCCGGCCGGCGCGCGTCAGATCGAGCGACGGCAGCGCGGCGTCCCAGCGCTCCGGATACGAGCAGGCGTACTGAATGGGAAGCCGCATGTCGGTGACGCCGAGCTGCGCCAGCACCGATCCGTCCACGAGCTCCACCATCGAGTGCACGATCGACTGCGGGTGGATCACGACGTCGATCTGATCCGCGGACACGCCGAACAGCCAGTGTGCCTCGATCACCTCGAGTCCCTTGTTCATCAGCGTCGCCGAGTCGATGGTGATCTTCCGCCCCATCTGCCACGTCGGATGCTGGAGCGCCGCGTCCGGTTCGACGCGCGCCAGCGCCGCCGTGTCATGGTCGCGGAACGGCCCGCCGGAGGCGGTCAGGATCACGCGGCGGATCTCGGTGCGAGACCGGCCGTGCAGGCACTGATGAATGGCGTTGTGTTCGCTGTCGACGGGCAGAATGGCGACGCCGCGGCGCGCCGCCGCCCGCGTCACGAGCGATCCGGCCATGACGAGCACTTCCTTGTTGGCGAGCGCGATGGTCTTGCCCGCTTCGATGGCGGCGAGCACCGCCTCGAGTCCGGCCGTGCCCGCCGACGCGCAGATGACGATCTCGGCGGCCGGATGGGTCGCGACCGCGACGAGCCCTGCGGCGCCGGCAGCGATGGTCGGACGCGCGCCGGCACCGCAGAGGCCCCGCAGCTTCTCGACGCCCGCGCCGGTCGCCATCGCCACCGTGTCGGGACAATAGCGCGCCACCTGCTCGGCCAGGAGCGGCGCGTTGTCGCCGGCCGCCAGCGCGACGACCTTCAGCCGCGCGGGATGCGCGTCGACCACCGCGAGCGCGCTGCGCCCGATCGAGCCGGTCGATCCGAGAATCGCGACGTGCTTCACCACGCCAGTTGGTAGTCGGTAGTCGGTAGTCGGTAGTTACGGTTCAAGGTTCAAGGTTCAAGACAAACAGATAAAAGGCCGGCGTGGCGAACAGGAGCGCGTCGATGCGATCGAGCAGCCCGCCGTGTCCCGGAATGAGCGCGGCGCTGTCCTTCACGCCGGCAATCCGCTTGAGCCGCGACTCGAACAGATCCCCGCAGATGCCGAGCACCGCGATCGCGAGGCCGACAAGCGCCATCGACATGATGCCGGCGGCCGGCAGCACGCGCGGACCCGCCAGCGCGAGGAACACCGTGGCGAGCACCGCGCCGCCCACGGCGCCCTCGACCGTCTTTTTCGGGCTGATCGCCGGCGCGAGAGGCCGCCGGCCGAACAGCCGTCCCGAATAGTACTGAGCCGAGTCGCTGACCACCACCGTGGCGATGAGGAGAAGCGTCGCGGCCCGGCCGCCGGCCGCGTGAACCGCGGCGAGCATCCCGAGCGGCATGCCGATGTACCACGGCGCGAGGAACCGCGCGGCCGCGCGCTCCACGGTCAGGCCGCGGAAGACCACCTCGATCGCCAGCCACGCGAGGCCGACGAGCAGGAGCGCCAGCACATCGGCCCGCTCCGGCGCCGCCATCCACCAGCAGGTCAGCGCCACGAGCAGCAGCACGGGGAGCGGGCCGACGCGGCGGCCGTCGAGATGCAGCACGTGCAGGTACTCGCGCGCCGCCGCGAGCGCCACCACGCAGGCGAGCAGGCGGAGGCCGAGGGGCGGCAGGAACAGGATCGCCGCGAGCGCCGCGGCGGCCAGCGCGACCCCGCTCAGGAGGCGGGTCAT
>CAZGLC010000108.1:8691-15676 GCA_964526235.1 uncultured Bifidobacteriaceae bacterium
GGGTCATTACTTCGCGCCGATGACGGCCCGCGCCGGCGTGATGCCGCCGTAGCGCCGCTCGCGCTTCTGGTAGGCCAGGATCGCCTCGAGCATGTGCCGGCGGCGGAAGTCGGGCCAGAGCGTCTCGGTCACGTAGATCTCGGCGTAGGCGATCTGCCAGAGCAGATAGTTGCTCACGCGCATTTCGCCGCTCGTGCGGATGAGCAGATCGGGATCGGGCTGACCTGCCGTGTACAGGAACGACGCAAACCGATCCTCGTCGAGCTGGTCGGGGCGCACGCCTGCTTCGATGGCGCGGCGGGCGGCGTCGACGATCTCGGCCCGGCCGCCGTAGTTCAGTGCCACGTTGAAGAGCATGCCGCGCTGACCGGCCGTCCGATCGATCGCCCTGCGCAGCTCGTCCTGGACGTCGGGCGCCAGCTCCTCCATCCGTCCGATCACCCGAAAGCGGATGTCGTTGGTCAGCAGGGTGTTGAGCTCCGCATGGAGATACCGCTTGAGCAGGAGCATCAGCGTGCTGATTTCGGTGGCGGGCCGCTTCCAGTTCTCCACCGAGAAGGCATACAGCGTCAGCACGCCGAGGCCGAGCCGGGCGCTCGTCTCCACCGTCTCGCGGACGGCGTCGATGCCGGCGCGGTGTCCTTCGACGCGCGGGAGGTGCCGTTGTTCGGCCCAGCGGCCGTTGCCGTCCATGATGATGGCCACGTGCGCGGGCAGGCGCGCGAAATCGATCTGACGGGCCAACGCCTCGTCAGGATGCGCGGCCGGGATTGCCGTCAGCAGCTGGTCGAGGGACACGGTGAATCGTCAATCATCATAGTCCACGCGGACCAGGAACAGCCCGTGCGGCGGGGCCGTGGCGCCTGCGTCGGCGCGCTCGCGGCCGGCCACGATCGACGACATCGATGCCGCCGGACGCCATCCTCTGCCGACCTCGACGAGCGTGCCGACGAGGGCGCGGACCATGTGGCGGAGGAAGCCGGTGCCGGTGACCTCGTATGCCAGCAATCCGGGTTGGTGGTTGGTGGTTGGGGGTTGGGGGTTGGGGGTTCGCGGTTCGAGGTTCGGGTCGAACATGAGGACCTCAGATCGGATGATCGTCCGCGTCGTGTCCTTCGTCTCGCCGCCGGCGCTCGCGAACGCGGCGAAGTCGTGCGTCCCAACGAGCGCCGCCGCCTCCTCCCGCATCGCGTCCACATCGAGCGGCTCGGGGACGTGCCAGACGTAGGCACGTTCGAACGGGCTGACGATCGGCGCGTTGCGGATCACATACCGATAGGTCTTCGAGCGCGCGCTGAAGCGCGCCTGAAAGTCCGGCGCGGCGTCCTCGACGCGCGTCACGCGGATCTCCGGCGGCAGCGACGCATTGAGCCCCCGCAGCAGCGCGTCCGCGGGGTGCGCGCAGGTCAGCTGGACGCTCGCGACCTGCCCGAGCGCATGGACGCCGGCATCGGTGCGCCCGGCGCCGTGCACGGTCACCGGCGCGCCTTCGAACCGGGCGAGCGCGTCCTCGAGCAGCCCCTGGATCGATTCGCCGGCAGCCTGCCGCTGCCACCCGACGAACCGCGTGCCGTCGTAACTGATCGTCAGCTTGAGCGTACGTGCCACTACGCGCGCGATCCCGGCTTGACGACCGGCTCGCCGGCCAGACAGAGCGGACACGATTCCGACGCGTACGTCGGCAGCGATACCTGCGCGAGAGAGTGGAACGGCACGTCGAGCCGCTGGCCGCCCCCGCTGCGATCGATGATGGCGGCCGCCGCCACGACCTCGGCGCCCGCGGCCCGCGCCACCTCCATCGTCTCGCGCGTGGAGCCGCCGGTCGTCACGACGTCCTCGACGACGACGACTTTTTCGCCCGGCGCGAGCGTGAATCCGCGCCTGAGCGTCAGCGTCCCGTCCTGCCGCTCCGCGAAGAGCGCGCGGACGCCGAGCGCGCGGCCCACTTCCTGTCCGATGACGATGCCGCCGAGCGCCGGCGAGAGGACCGCCTGCGGCGCCGCGCCGCGCACGAGCGCCGCCAGCGCGCCGCCGAGCGCCTCCGCCTCGCGCGGATGCTGCAGCACGAGCGCGCACTGCAGGTAGCCGGCGCTGTGCAGGCCGGACGTGAGCCGGAAGTGGCCCTCCAGAAGCGCGCCCGCGCGCCTGAAGCGATTGATCACGTCTGCGGCATCCATCCGCGTCATCATAATCGACGGCTCCTGGGCCCTGCGACGCGAGCCGCGAACCGTGCTGCCGGAGACGTCGTGACTGCTCGCCGTGTTCAGCTTACGGTGCGATGAGGCGAAGAGATGGGAAGTACGCCCGATACCGCCGCGCGTCACGAGTCAGCAACGTCAGACCCGCGACGGCTGCGTGGGCGCCCACGTAGAAGTCGGGCATCGGCGATCGGCGGATGCCGCCGCGGCGGCGGTACTTTGCGTATGCGTGGCCGGCAAGAAAGCCGGCCGCCCATGGCAGGTCCACTCTCCGGTAGTAGTCGGATGGCAGGGCCTCGTCGAGATCCTCGATCCGGTCGAAACGGATCGAGACTTCAGCATAGATAATCGGGTTGATATACAGCGGGCCCGCGTCCGCGGCTTTCTCGATCATTGCTGCCGACCAGTCGAACCACTCGCTGTCCTCGGTAAAGACATCGAGGAGGACGTTGCTGTCGACGAGCGTACCGGGCACCGCGTCAACCGCGCATCAAGCGCATGATCTGATCGGTGGTCATGGTGCCGCTTCCACGGCCTCGCATGTGCTCAACAATTTCGCGTCCCCGGGAGTGCCGGCTCGGACGCCTTGCCTTGGTCAGGCGAACGCCGTTGCGATCGATGGCGAACTCCACCTCGGTGTTTGGCAGCAGGCCGAGCTGTTCGCGGATTTCGATTGGGATGGTGACCTGGCCCTTGCTGGTGATCCGCACGGTAAGACTCCTCCTGGTAAGACTACGACCGCGGCCGGTCGCTGCGCAAGCGAGGACGCATGGGCGCGAGAAGCCATCCAGTATGATCGCGTCCAATCCCAGCGCCTCATGGAGTCCCACACATGCCTACTGTCTTCCTTCGCGCGACCTTCCTCCTGGTCTTCGTCGCGATCGGCCTGACACCGGGACGGGCCGCGGCGCAAGACGACGTCCGGCGGCTGACGGTCGAGGAGGCCGTCCGCCTCGCGCTCGAGCACAACCTCGGGGTGCAGGTGGCGCGCATCGACCCGCAGATCGAGGACCTCGGCGTCGCCCAGGCGCAGGCCGCATGGGCGCCGACGTTCACGAGCACGCTGCAGGGCGCGGGCGTCGACACGCCGAACGCCACCTTCCTGTCGGGCGCGCTCGGGCCCAAGACGACGGACGAGCGCCTCAGCACGAACCTCGGCGTGGCGCAGGCGCTGCCCTGGGGCGGCAGCTACAGCGTCGGCTGGGACAGCTTGCGCGCGACGACGACCAGCATCTTCACGAACTTCTCGCCGCAGCTGCGGTCGTCGCTCGCGCTGAGCTACCGGCAGCCGCTGCTGCGCGGCTTCCGCATCGACACCGCCCGGCAGCAGCTGCAAGTCAACCGGAAGAATCGCGAAGTCGCCGACGTCACCCTTCGGCAGTCGATCGCGATCACCGCGCGTGCGGTCCGCCACGCCTACTGGGACCTCGTCTTCGCGGTCGCCAGCCGGCAGGTGCAGCAGCAGTCGCTGGACCTCGCGTACAACTGGCTTCGCCAGACACGCGCCCGCGTCGAAATCGGCACCACGGCGCCCATCGACGTCGTCGAGGCGGAGGCGGAGGTCGCCCAGCGGGAGGAAGCGGTCATCGTCGGGGACGCGCAGATCGGGACCGCGGAGGATGCGCTGCGCACGCTCGTCTACGATCCGGCCGCCAACGACTTCTGGACGTTCCGCATCGAGCCGTCCACACCGCCCGCCTTCACGGCGACCTCGGTTGACGTCGACGCGGCGGCGCGAAACGCGCTCGCCAGCCGCACCGATCTGCAGCGGGCGCAGAAGAGCCTCGAGACGACCGACATCAACCTGCGCTACTTCCGGAATCAGACCCTTCCCGACGTCACCGCCAGCGTGGACTACGGCCTCACGGGAGTGGGCGGGACGCAGTTTCTGCGCGGCGCCGGCTTCCCCGGCCCGGTCATCGGCCTTACCGACCGCGGCTTCGCCCACGTCCTCGGCGATCTCTTCGGCAACGATTTTCCGAGCTGGACGGCGTCACTGACTGTTAGTTATCCGATCGGGCCCACGGCGCAGCAGGCGGGGCTCGCGCGCGCGCGCCTGCAGTACGGCCAGTCGCAGGTCGCGCTCCGGAACCAGCAGCTCCAGGTGACGACGGAGGTGCGCCAGGCGGCGCGGCAGGTGCTCACCAACCAGAAGCGCGTCGACACCACGCGCGTGTCGCGGCAGCTGGCCGAGCGGCGGCTCGAGGCGGAGGAGCGGAAGTTCGCCGCGGGGACGTCCACGAGCTTCTTCGTCTTCCAGGCCCAGCGCGATCTCGCGCAGGCCCGCAACAACGAGCTGCGCGCGACGCTCGACGCCATCCGCTCGGTCGTGGACTTCGAGACGGTCCAGGAAGCACCGCTCAGGTAAGATTTCCACTGGTGCCGACAGTTTCGGTCACGATCATCACGCTCAACGAGGCCGAACACATCGGCGCGGCGATCGACAGCGCCCGCTGGGCCGACGAAGTCCTCGTCGTCGACTGCGGGAGCACCGATGGGACCGTCGACATCGCGCGCGGCAAGGGCGCGCTCGTGCTGTGCCGCGAGTGGTCGGGCTACGTCGATCAGAAGAATTTCGCGGCCGAGCGGGCGTCGCACGACTGGATCTTTTCGCTCGATGCCGACGAGCGCGTCACACCGGCGCTCGCCGCGGAGATCCGCGCGCGGCTGGCCGCGGAGCCGCCGATGCGCGGGTATCGGGTGCCGCGCGTCGCCTATCATCTGGGACGCTGGGTCCGCACCACCGACTTCTATCCCGACTATCAGACGCGGCTGTACGACCGCCGCGCGGCGCGCTGGCGGGGCAAGTACGTGCACGAATCGGTGGCCGTCGACGGTCCGGTCGGACAGTTGCACAGCGAGCTCGAACACTATTCCTTCAGGAATCTGCGCGACCAGCTCGATCGCATCAACCACTACTCGACGCTCGCCGCGCGGCAGATGCACGAGTCGGGGCGCCGGTCCGGCCCGCTCCATCTGCTGGTGCACCCGCCGGCCGCGTTTCTGCGGAACTACGTGCTGCGCCGCGGCGTCCTCGACGGCACGGCGGGACTCACGATCTCGCTCATGAACGCGTACTCCGTCTTCCTGAAGTTTGCAAAGCTCTGGGAGATGCAGCGGAGCGGAAAGGTGCAATCCTCCTGACGCTGGTCGGTGCGAGGTCCCGCGCGCGGCGGTGCAATGTTATTGACCTGACCGCCGTACGTGCTGCTCGATCCAACCGGTGAGCTGCTCGCGTGTGACGTTCCCGGCCCGGTGAAGTGCCAGGACTTCGCCGAGCGTCAGGTAGCGCATCAGGCGAGGCGCTTGTAGAGGTCCTCGTTCTTGTCGAGTACGCGGCGGGCTGCGTCGTGAAATGCCGAATCCGGCGTGGACAGCAGATCGCTCAGCACGGCACGAGCGAGATCCTGAGGCGACAGACCCAGACGTTCCGCCTCGGCGCGCAGCCGGTCACCCTGAGCGGGCGGGAGCTCGATGGCGAGCCTCATGTGACGTACTGTAGCGCGCCGCTCGCCGCCTCACAAGCGGGCGGACTGGAATCCGGCCCACGCGCATTCCGGCGACGCGTGCTACGATGCCCGCGCATCGGACCCCAGTGGACCGCCAGCTCGAGATTCGCGAGGCGCGGCCGGACGACGCGGAGGCGGTCGTCCGGATTCTGAATCCCATCATCGAGGCGGGTGTGTACACGGTGTTCGACACACCGTTCACGCCAGACGCCGAGCGTGACTACATCCGGAATCTACCGGCGCGCGGCATTTTCCTCGTGGCGGTTCTGCAACCGAACGACGAGGTGATGGGATTTCAGACGATGGAGCCGTTTGCCAGCTACACCCGCGCATTCGATCACGTCGGGGTACTCGGCACGTACGTCGACCTCGATCGGCGGCGTCAGGGCATCGCCGGCCGGCTGTTCCAGGCGACGTTCTCCGAAGCCGCGCGGAAAGGCTACGAAAAGATCTTCACGTTCGTCCGGGCCGACAACGGGGCGGCGCTGCAGGTCTACCTGCGCCAGGGATTCCGCATCGTCGGACGGGCCCATCGACAGGCGCGTCTCGGCGACCGTTACGTCGACGAAATCATCATCGAGAAGTTGCTCGAACCGACATGAAGCGCTCCGAGCTCCACACGACGAGACCAGATCCCGTGCTGCGGCGTGTGCGGGCGTTCTGTCTGGCGCTGCCCGGGACGAGCGAGGTCGAGTCGTGGGGTCATCCGAACTTCAAGGCCGGAAAGCGAACGTTTGCCACGTTCGAATCGATTGGCGGGCGACCGTCCATCGCGTTCCGACTCGATCCCGTTGACGCAGATCTGCTCCTCCACCGCAAGCAGTTCTTCGTCACGCCGTACGGGCGAGGCCAGTGGGTCAGCTTGTGGGCAGACGGCCGCGTGAACTGGCGTCTTGCGGAACGGCTGCTGCGGCGCAGCTATCGCCTCGCGGCTACTAATTTAGGAAGCCGTCGGCTCCCGTGCTGGGCGGGTGTCGAGGTTGGTCGGCTCAGCCATCGGCTCAGCCTCTCGCAACGGGTTACCTGGCCTGCGGCGTCTGCGGCTCACGCCGGAAAACGTTCAGTGCGTCCAAGATGCTGTCGCCGATCAGGCGCCAGTCGCAGAAGAGCGCTTTGGCGTCGGCCGCCTCGATACGCTCGCTGTCGTTGTACTCGTCGAAGTGCCCGGCCAGATCGAGAAGGCGCGCTGACCCGGAAAACCATGTCGGTGTCGCGACGCGCCTCGCGCGACTCCGGCCAGGAAAAGCTGGGCCCCAGGGATCCAGACGGTGTGGTTAG
>CAZGLC010000109.1:0-15475 GCA_964526235.1 uncultured Bifidobacteriaceae bacterium
GAGCGCGATGGCGCAGACCGAACTGAAGTACGTGATCGCGTACTCGTCGGTCTCGCACATGGGCGTGGTGATGCTCGGCGCGGCCACGATGACGCCGAATGGTCTGAACGGCGCGGTCTTCCAGATGTTCGCGCACGGCATCATGACCGGCCTCTTCTTCGCACTGGTCGGGCTGGTCTACGAAAAGGCGCACTCGCGCGAGATCTTCAAGATGGGCGGCTTCGGCGCGATGATGCCGGGGATCGCCACGGCGTTCACCATCGGCGGACTGTCATCGCTCGGCCTGCCGGCGACCGCCGGCTTCGTCGCGGAGTTCCTGACGTTCCTCGGCGCGTGGAGCTCCGCCTACCAGTGGTGGCTGTTCCCCGCCGTCATCGGCGCCTTCCTCACGTCGATCTACGTGCTGCGGGTCGCCGGCCAGATCTTCTGGGGGCCGAAGAGTCAGGATCCGCACTTCCACAACCTGCCGGACGCGCAGGGCCCTGAGTGGGCGGCGCTCGGCATCCTGGTGTTCGTGCTGGTGCTGTTCGGCGTCCTCCCGTCGATTGCGATCGCGCCGGTCGACACCGCCACGGGGCCGCTGCTGCTGCGGCTGACGGGGCAATGACCGGGATGCTGATGCCGCTCCTGCCGGAACTGGCGCTCTTCGCGCTGGCCGTCGTCGTGCTGCTGATCGGCGCGATCCGCTCTCCTGCGTACGTAGGGCGGGGTCCGCTCAGCGAAGGGAACAGCGGCCCCGCCGGGTTGGTCACGCTCGTCGGCCTCGTCGCGACGTTCGTGCTGACATTCTTCGTCGAGGAGGGTGCGTCCCTGCTCGAGGGATCGTTCGTGCAGGACAGCCTGGCGCTCTTCGCCAAGCGTCTCTTCGTCGCCTCGGCGGTGCTCAGCGTGCTCGGCTCGCTCACGCTCCGCACCGGCCCCTTCAGCCGCCGCTCGGCGGAGTACCACTTCGCGCTCGTCGCGTCGCTGCTCGGGATGTCGGTCCTTGTCTCGGCGCACGAGCTGATCCTGCTCTTCGTCGGCTTCGAGCTGATGTCGATCCCGCTGTTCCTTTTGACGGGATTCCTCAAGCGCGACGCGGCGGCGCCGGAAGCGGCGCTGAAGTTCTTCCTCGTCGGCACCGCCTCGTCCGCGGTGATCCTCTACGGCATGTCGTTCGTCTACGGCGTGGCGGGGAGCACGATGTTCTCGGAGATCCCGCCGGCGCTGCGCGACGGCCCGCCGATCATGATGCTCGGGATGGGACTCCTGCTCGCCGGGCTCGGCTTCAAGATCGCCGCGTTCCCGTTCCATATGTGGGCGCCGGACACCTACGAGGCGGCCTCGACGCCGTTCGTGGCGTGGCTGTCGGTCGCGCCGAAGGCCGCCGGGTTCGTCGTGATCATCCGCCTGTATCTCGCGGGCGTCGGCACGGCGGCGCTCGTCTGGGCGCCCGCGATCGCGGTGCTCGCCGGGATGACGATGGTGACCGGGAACCTGATGGCGATTCCGCAGCGCAACATCAAGCGGATGCTGGCGTACTCGGGAATCGCACACATCGGCTACATGCTCGTCGGGCTGGCGGCGCTGTCGAGCTCCGGCGTCGCGATGATGCTCTTCTACCTGGTCGCCTACACGTTCGGAAACATGGGCGCGTTTCTCGTCGTGCACGCAGTGGCGCAGTCGGAGCAGTCGGACGGCATCGAGGCGTACCGCGGCCTGGCGCAGCGGTCACCGCTCCTTGCGCTCGCCATGCTGATCTTCCTGCTGTCGCTCGGCGGGATTCCGTTCGTCGCCGGCTTCTGGGCGAAGCTCTACGTGTTTCTGGCGGCGGTCGAACGCGGCATGTACGGCCTCGTCTTCCTCGGCGCGATCCTCACGGTGGTCGCGCTCTACTACTACCTGCTCGTCGCGCGCCGCATGTATATCGAAGCGCCCGCACGTCCCGATCCGGTGCGTGTGCCCGCGCTGCTCTGGACCGCCATTGCCGCTTGTGTGATCGGGGTGGTCGGGATGGGTCTCTATCCGGCCCCGTGGGTCACGCTCGCCCAGCGCGTCGCGTCGACGCTGTTCTCCTAGTCGGTAGTCGGTGGCTGGTAGGCTGTAGCGCGCAGGCTTCAGCCTGCGCGGTATTACGCCGCGCGATTGCGCGACTTGCTGTCCTTCCGACGGCCCAGCCAATCGAGCAGCCCGATCGCGCTCACGAACAGGACAATGCCGCCGAGCATGATGAAGACGTTCCACATGTTTTGATTCATGGCTTCGTCTCCGCCGCGAGTTCGATTGCCCAGGCCACGAGCACGATCCAAGCGGCCATGCCGCCCACCGCAATCCACACCGAGAACATCTGGCTCCCAAGGAACTGGCCGAACACCATGGCCCCGGCCGCGATGTTCGCCATGTCGCGCACGGTCTCGGCCAGCAGCACGCGCTGCTCGCGTTTCAATATTAGCATCGTCCCTCCCGCCCTTCAGGTGAGCGAGGGACGTGCCAGCCAGAATTCAAAGGGAATCACGATGTCACGCTCGAAAGTACGCAGTTTCTGCCACGTCGCGGCGTGTCCCGCGCGGCAATTCTGAACACCTCACCGGCGGGTATAATCCCGACCTCCATCCACCAATGTCGTTGACCGCCGGCACGCGCATCGGCCCGTACGAGATCACCGCCCTGCTTGGCGCGGGCGGGATGGGCGAGGTCTACCGCGCGCGTGACGCGCGGCTCAACCGCGACGTTGCCCTCAAGGTGCTCCCCGAAGCGCTGGCCGATGATGCGGAGCGCCTCGCCCGCTTCGAGCGCGAAGCGCAGGTGCTCGCGTCGCTCAATCATCCGAACATCGCCGCGATTCACGGGATTGAAGAAGGTCCGGCTGCCCTCGACGGGGCTCGGGCCGGGGAAGCCGGACGCCACGTACGTGCGCTGGTGCTGGAACTGGTGGAGGGCGACACGCTCGAGGATCGGGTTGCACGCGGGTCGATGCCGATAGACGAGGCGCTGGCCGTCGCGCGGCAGATCGCCGATGCGCTCGAAGCGGCGCACGAGGCCGGGGTTGTCCACCGGGACTTGAAGCCGGCGAATGTAAAGGTCACGCCTGCGGGCCACGTGAAGGTCCTCGACTTCGGGCTCGCCAAGATGCGCGAGCCGGCTGCCAGCGCGCCCGCGGCCACGCAGGCGCCGACCATCACCACGCCGGCGATGATGACGGGCGTCGGCATGATTCTCGGCACCGCCGCCTACATGAGCCCCGAGCAGGCGCGCGGCAAGCCCGTGGATCGCCGCGCGGACATCTGGGCCTTCGGCTGCGTGCTCTACGAGATGCTGACGGCGAAGCGGGCGTTCGCTGACGAGGACGTCTCGCTGACGCTCTCGAAGGTGCTGCAACGAGAGCCCGACTTCGACGCGCTGCCGGTCGAGACGCCCGCGAGCGTGCGCCAGACGCTGCGCCTGTGCCTGAAGAAGGATCCGAAACTACGCCTGCAGGCCATCGGCGACGTGCGCCTGGCGCTGGAGGGTGTATTCGAATCGCATCAGACGCCGCTCGCCGGGACGATGGCTGTGCCGCGGCGAGGGTGGCGACCAGCCCTCGAACTCGCGGGCGTCGCCGTGCTCGCGGTGCTGGGCACAGGCGTCAGCGCGTGGTTCCTGACGCGTCCGGCGCCGGCGCCGGCGACCAGATTGACCGCCGTGCATCCCGGGCCAGAGACGCTGTCGGTCGGCGGAAGTCAGTCGATCGTTCTCTCTCCCGATGGCCGGCGAATCCTCTATCAGGCCGCAACTGCGGGCCGGCGACGAATCTACGTGCGCGAGCTCGACCAGCTGTCGGTCGCACCGCTGGGAAGCATTGAGAACATTGAGAACGCCTACGCGGTGTTCCTGTCGCCCGACGGCCAGTGGGTAGGGTTCATCGACCAACTTTCCGGCGGAAGCCTCAAGAAGATCGCGATCACCGGTGGGCCGGTGATCACCGTCTGCCGGCTGCCTCCCACCATGGGCGCGTCGGGCGCGAGCTGGGGCGCTGACGGCACGATCGTGCTCGGCTCCGGCAACCCGGGCGGGGGTCTCTGGCGCGTGAATGCGGCCGGCGGGACGCCCGAAGCGTTGACGACGCCCGACCCTCAGAAGGGCGAGGGTCGCCACGGCAGCCCTGACATCCTGCCGGGCGGGCAGGCCGTCGTCTTCGCGAACGTGCCGAACAGCAATCGAAGCGAGGAGGCACAGATCGAGGTCCTGAACCTGGCGACCGGTGAACGGAAGACGCTCGTGCAGGGCGGGAATCACCCCCGCTACGTCGCGTCGGGCCACCTCCTCTACGAGGTCCAGGGAACGCTGCGCGCCGTGGTCTTCGACCTCGATCGTCTGGCGGTGGCTGGGAACCCGGTTCCAGTCGCGGAGGGCCTCGTCGCATCGCCGTGGGAAGGCGCCTTCAGCGTGGCCCCGAACGGCACGCTTGTGTACCTCCAAGGCATCTCCCAGATCGGCGCCACGCGCACGCTGGTCTGGGTGGATCGACAGGGCCGCGAGGAAGCACTCGAGCTGCCGCCGCGCGCGTATGCCGCCGCCAGGCTGTCGCCGGACGGCACGCGGGTGGCGCTCGAGGTGCGGGACGAGAATTTCGACATCTGGGTCTGGCATCTGATCCGTCAGACGCTCACGCGACTGACGTTCGACCCTGAAGCAAACTTCGGCGGGGTCTGGTCTCCAGACGGACAGCGCCTGGCATTCTCGCGAGGCGCGGATGGGGAGAACATCTACTGGCAGGCGGCGGATGGCACTGGAACTCCCGAGCGCCTCACGCAGCGCTCGAGACCCCAGCGACCGAGCGCGTTCGCTCCCGATGCGAGCGCGCTCCTGTTCCACGAGCCACCGACTGGGTCGCAGGACGTTGGCATCGTGACGTTGAACGGCGATCGGAAGTCAGCGCTGATCCTCCAGACGCCGTTCGACGAAGAGAACGCTGAAGTATCTCCAGACGGCCGGTGGCTGGCGTATCAGTCGAACGAGTCGGGCCGTGAAGAGATTTACGTGCGCCCCTTTCCTGACGTCGGCTCGGGACGCTGGCAGGTGTCAACCGGCGGTGGCACGCGTCCGCTCTGGGCGCGCAGCGGACGCGAGCTGTTCTACTACGTCCCGCCAGGCACGATCGTGGCGGTACCGATCGAAGCCGGGTCCGCATTTGCGGCCGGCACACCGCGTCCGCTCTCCACAGGGGATTATCTGGCGCCCACGGCCAGCCGCCAGTACGACGTGTCGCCCGACGGCCAGCGGTTTCTGATGATCAAGGCCGCGCCCGGCGAAGCGGCCGCACCGCCGCAGCTCATCGTCGTGCAGAACTGGCTGGAGGAATTGAAGCGCCTGGTCCCGGCGAACTGAACGGCGCCGGCTTACGCGGCGCGATTGCGCGACTTCCGGTCCTTCCGGCGCCCCAGCCAGTCGAGCAGGACGACGACGCCGATCACCAGGGCGATGCCCCAGAGCATCAACAGCGCATTGTCCATGACTACTCTCCTTCGAGTACGAGCGCGAACGCGACGACCGTGACCCAGAATGTGACGCCTGCGACGAACCGCCACCACGATATGGCGGTATCGCCGACGAACTGGCCGAACACCATCGCGGCCGCTCCGTAATTGGCCAGTTCCCGGGCTGTTCCACCAAGTGCTCGCCGCTGGCTCAATGTCAATCGTACCATCGTCCCTCCCGCCTCGCCGCTGAAGCCAGGGACATGCCCGCGCGAATTCCGAGGAAATCGCCCCTTGACCGATCGAGGTACGCAGTTTCTGCCACGTCCCGCCGCGATCCGCGCGGCAATTCTGAACACCGCGCGCCCGTATAATGCGTCGCACCAGTTTGAAGCGACATGCGCTGGCGGTACCGTCGTCCCGGCGTGATCACAATCGCGTGGCTGGCGGTCGCGCTCGGCCTGCTGCCGCTGCCGGGCGAGTACTACGTGCTGGTGCGCATCTTCTTCTGCGGCCTCTGCATCTACTTCCTGACGAAGCCGGTGGGCGTACGGGATGCCGAGAAATGGGTGCTCGCCGGCCTCGCCGTGCTCTACAATCCGCTCGTGCCGATCGAGGTCGGCAGGACCGTATGGGCCGTGGCCAGCATCGCGACCGTGATTTATCTTCAGATTCTGAACCGGCGAGGCGCGAGCGCGCCGCTCTGGTGACAATATGATGTCCCTCCTCCTGACTGCACTGCTTCTGATGTTCGTGCCGACGACGACTGCCGCACAGGGCAAGTTCATCGGCATCGACGACGATCCGCAGCTCGGGAAAGCGGACGCCAAGGTGACGATCATCGAGTTCGGCGACTTCCAGTGTCCGTTCTGCCGTGCGTTCTGGCGCGAGACCTTGCCGCGGATCAAGAAGGAGTACGTCGACACCGGACGCGTTCGGATCGTGTACCGCGACTTCGCGCACGAGGTGCATCCGGAAGCGCTCATGACGGCGATGGCCGCCGAATGCGCGGAGGACCAGGGCAAGCACTGGGAGTTCCATGACAAGGTCTTCCGCGAGCAGGACCGCCGCGGCCGCGACGTCGTCCGGTACAAGGTGGCCGACGTGAAACGCTGGGCGACCGACATCGGTCTGGACGCGATCGCGTTCAACGAATGCCTCGACTCCGAGCGCCACAAGACGGAGGTGCAGAAGGACTACAAGGACGGCGCCGACGTCGGCATGACCGGCACGCCGGTCTTCTTCATCAACGGGCGCGCGCTGGTGGGGGCGCATCCGTTTGCGACCTTCCAGAAGATCATCGAGGAAGAGCTGAAGAAGTAGGGTGTCATCACCGTTCCTCGCCGCCCGCGACTTCCTCCTTCGGCACCGGACCGACTACGACACCGCGGTCCGCGACTTCGAGTGGCCGGCGCTCGACCGCTTCAACTGGGCGCTCGACTACTTCGACCAGGTTGCCGCCGGCAACGACCGGCCGGCGCTGCACATCGTCGAGGAGAACGGGAGCGAGACCGTCCGGTCGTTTGCGGAGCTGTCCGCAGCGTCCAATCAGGTCGCCAATCACCTGCGGGCGCTCGGCGCACGGCGCGGCGACCGCCTGATGCTGATGCTCGGCAACCAGCTGCCGCTCTGGGAGACGCTGCTGGCCGCGATGAAGCTCGGCGTCGTCGTCAGCCCCGCCACGACGCTCCTGACCGAGGCCGACATCGCCGACCGGATCAGCCGCGGACGGATCCGGATCGTCGTCGCCGACGCCGCGAGCGCCGACAGATTCGACGGCATTCGCGCCGATTTCATCAAGGTGTCGGTCGGCGGGGCGGCGCCAGGCTGGTGCGCGTACGAGGATCACACGCGCGCCGGCGTGACCTTCGCCGCCGACGGGGAGACGCGCGCCACCGATCCGCTGCTGCTCTACTTCACCTCGGGTACGACCGCGAAGCCGAAGCTGGTTCTGCACACGCATCAGAGCTATCCCGTCGGGCACCTCTCGACGATGTACTGGCTCGGCCTGCAGCCGGGCGATCGGCACTGGAACATCAGCTCACCCGGCTGGGCGAAACACGCGTACAGCTGCGTCTTCGCGCCGTGGAATGCCGGCGCCACCGTCTTCATCTTCAACTACGCCCGTTTTCAGGCGAAGCCGGTACTCGATGTGCTCGTCAGACACGAGGTCACGACGCTGTGCGCGCCGCCGACCGTGTGGCGGATGCTCGTGCAGGAGCCGCTCGCCGACTACCCGATCGCGCTCGGCGAAGTGCTCTCCGCCGGCGAACCGCTCAACCCGGAGGTCATCGAGCAGGTGCAGCAGGCGTGGGGGCTGACGATCCGCGACGGCTACGGCCAGACCGAAACGACGCTCGATGTCGGCAACAGCCCCGGCCAGCCGGTGAAGCCCGGCTCGATGGGACGGCCGATGCCCGGCTACACGGTCGTCCTGCTCGACGCGGAAGGCCGGCGCGTCGATGAAGGTGAAATCTGCCTCGACCTCCAGCGTCGCCCGATCGGGTTGACCGAGGGATATGCCGATGACGCCGCGGCCAGTGCGAAGGCCACACGCGGCGGCTGCTACCGGACCGGCGACATTGCCGCCCGGGATGCCGACGGCTACTTCACCTACATCGGCCGGGCTGACGACGTATTCAAGGCGTCGGACTATCGTCTCAGTCCGTTCGAGCTGGAGAGCGCGCTGATCGAGCATCCGGCCGTCGCCGAAGCGGCGGTCGTGCCGAGTCCCGACCCGGTCCGCCACGCCGTGCCCAAGGCGTTCGTCACGCTGGCGCCCGGGTACGAGCCGTCGCGCGAGCTGGCGGGCGACATCTTTGCCTTTCTCCGGAAAACGCTGGCGCCCTACAAGCGGATCCGCCGACTGGAGTTCTCCTCGCTGCCGAAGACGATCTCCGGGAAGATCCGCCGCGTCGAACTGCGCGCGCTCGAAGCCGACCGCCGCAGCCGCGGCGAGCGCGGCGCCGCCGAGTTCTTCGAAGACGATGTCCCGGCTTAACGGCTTCCTGCGCGGCGTGCGCGTGCTCGATCTGACCCGGCACCTGCCCGGGCCGCTCGCGGCGCTGCTGCTCGCCGACATGGGCGCCGACGTGCTCAAGATCGAGCCGCCGGACGGCGACGCGATGCGGGAGATGGGCCCGCGGCGCGGGGACGGCCGCTCCGCGTACTTCACGGCGGTCAATGCGGGCAAGACGACGCGCCGTCTCGATCTGAAGCGCGCGGAAGGGCAGGCCGCACTCCTCGACCTGGTAAAGACCGCCGACGTGCTGATCGAATCATTCCGTCCCGGCGTCATGACGCGGCTCGGCGCCGGCTACGACACGCTGAAGACGGCCAACCCGCGGCTCATCTACTGCTCGCTCAACGGCTTCGGCGACACCGGGCCGCTCGCCGCGATGGCCGCGCACGATCTGAATTACGTGGCGCTGGCCGGCGCCCTTCCGCCGATCGGACCCGACGGGAGCCTCCCGGACACGCCGCTCGCCGACTGCGCCGGCGGGCTCTTTGCGGCGCTCGCGATCGCCGGCGCCCTGCACGGGCGCGCGCGCGATGGCCGCGGATGCCACCTCGATCTCGCGCTCGTCGACGCGGTGATGCCGCTGCAGGTGCTTCCGCTGGCGGCGCTCGGCGCGGCGGGCGCGGCGGCGGCGCCGGCGGAGGGGCTCCTCAACGGCGGCGCCGCGTGTTACCACGTGTACGAGACGGTAGACGGCCATCGCGTCACGCTCGGCGCGATCGAGGCGAAGTTCTGGCGCGCGTTCTGCACAGCAGCGGGCCGCCCCGAGTGGGAAGCGCGCCACGACGAACCGCTGCCGCAGCGGACGCTCATCGCGGAGGTGGGATCGATGTTCCGTCGGCTGACGCTCGCCGAGTGCGAGCGGCGCTTTGTACCGGCCGACTGCTGCTTCGCCCCGGCGCTGGACCTGTCGCAGGCCATCGATTCGCCGCACGTACGGAGCCGAGGCCTCGTCCACCGCACGGCCGACGGCGAGATCCAGGCGCTCTTCCCTGCCCTGGTTGACGGCGAAGCGCCGGCGCCACGCGCGCCGCTGCGGGAGGAGTAGTCGCGCACGCTGACGCGTGCGCGCTACATTCGCCTGTCGCGCGGCGGCTTCAGCCGCCGCGATCAGGGATTGACCAGCACGGCCATGCCGATGAACGGCATCTGCCCCGGCACCGCCATGTTCGAGTACATGACCTGCACGAGCGGGTTCCCGGTCGGCATGAACATCACGTAGTCGTCCAGCTGGCTCTCGTTGGCCACGCTGGCGACCGAGCCATCGGGCCACAGCAGGTGCACCTCGCGCGCCTGCGCCACCTGCTCCCAGTCCTCGAAATCCACGGTGGCTGGATCGCCCGCCACGCCGCCGTCGGCGTAAATCACCTTGAGCGGCTTGAGGTCGCTGAGCGGATTCGCCATCCCCGTGCGCGGGATCGGGTTGTGCGAGAAGTACATCTTGTAGCGCGTGCCGCCCATGTGCATTGGCATCGGCGCCTGCACCTCGGCCAGGTACTTCGGGCAGGCGGCGGCATCGGTCTGGACCACCCAGCGCGTGCCGTCCCACACCGCCAGTGCCGCGTTGAAGAACGAGCTGCTGGAACAGGGCGGCTGGAATTCCGCGGTAATCACCATGAAGGCGCCGGGGGCGCCGTCCCAGCGCCAGTCGTTCCGCGTCGGATAGCCGATCTTGAACTGCCGCGCGTTGCTCAGCCCGGGATTGCCGTTGAGCGCGTCGGCGCCAACACCGATGACGACGTGCGGCACGCAGCCGCCGGCGGCGGAATAGTCCTCGAGTGTGTTGCAGATCGTCTTGGCGCCGCTGTGGAAGTCGCGACCCACGTAGCCGTCGCGGCTGTCCAGATACATGATGCGCGTCCGTTGATCGCTGCCCATCGCCTCGAAGAACAGCCGGATGCCGCCGCCCATCGACGCATCGAGCGGCACGGCCTGCGTCGTCGTCACGTAGCCCGCCACGCTCGTGCCCGGACAGGAAAACGGCACGCCCGGCCTGAAGTCGCACGCCCGCAGCAGGCCAAATCCCGACACGCTGCGGTACGACGAGAGCGCGGCGACCGAGTCGTTGGCGCCGCTCGAGAGTTCCGCGACCTTGATCCCTTTTTCGTTCGCAGTCGTGGGGTTGTAATACAGCTGCGCCTTGCCGCTCAGCGACGCGCCGGCCCAGGAGCCGTACGGAATCACGTAGGGATAGGTGTTCCCGTCGGGCACGATCCGCGTCGCGCCGGTGTACGAGTTCCCGGTGCCGCGCACCTGCCAGTACTCCTCCGCCGTCTGGCCGCTCGCCGGCGCGTCGCCGTCGAGGATCGTCGCGCACGCCTCGTCCAGGCACGCCTTCAGCGTCACCGTGTGCGCCGTCCCCGATTTGAGACCCGTCACCGTCACGCGCGTCTCGGTCGTCTCGACGCTCACCGACGCGCCGGTCACGCCGTCGGTCAGCGTGAGGATGTAGCGATGCACGGCTGCGGGAGGGGCCGTCCAGCTCACCTGCAGGCGGGACGACGACCGGTAGGCCGTCGTGCCGGCCCGGCCGCCCTCGATCGGCGCCACCGCCAGGCCGGCCGCCCAGGTCTCGGCCCCGGCGGACTGAACGGTGGAGAGCCACAGCAGGGGCAACAGCCCCACGACGTACAGTAGGCGCACGAATCCTCCGATTGTGTAGAGTGGAACCGGTGAATCGTACTATCGGCAGCGTCGCCGGACAACAGCAGCAACTACGCTATAATCCGCGCCGTTGTGAGGGCACGGTCATGAAATGGATCTACGCAGCGCTGGCCGTCGTCGTACTGGGCGCCACGGACGCGGCGGCCCGGGCCACCCAGGACGTGTACGTGCGGATTCCGGCCGAAGGGACGAAGAATCCGCTCGAGGGCGATCCCGAGGCGATCAAGTCCGGCATGGGCGCCTATCGCGTCCGCTGCGCCGACTGCCACGGCATGGACGCGCGCGGCATCCGCGGCCCGGACATCACGCAGGTCTGGGCGCGCGGACGCACGGATGACGCGCTGTTCCGGACGATCCGCCACGGCGTGCCGAACACCGAGATGCCGGCGTTTCCGGCGCCGCGCACCGCCGACATGGACATCTGGCGGATTCTCGCCTACGTGAAGACGATGGCGACCCCGATCACCGAGGCGCCGCGCGGCAGTGGCGTCGCCGGCACGCGCGTCTTCGACACCAATTGCCTGGCCTGCCACCGGGTGAATGGACGCGGTGGGCGGCTCGGTCCGGATCTCTCGCGTGTGGGAGTGGCGCGGACGCGTGCGCACATGGCGCGGCAGATCCGCGGCGAGGTTCCCGATTTCCGCACCGGCTACGAGCCCGTCGTCCTGACCACGCCTGGCGGGCAGCAGATCCAGGGCGTGAAGAAGAACGAGGATCTGTTCTCGGTGCAGATCATGGACACGCGCGAGCGCATCCAGGGTTACCTCCGCGAGGACCTCAAGGGCGTGACCAGCGTCAAGATCTCGGCGATGCCGACGTTCAGCCGCGACAAAATGAGCGACGCGGAGCTCGACGACCTGCTCGCCTATCTCACGGCGCTGCAGGGTCCCGAGCCGCAACCCGCTGGCGAGAGTAAATAGGAGTGCATATGTTTCGCGCATCCACCCGTCTCGTCGTTGTCGCGCTCGGGGCCACCGCGCTCGCCGCATCGCTCGCCGCGCAGGTCGCCCCACCGGCGCCGCTCGTCAGCAATCAGGAACTGCTCGCCGGTCTGCCCGCAGACGGCTCGCGCTGGGTCACTTTCGGCGGCAGCTACAACAACCAGCGCCACAGCCCGCTGACGCAGATCACGCCGCAGAACGTGAACCGGCTGATACCGCAGTGGATCTTCCAGACCGACACGCTCGGCCGCTTCGAGACGACGCCGCTCCTGCGCGACAACGTGCTCTACGTGACCGGGCCCCTCAACAAGGCGTGGGCGATCGACGCCCGCACGGGCCGCGAGATCTGGCGCTACGTCCGCGAGCTGCCGCCGACCGGCTCGCTGACGGCGTGCTGCGGACTGGTCAACAAGGGATTCGGCGTCCTCGGCGACAAGCTCTTCATGACCACGCTCGACGCGCACCTGCTCGCGCTCGACATCAAGACCGGCACGGTCGTCTGGGACGCGACGATGGAGGATTTTCGGAAGGGCTATGCCTCGACGATCGCGCCGCTCGTCGTCAAGGACAAGGTGATCGTCGGCGTGGCCGGCGGCGAGTTCGGGATCCGCGGCTTCATCGATGCGTACGACGCGAACACCGGCAAGCGGGCATGGCGCTTCTACACGATCCCGGGGCCCGGCGAGCCGGGCAACGACACGTGGGCGGGTGACTCGTGGCAGCGCGGCGGCGCCAGCGTGTGGGTGACCGGCGCCTACGATCCCGAGCTCAACCTCCTCTACTACGGCATCGGCAACCCGGGGCCCGACTATCACAGCGACAGCCGCAAAGGCGACAACCTGTACAGCGATTCGATCGTCGCGCTCGATGCCGACACCGGCACGCTCCGCTGGCACTACCAGTTCACCCCGCACGACCTGCACGACTGGGACGCCACCGAGGTGCCGATCCTCGCGGATCTGACGATTGCGGGACAGCCGCGGAAGGTCGTGATGTTCGCCAACCGCAATGGCTTCTACTACACGCTGGACCGCGCGACCGGAAAGATCGTCGTCGCCAAGCCGTTCGTCGTGACGACGTGGGCCAAGGAGATCGGCCCGGACGGCCGTCCGGTCGTGCTGCCCGGCCACGTGCCCGACGAGCAGGGATCCACGACGTGTCCTGACGTCACCGGCGCCACCAACTTCTGGCCGCCCACCTACGATCCATCGCAGCGCCTGTTCTTCGTGAACGCGCGCGAGGTGTGCGCCACCTACTACGCCTGGAAGCAGGAATACGTGCCCGGCGAACGGTACACCGGCGGCGCGGGCCAGCGGGCCAAGGGCCCCGACTTCCGCGCCTACGGCGCGCTGCGCGCAATCGATCCGACGACGGGCGACCGGAAATGGGAGTTCGAGTACATCTCACCGTCCACGTCCGGGCTCCTGTCGACGGCGTCGGGATTGATCTTCAGCGGCGACGCGGAAGGGAACTTCCTGGCGGTCGATTCGCGGAGCGGGAAGCTCCTCTGGCGCTTCCCGATGGGATCGGCGCTGCACGGGACGTCCGCGATCACCTACATGCTCGACGGCCGTCAGCACGTGCTCGTGCCTGCCGGCACGAATCTGATCTCGTGGGCACTGCCCGACGTCGCGCGCACGCCGGCGACGCGGTGATTTACGATTCGGCGATTCGTCGCCGCGGCTGGAGGCCGAACGCGCCGACGATCGGCCGGATCATCTCGGCGAGGTCGGCGTAGTGCATGCAGATCGATTCTGTATGCGTGCCCGCGTTGAACACCATCTCCGGCTCGCCGACGAAGCACTGCTCGACGAACACCCGGTGTCCGTAGAGGGTGCCGAACGGCGGAATCGCACCCACCTGGAAGTCCGGATAGAGCGCCGCAATCTCCGTCTCGTTTGCGAGGCGGAGCGCCTCGGCGCAGGCCAGCTGGCGAAGCCGCTCGAGGTCGACCAGATAGTGCGCCGGCAGCACGGCCTGCAGCGGGTGATCGTCGGCAAAACAGATCACCACTTTGACCGCTGAACGCCCCGGCGTGTGGGAGACGGCGGCCGTTTCCTGGGCCGTGTAGGCGGCCGGGTGGCGGAAGACCACATAGGGCATCCGTTCCCGTTTCAGCACGTCGGCCAGGCACGTCAGCAGCGGCACAGCGGTCCTTCCTCGATCCTGGATTGTGTGCGGTGTGCGCCGGTTGATACCACGGTCGCGTAGTCCTCGTCTACACCTCTTTTCTCGTGTGTCCCGGCCCTGAGAACTTCAGGGATCCATTTCACCGGTTGCTGGTTTGCCGGGCACCGGACTAAGATCGCCACACAACTCATGGCCCGGGGTGCTGCGTCCCACCGCGCGGGCTTTCCTACGTTCTTGCGGCGAATCGAAAGAATCGGTCGGTCCAGGGAGAGAGACTGTCATGAGCGAGCCTGAAGTGGTCGTCGGAATCGGCGGTGCGGCGGGCGACGGCGTCGCCTCGGCGGGCAATACCCTGGCGTTGGCCGTGGCCCGCCAGGGGCAGGCGGTGTATGCCTACAACAGCTATCAGTCGGTGATTCGCGGCGGGCACTCCTGGCTGCGCCTCCGGATCTCGGCAAAGAAGCCCCTCCACCACGGCGATCGGGTCGACGCGCTGATCGCTCTGAACCAGGACACGTTGGATCGCCATCTGCAGGAACTCGCCGCCGGCGGAGTGGCCTTGTACAACAGCGCGAAACTGCGACCGGCGTACGAGCCTCCGGAGGGCGTCCAGCTCTGCCCCCTGCCGGTGCCCGACCTGACCCCCGCCTACAAGGACCTGCCGGTGATGCAGAACACCGTCGCCGTGGGCGCCGTGATTCGTCTGATGGGCCTGGACTTCAGGGGGCTGGAGTCGGTGCTCGAATCGACGTTCGCGAAGAAGCCGCACGTGGTGAAAACGAACATGGAGGCGGCAAAGGCCGGCTACGACTATGCTGCCGCCCATTTCACATCGCTGTCCGAGCAGCTGCGGCCGACGAGTCAGCAATGGGCCATGGTCAGCGGCAACGAGCTTCTCGCCATGGGGGCGGCCTTCGCCGGCTGCAAGTTCTATTGTGCGTACCCGATGAGCCCCGCGACGCACATCCTGGAATGGTTCGCGGGCCATGGGAAGGAGCTGGGTATCTGCGTCCGACAGGTTGAAGACGAGATTTCGGTGATCAACATGACGATCGGGGCCGGCCATATGGGCGTCCGGAGCATGTGTGCCACCTCCGGCGGCGGCTTTGCCTTGATGACCGAGGCGGTCGGTTTGTCCGCCATGCTCGAGACTCCGGTGGTCGTTGTCAACGTGCAGCGCGCCGGGCCGTCCACAGGCGTGCCGACCAAGACCGAGCAGGCGGACTTGAACCAGGCTGTTGGCGCCAGCCAGGGCGACTTCCCGCGGATCATCATCGCGCCGCTGA
>CAZGLC010000110.1:0-8292 GCA_964526235.1 uncultured Bifidobacteriaceae bacterium
GCCATGAAGCTCGTGAGCACCCGGTCGTCCACGCGGGCCGCCAGCCCCTCGCTTCGCGTCACCCCGATGGCATCCACCTCATCGAAAAACATGACCACCGGCACGTCCGGCGAACCGGCGCCCGCTTCCCGCGCCACGCGGAACGCCTCGCGGTAATTGGCCTCGCTCTGCGAGTACCACATGCTGTGCAGGGCGCCGGGCTTGATGTGCATGAATCGCGCGTGCCCGCCGGGCGACTGCTCGCCCAGCCACCGCGCCAGCGCCCGCGCCACCATCGTCTTGCCGGTGCCGGGCGGTCCGACGAGCAGGACGGACGAGGCGCGTTTGAGCTGATAGCGGCGCACGAGGTCGCCGTGCCGCATGTGGAGGCGCACGCTTCGCTGCAGCCGCTCGATCTGAGCATCGAGGCCGCCGATGTCGGCGAAGCGCTCGGAGGGCGTGGCCGAGAGAAAGAGCGCGGAATCGGATGACCGCGGCAGCCGTTCGAACGCCATCGCCAGGAGCGGGTCCCACCGCACGCGGTCGCCCGCGGCGAGCGCTCCGCTGTCGAGCGTGCTGGCGGCGCGGGCGATCACCTCCGCCTCGCGCGTCTTGAGCACGAGACGCCCGTCGCCGAGGGCGTACTGGAACTCCGCCACGTCACACGCCCGGGTCACACTACGCGTCAGGCGGCGGAGCACGACGGTCAGCTCCGGGCTGAGCAGCACGTCGTCGCCGACCGACAAGCTATCGAGCCTTACGCCCTCGGCCACGGTGACGACGCGCGGCGTGCCCTGGTAGGCGACCATCGCCTTGTCCGGGAGGCCGTCGACGCCGCCAAGGAACACGGCCGTGTACCACGGCGGGCTCGTGAGCCGCTTGTGGAGCTTCTTCAACTCGCCCTGGTGGCTCTCCGCTTCCTCGAGGCCGTGGCGCAGTTCGTCGATCTCGTGAAGCAGCCAGCGATCGACAATCGGCGAGGCGTCGGGCGTGCGCTCGCGCGCCAGCCGCACCAGCGCGAGACGTTCCTCATGTGACGGACCGCCTGGCCCCCTTTCACCGAGACGCTCGAGCAGTTCGTGAAGATCGGCATCCTGAATCTCCTGACGTGGGCGACGTGGCATGTACTGCTCCTTGTTTCTTGCTGGCCAGGGGCTGTGTATCCCCTGCCCGTTGGCGCAACCGAAAACCGCGAGGCGCCAACACGCCGTGGCGCCACCCGAACAGCGTCGTGTCGAGCCCGAGCACTGAGCTGGTCACGACCAGTGCGAGGGTGAACGCGCCCGGGAACATCGCGCGATGGAGCGCCAGGTCGTCGGCGCTCAGGAATCCTTTCGTGAAGTGGCAGTTGCGCTGGCGCTCGATCGGGCACTTCGCACACCAGGCCTGGGCAGGGTGCGAGTGGTACCAGCCGATCAGACGCTCATCCGCCTTTCGCAGGGCAACGGCCGCACGAACGTCGGTCCAGGTGTCGGATGTGAAGGTCAGCTTCACGGCATCGCCGACGGTGTGCCGTGCCGGGATGAGCGCGGTGATTTCGACGCCGACGTCGCGCTCGACCTCGTCCCGGCACACATGTCCGATGAGGATCCCGCCGGTCTCGCGGTCTCCCGCCTCGCGCGTGAGCGCGGAGGCCTCCTCGAGCACCTCTTCGGGGATCACGACCTCGAAGTCGGACGGATCGGCTTCGCCGCACGGGACCGCCTGCGACCGCAGGTCGCCGAACCCGCGATCGCGCACGACGAGCGGCTGCGGCCGATCGGCCGTGTCGAACCGAAGGGCAGGCTCTCCGCTTCGCGGCTCGCTCATCGTGTACGCCGCAACCACATAGCCCACCCGGTCCTCGGGCTTGAGCCGCCCGGCGGCGAGTTGCGCCGCGACCACCGAGCGGGCGGCGTCGCCGAAGTAGGTCGCCGTCGGGAAATCGGCGAACCACACGCGCTCTGCGTGCGCCATGTGCACACGCACGGCCCGAAGCAGCGGCGGCCCGGCGGTTTCGTGCCAGATCGGCTCCAGGCGCGGCTCGCCGTCGCACGCCTGCTGCCACACGCCGTGGCTGCGCAACCCGGCGAGGCGGGCGCCCTCCACGGCGGGCTCCCAGTCCGGCGTGAGCGCCTCGCGGTGCAGCACCGCCTCGTCCAGCGTGCGCAGCTCGAGCACGAAGCGGTAGTCGCTGTGCACGTGCTTAGAACCGCCTGCCGCCGCCGGCGTCCACGTTCGGCTGCAACACGACCCGGTCGCCCGGCTGCAGGCTCTCGCGCACGCGCTCCGCCCCTTGCAGGTGGCGCCCCTCCCGGTCCAGGCGCGCGTGATAACTGAGCGGCCGCCCGGCCGCATCGTTGGCCGGCAGGCGCATCCGTCCGACGAGCCCGGGAATCAGATCGCTGACCGTCATCTCGTCCGGCACGTTCGACACGGCCACCACCTTCTGACCGGTCACGTCGCTCACTTCGAACCCGGCATCCGCTACGGCTGTTGCTGACATGTGTGCTCCTCCTCCGTTGTGAGTGAACCGTGTTGCGACGATGCCTCCCACAGCGCGAGATACGCATCGGCCAGACGCTCGTCACGAAGCGCCTGCACTTCCCGTCCCGAGATCTGGCAGGCCACCGCCAGCGCCGAGAGCGATCGATCGAGCGCCTGCACGGTGGGGGCCTCGATGGGCGACGCCAGCGCGAAGACGTCGCCACCCTCGCGCTCCAGCACGACGCCCTTCACGGCCCGCACGGCCGAGGACAGTGCCAGCAGGAACATCGCCACCGCCCGCTGGCTTGTGGCCGACTGCGCTGCCATGTCCGCCAACTCGACGACGACGCGCTCCGCCCCGCCGCCGGCCGGCTCGATGCGCGCGCCGAACACACCGGCTCTGGTCTCGATGTCGAGCCGAAGCTCCGACGCCGCCGTGGCCGTGCAGGGCCACCCCGCTTCGGCGCAGAGGCGCTCGATGTCGCCGGCGATCGAGTCGGGGCCGATGGGCTGGCTTTCGCCCTCCGCCTGCGGCCACGGCAGCATGTCGCTGGCCCCGGGCTGCAGGAGATGGAGCGCGTCGTGCACCTGTTCGCAGGCAGACCCGATGCGCCCGGCGAGGCCCGTCGCCTCATCGAGGTTCACGTCGGTCCGGATGTGGAACGCCGCATCGCCGCGCGCGCGCGCGGCGCGCACCGATCCACCGAAGCGCGCGTTGAGGCGCAAACAGGAGAGCGGCGCCTGCTCCATCCGCGCAGCCTCCGGCACGACCGTCGTCAACTCGAGCCACCCATCCGCCACTCTTGCGCCTACGGGCCGGACGGCCCCGTTGACAAGCGAGAACCGCCACCTGCCGCTCCCGGTGCGCTCGACATCGGCTGCCGCGGCCAGCAGCGCGTCTTCCACCCGCGAGTCACAGCCCCTGGCCATCGGCCTGCCTCCGCTTAGTAACCTCGCCGACATGAAAGACAGGCGGACGCCGCTTCAACGGCCGGCGATCGACTGGAAAGCGGTCGCGATGCTGGCGGGCCCACTGGCATGCCGCCCGATTCAGCGCATCGTCTTCCCGCATCGTCACCTTGTTCCAGGTGATGATCTCGAACACCTGATAGAGGATGTCGACGAGGCCCGTGCCCGGCGCGAGGCGCCCGACGCAGATGGCCGGCGCCGTGGCCGAGATGTTCGGGTGCCAGATATTGCGGGGACCGAGCCACGTCAGGACCTGGAACGGATCCGCCACGCGCAGGTAGGTTGACGAGAACCAGATGCCGACCGCGAAGCGCTCGGCCTCGGCGATCTCGCCCGGGCTTTGCTCGACGAGCCCCGTGCACGTGAACTCGGCGACATAGCGGGTGGCCGGCTGCCCGATCGGGGCCAGCGTGAGCAGATCAGACTCGCTGGCCAGCGCGAGCCCGTCGTCCTGCTGCCTGGTCAGGAACGCTTCCAGGATGCGATCGGTCATGCCGCCCCGCCCAGTTCGACGTGCACTTCGATCTCCGGAGTCGTAAAGGTCACCACATCGCCCGTGATGAGCCCCATCTCCGTGAGGGACCTGTTGCGCGCGATTTCCGGAAGCGCGTCCGGGCTGACGGCGTCGTGCAGATCGACACCCGTGGCCATCAGCTCGGTCGTGCAGTCCGGACATCGCCCCGCATGGCGCCGCTCGCCGCGGTGTACGTATCCCGCCGGCCACCGTGTGCCGCAGTGCGGGCACGTGAGCGTGACGGCCACGCGCTGGCCGGCCACGCCCATCTGCACCCCCGCATCTGCGCCGCGGAGTGTGCGTGCGGTCGCGACGAGCTCCCCCAGCGTGGTCGATGAAGGGTCCGCGTCGAAGGGCGTGATCCGCCAGCCTGCGTGATCCGGCATGCGGCACGCCGGATTGCGGCGAAACGCCGTGACGTAGTGCCGATGGTGCCGTGCGTCGATGAGGACGTCGCGGCCGGCGAGCAACTGCGCGTGGTCGCCGGAGAGAAGCTTCTCGCATTCGATCGCCTGTATCGACGCCGCCAGCGCGCCGAGGCCCGAGGATGCGCCGGTCGCCGCGGGTGCCGCTCCGTCCTGACAGGCGTAGGTCTGTTCGACCAGCTCGTAGTCGCGCGTGTCCCAGGCGCACTCCAGGCACGGCGCCTCCGCGGCCGGCAGGAAGACCTGCACGCGCGCCAGGAGACCGGTCGCGGCGACGCCCGCGTTGATCCACGGCACGCCCAGCCGCCACGCCGCCTGATTGACGACCATGCGCGCGCGCCGGGAATCAAGGCACGCCAGGATCACGTCCCCGCGCAGCCATCCCAGCGGAAGGTCTTCGACCGGCTTCTGATACGCGCGCGTCTCAAGCGACTGATCGATCTGCTTGAGGCGCCTGGCCTGGACCTGGGCCTTGGACTTCCCAAGGTCGGGCCTGTACATGTTCTGGGCTCCGAGGTTCGACGGCTCGTAGCAGTCAGGATCCACCACCGTGACGGCGGTGACGTTCGGCATCCGCGCCACGTGCGGCAGCAGATGCGACCCGATCGTGCCCGCCCCGACGACGATGACGTGGGCCACGGCTAGAGGTCCTCCGGCGTCCAGCGGAAGCCGGCGTCGAGCGCTGTCTCCTGCGCGCACGCCGAGCAGGCCGGCGCATAGGTCCAGCACGGCAGGTCGTCCGAGGCGTGGTGCCACAGCCCGCAGCCCGGGCAGCGCACGGCGGGGCTGCCGGGCGCGATCGCCTGCTGGCAGCGCGGGCAGAAGCCGCGGGTGGCGGACTCGGGGAACGGCTCGACCTGCGCCTGCGTTTCCGTCGAGAACCACGCGGTGAGTTCGGGGAGCCGGAGCTCGTCGCGATCGTCGAGCACGACGAGGCCGAGCGGCACCGGTGCGCCGTTGACGCGGATGCGCGGGTGGCTGGTCAGCAGTGCCCAGGAATTGGGCGGGTCGGCGAGGCGCCGCAGCAGCACGCGCGCCTGCGCCTCGACCACTGAGGGCGTGTCATCCGCGCGCCGGAACGCTCCGCCAACGAGCACAGCCGCATCGCCGACGAGCGGATGCGGCGTCCACTCCTTCGAGCTGTTGAGGATCCAGACGTGCGCCATAGGATGTCTCGCTCGTGCTGCGCCTGATGCGCGCGAACGTGAAGACATCCTACGGAGCAATCAGCGGTCTATTGGGGCCTTGCTGGAATCACAGACACCAGGCGTAGAAGGCGTCAATATCTGCGCCCGGTGCCGCGGCGCACGCGTCGCCCATCACACGTGATGCGCGCGGGTCACGGTGACGTCGTGGGTTGGAGCGCGGCACCGGCGCATGTATTGACATCGTGTATACACGGCGGTAGAGTTGCGGTGTCGGGGAAGAGCCATGGCCAGCACAGCGACTCGAAACACCGTCATCAACTTGCGAGCTGATGAACCCCGTCGGGCCCTGATCGATCGAGCCGCGGAGGCGGTCGGGAAGAATCGATCCGAGTTCATGCTCGACGCCGCAACCCGCGAAGCCACGACCGTTCTCCTGGATCGCCGCTTCTTCCAGCTCGACGCGCGTGCGTTCAAGCGATTCGCTGCAGCGCTCGACGCTCCCCCGTCCGACAATCCGCGACTTCGCAAACTCCTGGCGACGAAAGCTCCCTGGGAGCGATGAATGTGCCCGCAGTCAGCGCACCAGAGCACCTGACTGCCGAGCATGACGTTTCTGCCTTCGATAGCGGGGTGCCCGAACTCGATATCTGGTTAAAGCGCCGGGCGCTCCAGAACGAAGCGTCTGGCGCTTCGCGCACATACGTAGTCTCGGCCGGCGGGCGAGTCGTCGGCTACTCCGCGCTGGCAACCGGCGCGGTCGCCCAACAGGAGGCGACCGGGAAAGTACGCCGGAACATGCCGGACCCCATCCCTGTGATGGTGATCGGAAGGCTGGCTGTCGACCGTGAGTATCAAGGGAAGGGCATCGGGTCGGCGCTCTTGCGGGATGCGCTGCTGCGCACGGTACACGCAGCGTCGATAGCCGGGATCCGGGCCGTTCTGCTCCACGCCATCTCCGACGAGGCGAAGCGCTTCTACGAAAAGGTAGGGTTCTCGGCCTCTCCCGTAGAACCAATGACCATGATGATCACGCTGGCTGATGTCGAGAAGGCGCTCGGCGGACGGTAGGACGACGGTCTGTTCACGTTCAGGAGTCGAGTCTCGCCTCCCGATCAGAGCTGACCGACGAGCAGCAGCAATGCGGCCGCCTTTTTCCCAGTCAACGCTTTCCCCGTCTGGGCCGCCACTATTCCACGATCTTGATCGGGAACGTTCTCGTCACTCCCAGGGTCGGCTGGTCGATGACCAGGTAGAAGCACCCGTTCGTCCCCTTCGCGGTTTTCCAGTTGAATTGCCACGTCCTGGTGGCCGCGCTGTACTGGAAGCCGCTGTTGCCTGGCGCGTCGACGGCGAGCGTGACTCCGCCCGTTGCCTCCCCGCAGTTCACCGGCCCGTAGGCCGTGAGCGTCGCCTGATAGGCCGCGCTCTCGATGACTGCCCCGTCAAGCGTGTACTGCCACTTCAACGGAATGGAGCTGCCCGCCTTGAACTGCTTCAGCCCAGGCGGACCATACGGCTCGAACAGGCCCGTCAGGTCATACGCCTGCAGAACGGACAGCGTGGCGGTGCCCTGGCTGCCGGCAAAGTTCGCACTGCCGGTGAATGCCGCCTCGATGGTGTAGGTGCCGGCCGGTGTGCCGCCGGGCAATGTGAAGTTCGCGGTTGCCACGCCGCTCGCGTTGACGCTCACAGTCACCGGTGCCCCAATCGTGGCCGGGCCATTCCTGACGGTGAACGAGACCTGACCATCGCTGACCACCGACCCGGTCACCGTGGCGCTCAACGCCACGGTCTGGCTCGACGTGTTGAAGACGGCCGACGCGTTGCTGACAGTCGTGTTGGTTGGCGCCTGGTTGACCGTGATCGTCACGTCCGCTGACGCGGTCGTGTAGTTCACCGCGTCCGTCGGCACGAAGTCAACGTGCAGGGGCTGCCCCGCCCCCGCGTTGAGCACCGTCCCCGCCGCCGGGGTATACGTGAACGTCCCGGCGACGCTGGCTGTCGCGTTGAGCTGCGTGCCCCCGAGCGCCGTCCCGTACGTGATCGACGCCGGGTTGGCCCAGGTCAGGACGGGCACGCCAGCGGTAACCGTGTAGGGCACGGTCATGCTCCCCGTATTTCCCACGTTGTCGGTGGCCGTCACGGTGAAGTCTTGGGATCCCGCGCTTCCGGTGTCGATGTTCGCCCCGCTCGGGACGCTCCCCTCGCACGAGGCGACGCCCGACACGACGTCCGTGCAGGTGTACGAGGCGGCGACCGCCTGATTCAGCGCGTAGCTCGTTCCGGTCGGCGACGCAATCGAGATCGATGGCGCGAACGTGTCCTGCACGGTCACCTGGACGACGTCGCTGTCCGTACCGCCGTTACCGTCGTCCACCGTCAGCGTGAAGGTGTGGACGCCGAGGGCCAGCGTCAGGTTCACGATCGCCGCATTGCCAACGACCTGCGAGGCGGCGTCGCGCCACTCGAATGTGAGGGTGTCGCCGTTCGCGTCGGAAGAACCCGATCCGTTGAGCGACACGAGCGCCCCGCTCGCCGACGTTGCTTCCATGATTTGATCGGGTCCAGCCTCCGCGATAGGGGCTTGTGATGCAGGAGCACCATACACGTAGACAGCGCCAGACTCTATGGCCAAGTTGTTGTTCTGGTCGCCATTCACCCCGGTGGCGTTACTGCGCTCTGCGTAAGCGCCGACCACAATCGTGTGGCCCGCGACCGCGACGGACCAGCCGAAGTTGTCGCCCGCCCCGGTGTTCGACGCTTTGAGGTAGGCCTCCTGGCTCCACGTCCC
>CAZGLC010000110.1:8392-13398 GCA_964526235.1 uncultured Bifidobacteriaceae bacterium
CTGGCTCCACGTCCCACCGCTCCGCACAAACACGTAGGCGGCACCGGAGTCAGGCAATGAATTATTGCCCTGGTTGCCGTTCACCCCGGTAGCGTTACTGCGCTCTGCGTGGGCGCCGACCACAATCGTGTCGCCAGAGACTGCCACGGAACTACCGAACTGGTCGCCCGGCTGCAGGCTCTCGCGCACGCGCGCACGGCGGCCGCGTGTTTGCCGACAGCGAAGGCGAGGGGCGCGGCGCCACGTTCACCGTCGAACTGCCCCGGCTCGTGCCCGAGCACGCGGTGTCCGCCGGGGGCCGGCGCGTGCGATCGGGCCACTCCCTTCTCAGGCGACGCGCCTGAGCCTCATGAGCCGGATCCTGATCGTCGAAGACGAAGAGCACATCGCCGACGGCTTGCGGTTCAATCTCGAGGCAGAAGGCCATGAGGCGACGATCGCGGCCGACGCCGAAGCGGCGCTCGACATGCTGCTGCGCGAGCATCGGCCCTTCGATGCCATCGTGCTCGACGTGATGCTGCCCGGGAAGGACGGCTTCACGGCGGCCTCGGAGCTGCGGTCGGCCGGACACTTCGTTCCCATCCTCATGCTCACCGCCCGCGGCAGCGCCGCCGACGTGCTGCGCGGCTTCGAGTCGGGCGCCGACGACTACCTCCCGAAGCCGTTCGATCTGCCGATCCTGCTGGCGAGGGTCAAGGGATTGCTGCGCCGGCGGCGCTGGAACGAGAAGGAGCCGCCGGCCGACGTCTACACCTTCGCCGGCCGCGCCATCGACTTCTCGACGATGGAGCTGCGCGTCGGGGAGAAGGTGCATCGCCTGACGGCGAGGGAATGCGACCTGCTGCGGTACCTCGTGAAGAACGCCGGGCAGCCGGTCTCCCGCCGCGCGATCCTCGAGGATGTGTGGGGGCTGGCGCAGGACATCGACACCCGCGCCATCGACAACTTTGTCGTCCGGCTGCGCCGGTATATCGAGGAGCGCCCGACGGCGCCCAAGTTTCTGCAGACCGTCCGCGGGGTCGGCTATCGATTCGTGCCCGACCCTTGACCGCAGTGAAGTAGCGACTGATGTAGGGGCGGGTCTTCAGACCCGCCCGGCCTTACCTAGCGGGCGCGAGGCGATTGGCTTCCGCGAAAAAGTTCTGGACGACGACGATTTCGCGCGTGCCTTGTGAGTCCGGTCCCCTGACCATCAGAAATCTGCCGTCAGGAAAGACGTCATACGCCGCCCCGATGTTGCCGCCTGCGGCGTACTGTTCAATGAGCCCCGTCACGCCCGGTACGCGCATGTCGAACAACGGCCGCGCTTCGCTGAGCCGAATCGAATTGCCATCCGGCGTCACGGCCACCGTCATCAGGCGTGGCGTTCCGTCGGACTCCCCAAAGAAGACAATTTCCCGCCCGCCAGGCCCCCAGACGGGACCCGACCCTCCGGCGGTCGACACGGTGAGCTTCTCTCCCTTCGGATAGCCACGCACATACACCTCGCGGCGCCCGGATTCATCAGATACATAGGCGATCCATCGCCCGTCCGGGGAGAACTTCGGACCGAACTCAGGGGACGCACTGTCGAGGAAGGGCATCGCCACGGGCTTGTCACCCATCGTCAGCACCCAGATGTCGTGCCGACTGCCATTCTGCGCCGTATACGCGAGCAGCTCGCCGTCAGGTGACCACGACATGTTTCTGAGCTGCTGCGTCGACTCCGGAGCCTCAATCAGGAGCTGTTCGTCGCCGTTCACGTCCTTCAGATAGATGCCGCGCGCGTCCGGCCGGACTGCCCAGACCGCCAGCTGCCGGCTGCGTGGGCGCCACGCCGCGGCAAACTCCGCGCCCTCCTGGGTCAGCCGCGTCGTCGCGCCGCGCATCACGTCGTAGATATGAATTTGGCTGTCCTGCCCGGGACGCTCCAGTTGGAACGCCACATACTGCCCGTCGGATGACACCCGCGGCTGGTCGTAGCGGTCCGGCGGGAGACCCAAGGCTTGAAATGCCCCGTTCCGACCCACGATGCCAAGCGCCTGCGAGGCGGCGTCGGAGCCGGGAACATACGCCACCGTTCCGGTGCTGGAGGCCACGAGCTCCGCCCCCGAACCCGGGCGAGCGATCTGCACGTCATCGATCACTGGAACCGCCGGACCCGCAAGGGCCAGGCGACCCGGATCGAAAGGCGCAATCAGGAGCACGTCATCGCGCAGGAACAACAGGTGTCCGCTGACCAGATATCGCGGGCCGCGCGCATTTTCGACGACCACACGCCGCTCACCCGTGTCGAGCACCACCGCATCGATTTGCGGGTCGCGAAGCTCACGAAAATTGACTTGGAACAGGGCTGCGCGCGTGCCCGCAATGAGAACCGGTTGGATGTGCCCGCCTTCGCCGCGCGCAACGTCCAGCGTCGTCACGTTCTCCGGAACGCCGCCATCGGCGGAGATCCGCTGGAGCCCCTCCGTACTATTACCGCCGTACAGGATGGTGCCGTCATCGGTCCAGGCTCCAAAGGTCCAGAAGCCGCCGTTCAGCTTTTCTTGCAGGGTCAACGGATTCCCGCCGGCGAGCGACACCTTCTTCAGGGCTGTCGGCGTGAAGAAACCGACCCACTGCCCATCGGGGGAAAAGAATGGCTGTGCGGCACCCTCAGTTCCGGGCACGGCCCGAACCGTCAGATCGGTCAATGACCGGACGTAGAGCTGCCGGCGGGCGTCGCCAGGCGGCGCGGCAGGGTTCTGCGCGATGTACGCCACGCGCGTCCCGTCAGGCGATATCGCGATCGAGAGCCCCGGCGACCAATTCAGCGACAGGGGGTGATCGGCAGGCACCATGATTGACAGCCGCTGCGGCGCAGGAGCTTCAGGCCGTGTCGCCACCCACAGGGCGATGCCTGCCACCAGCGCTCCGACGGCCACGCCAATCCCGGCGGCCACGAGGACCCCCCTCGCCGGCACGCGGCGGGGGACCGCCGGCATCGGCGCGCCAACCTGTGTGTGGGCGTGCGCGCGCCCCTCGACGATCCATTTCAGCTGCCGCTCGACGTCGCCCGCGGTCTGCCATCGCTCGTCCGGATCTTTCGCGAGGCACGTCTTGACGATTTGATCCAGCGAAGGCGGAGCGACCGGCTGCACCGACGAGACGAGCGGAGGCTCACTCGACATGATCGAGGAGATGAGACTCGCCTGGCTCTTACCGTCGAACGCCTTCCGCCCCGTCAGCATCTCGTAGAGCACCGCGCCGAACGCGAAAATGTCCGTGCGCGCGTCGGCCTCGGCGCCTTCGAGCTGCTCCGGCGCCATGTACTGGAACGTGCCGAGAATCGTGCCCTGTACCGTGAGGCCTGGCGGCGTCGTCGGCAGCATCGATCCGCCCACTCCCGCAGCCGCTGGCGCCGACGTTTTGGCTAGACCAAAATCCAGCAGCTTCGCGCCGCTCTTGGTCAGCATGATGTTGGCGGGCTTCAGGTCGCGATGGACGATCCCCTTGCGGTGCGCCTTGTCCAGTGCGTCAGCGATCTCGATCCCGTAGCGCAGCGCCTGGTCGAGCGGCAACGGGCCTTTGGCGATCCTCTCGGCGAGCGTCTCGCCTTCCAGGTACTCCATCACCAGGAAGTCGATGTCGTCTTGCCGGCCGACGTCGAACACGGAGCAGATGTGCGGGTGGCTGAGCGTCGCGAGCGTCCGCGCCTCGCGCTCGAAGCGCTGACGCAAATCCGAGTCGCCCGCGACGTGCGGCGGCAGCACCTTGATCGCCACATCGCGACCGAGACGCGCATCGCGGGCGCGGTACACCTCGCCCATGCCGCCGGCGCCGATGGCAGACAGAATTTCGTATGAGCCCAGGCGCGTGCCGGCGGTCAACGTCATGTGCAACGGCAGGTGGATTATATGGGAGAGCTAGTATGCTGAAGGCAGTGCCTCCGCGTCATGGACTGACAGGCGTCCTCCAGGAGCTCGACGCGTTCCTAATGGGAGAATCGGCGGTTCAGCACACGCTCGAGCGCATCGCCGCGCGCCTGGCCGAGCTCCACGTGGATTTCGCTCTGGCGGGCGGCCTGGCGGTTGGCGTGCATGGGCATCTCCGGCTCACCGTGGACGTCGATCTCGTGATCACGGCCGAGGGGTTGGAGCGTTTCAAGGCAGAGTGGCTGGGTCGCGGGTATGTGGAGAAGTTCCCAGGGTCCCGGGACGTCCGAGACGCCGACACGGGGGTGCCGGTCGACTTTTTGGTGACCGGAGAATTCCCTGGAGACGACCGGCCAAAGCCGATTCGATTTCCAGAACCCTCCCTGGTGCCTCGAAGCGAGGCTGCCTACCGCGTGCTCGACTTGCGCACGCTCGTGGAACTCAAGCTCGCGGCGGGCGTCTCCGCGGCCGATCGGCTACAGGATCTCGCCGACGTGCTGTCACTCATTCGCGCCAACAGTTTGCCGATCGTCTTTGGCGAGTCGCTGGACGGGTCCGTGCGGGAGAAATACCGCGAACTCTGGACAGCGGCGCAAATCCCACATCCGTAGGAACGATCCGAACGGCCCGAACGATCCGAACGATGGGTCGGTCTACTGCTCGAGCCCGGCTTCCCAATTCAGCACGATGGTGATGGGCGATGGCGCCGTGTCCTCGACGACGGTGTTCATCAGGAACCGGCCATCAGGGGCGACGGCGTACTCCGGCCTGCCGGCGGTGACGCCTGCGCCGCTGGCCAGCCGCGTGCGAAAGAGCGGCGCCGGCACGCCGAGGTCCAGCGTCTTGCCGTCGGGGCTCACCGCCACCGGCACCGCCATCAGGCGCGCATCGGGCGCCACGTAATACAGCTCTTTCCCGTCGCGCCTCCAGCGGGGCTGGGTGCCGCCGGCCATCGATGCCTGCCACTTGCCGCCCGCCTCCGGGAATGGCTGCACGTACACTTCCATTCGCCCCGACTCGTTCGACTCGTACGCCAGCCATCGGCCGTCCGGCGAAAACTCCCCGCCGGGCTGGTCCATGGCCGTCCGCACCACAGCGAGCGGCTTTCGC
>CAZGLC010000110.1:13498-15183 GCA_964526235.1 uncultured Bifidobacteriaceae bacterium
CGCTCGCCGGTCATCGGCAGCACCCAGAGGTCGGTTCCCGTCTTCGGATCGGCGCGCGCATAGAGCAGGAACCGTCCGTCCGGAGACCAGGAGAGTGGCACGCCGGCTTCCGCAGCCAACAGTTGCTCGTCTCCCGCGCCGCTCGCCGACTTCTCGTACAGACCGAAAGGCCCACTGCGACTCGACGTAAAGATCACGCGACGACCGTCGGGAGACCACAGGGGACAGCAGTCCAATGCCGGATCGAACGTGAACCGCGCCGGGATGCCGCGACTGGCGTCCACAAGCCAGATATCGAAGTTCCCCAGCACCGTGTAGAACACCGCGATGCGCTCGCCGGCCGGATCCAGCGCCAGGGTGGCGAGGTTGTTGTCGGCGGGTGAGCCTATCGACCCCACCATCTTCCCAGTGCGATCCATCCAAACGAGCTGCCTCCGCTGGCCGCCTCCCGTGGGTCGATACGCAAGCGTCCCTGGCGACACGGAGAAGGCGCTGCCCAACACTCCGGTGTCCCGGCCCACCGGTTGTGCCACCGGCATCAACTCGCCGGCGACGGTTCCCTGAGCCGCATCGAACCGCGTGGCCATGAGCGCGTCGCCACGCACCAGCAACAAGCGATCGGGCGGCACGAACACTCCCGGCGTCTCGGTGGCCAGCACGCGTATCGGCTCGCCGCCGTCGAGCGATCCGATGTACACGCCCTGGGTGTCGGAGCTACCAAGCGTGCTGAAGAACATGAACCGGCGTCCATCGGGAAGAAACTGCGGCCACCGGTGGCTGCCTTCGCCGGCCGCCAGGTGCGTCACCGCCACGGGCGTGCCGCCCGCGGCGGATATCCGCGTAATCACGCTGTCGCGCGCCCCCGAATTGTTGTCCGGCGTGAACAGAATCACGCCATCCCCGTTCCACGTTCCGCCGCGTCCGTTCGAGGCGTCGGCCAGCGCCTGCGGCGCGCCGCCGGCCAGATCGACCCGTTTCAGTTTTCCCTCGGCGAAGAACCCGATTGCACGGCCATCCGGAGCCCAGAACGGGAAGCTCGCGCCCTCGGTGCCCGCGAGCATACGCGCCGCGGTGTCGTCGAGCGAGCGCACCCACACCCTCGACTGCCCCTCCGTCGACGCGACGTAAGCGAGCCGACGGCTGTCGGGCGACACGGCGAGCGAGGTGGGACTGTCGGTTGACGGCACGGCGATCTCGAAGCGCGTCACCGGGAGCGGGGCCGGTGTCTCGCCTACCTGCCGCCACACGGCAGCTGTTGCCACCACAAGCGCGGCGGCCGCAACGATCCACGCCAGACGCGCGCTGGTGAAGCGCCCAGGACGCGGAGCGGCAACTGACACCGCTGATACGGCTGCGCCCTGAGGCGCGCCGGCCTCGACGCTCCACTTCAGTTCGTCCAGGAGATCCCGCGCCGTCTGCCAGCGGTCGTCCGGATCCTTCGCCAGACATTTCCTGACGATACGATCGACGGCCCGCGGTGTGAGCGGCTGGACTGAGGACAGGGTCGCGGGCTCGGCGTGCATGATCGCGCCAATGAGGCTCGCGTGGCTCTTCCCCTCGAACGCCTTGCGGCCCGTCAGCATCTCGTAGAGCACGGCGCCAAACGCAAAGATGTCCGTCCGCGCGTCAGCCTCCTGGCCTTCGAGCTGCTCCGGCGCCATGTACTGGAACGTGCCGAGGATCGT
>CAZGLC010000111.1:0-15135 GCA_964526235.1 uncultured Bifidobacteriaceae bacterium
GCGGGGCGTGCCCGCCATCGCTGTGATCCGGCCGAACGCGCCCGAGTTGAAGTTGGTATCGGTTCTACCGCCAGCCGCCAGTCTGGGAGGGCCCCAGTTGAACGTGTTGAGCAAATTGAACGTCTCCACGCGCAGTTCGAGGCTGCGCGTCGCTACAAGGGGGATGAGCCTCGACAGCGACAGGTCGACCGACCAGAACCCCGGCGCTCTGACGCTGTTCCGGCGGAAGTTGCCCAGCGTACCGGGCGCCGGCTGCGCGAATGCGGCGGGGTTCAGCCAGTTGTTCAGCGTCTTGTCGCCGTACGGGTTGTCGAGCACTTGATCGACCCGCTGACGCTGAATCCCCGACAGTGCACGGTCCTGGCCGGCAATGACGTTGACGGGGCTGCCCGACCGCGCGCTGAGGATGCCCGACACCCGCCAGTCCGAGAACACCACGCGTGCCACGGGCCGGCCGAACTGCGGCGCCTGGACGCCCGCCGTGAACACGCCGATGTGGGTGCGATCCTGGTCGCACAGGCCGCGATCGAAGGCCGGGTCGTCCGGGTTGGTGTAGCCATTGGCAATCTGCGGAAATCCACCCGTCTGGAACGAGGAATCGCCAAAACAGCGCGACACGGTGTAGTTCCCGCTGAGGCTCAGGCCCCTGGCCGCGCGGCGCTGAAACGACAGCTTCAGTCCACGATAGTCCTGCGTGCCGAGGTCAGTGTGGATGTCCATGTTGCCGAGGAGCTGCGAGGCCGCGGGGTTTTCACCCGACAACGAGAACAGCCGCCGCTGATTGAGGTTGCCGTTGTTGCTGCAGGTGGCATAGAACACCCCCTGAAGCGTGCATGGACCGAGCCCGAGGAAGACGCCCGGGTTGATCGCCACCTGATTCCACAGACGATCCGTGTGGCTCCCAAGGTAGCTCACCGCGACCTGCCACACCGTCCCGATCTGGCGTTCGAGCGTGACGTTCCACTGCTGCACGCGCGGCGAGTTGATGTTCGGATCGGTGGCGCCAAACGCCCCGTACGGAATGAACTCGGTGTCGCGGTGTGTCAGAATCGGATGGGGATCGCCGCCGATGTGCGCGTACGGACGCTCGAAGCCTCCTGGCGGATCCTCGACCAGCGTGCGGTTGCCGTACGGCGGCGAGTTCGCGTTGATCAGCTGATATTCCGCAGTGGGAAAGTCGTAGCTCAGCCCGTAGGAGGCGCGCACCGCCGTGCGGCCGGTGCCGGCCACATCCCAGGCAAGGCCTACGCGCGGCGAGAAGTTCAACCACTGCGTGTTGAGTCCTCTGCGGCCCGGAGGGAACCCGGGGTCGCCGGGATAGGTGAGACCGGCCGGCGCGTTCACGAACACCTGGCTCCTGGTGTTGGTTCGGAAGTTCTCGCGGCTGAAGTTGTAGACCGCGCCGTTGAGGACGTTCTGGCCGAAGTACGGCTCCCAGCGCACGCCAGCGTTGACCGTGATCCGCGGACCCGCCCGCCAGGTGTCCTGGGCATAGAGGCCCATGTACCACTGGTCCATGGGCAGGATGGCGGGGCCGCCATGCTCCAGTCGGCCGACGCGGCCCATGAGAAAGTCGGCCAGCCCGAGACCCGTCAACTGCCCGGTGAAGTTCCAGTCGCCGGCAGAGCGCGAATGCGACTGAAAGGCAAACCGCCAGTAGGCGACGCTCGCGCCGAAGGAGAGCTGGTGACTTCCCCGCACCAGCGTGAGGTCGTCGCTCACCTGCGACGCGTTCGTCACAAAGCGACTCGGGCCCCGATTGGCGACCTGGAACCCGCCCTGGACGGTCGCCACCATGACGTCAGGCTGGTAACTGTACACGTCTGAGCCCAGGTCGTACGGATCGAACGTCACCGGCGCGAGGCGGTAGACGCCGGCCCGATTGAAGGAAAACCGGAGCGCGTTGATCGTGTTGGAGCCGAACACGTGCGTGTCGCCCACCGCCAGCGAGTGGGCCAGATCGTCGACGCCCAACTGGATACTCAGGACGGTGTCGCTCATGTCGGTGGGTTGTGTATAGGGGGTGGCCATGTATCGTCCGAAGATCGTGTCGTCGGCGGTCCGCTGATAGTCGATCCGGCCCAGAAACTGCCCCTCGTTGCTATCGGTCCTGGTCTTGTACGTGACCTGGCCGCACGGATCGGTCGTCGTCGGCAGGTGCTTCACCATGTTGAGCGCGGGGCGACTGAACCGCGCGGGGTCGATCCTGTTGTTCAGGAACCCTCCGCGCAGCGTGATCTGCCGGCCGCCGTTGCATGCAGGCGAGGCGAAGTCGGTGAAGTCGCCGGCCAGCATGGCGGCCGTCGGCACCCACGCGATGTTCGACGCTGGCTGCTGGCGGACCGTCGTTCCCTGGTAGGCGCCAAAGAAGAAGAGCCGGTTCTGCACGATCGGGCCGCCGAACGTGCCGCCGAACTGGTTGCGCTGCAGCCCGTCGTCGACGCGCCTGCCGTCGGGGCCTCTCTGCGCGAACGGGTCGGTGGCGTTGAAGCGCCGGTCGCGAAGGAACTCGAACGCGTTCCCGCTGAAGCGGTTCGTGCCCGACTTCGTCACGGCGTTGACCGCCGCGCCCGAGTGCATGCCGTGCTGCGCGTTCAGCCCGCTCGTGGCCACGCTGAATTCCTGCAGCGCATCGGGGAACGGGAACGGCATGTTCAGGTTGTCCTGCGGGTTGTTGTGCATCGCCCCGTCGAGCAGGTACGCCACGCCATAGGACTGGCCGCCCGCGACCGACACGCTCAGGCCGCCGGGAATGCCGCGGAGGGACGCCTGACCGGTCTGCACGGCGGCGCCGGCGATCATCACCAGCTCGACGGCGTTGCGGCCGTTGAGCGGCAGCGCCAGGATTTCCTCATTCTGGACGATGTCGCTGATGCCCGAGCTCTGCACGTCGACGAGCGGCGCGGCGCCGGTCACCGTCACCGACTCCTCGAGCGCGCCGACCGAGAGGACCGCACTGAGGACCGGCGAGGCGCCGACCTGCAGGACAATGCCGGTCTGGACGAAGGTGCGGAAGCCTTGCAGCGCCACCTCGAACCTGTACGGACCGAGGGGCAGGTTCGGCAGCACGTACGCCCCGTTGCTGTCGGTCACGTCGGAACGGGTGAAACCGGTGTCGGTCTGCGTGACCGTGACGGCGGCGCCGGGCAGCACGGCGCCGCTCTCGTCAGTGACGCGGCCGCTGAGCTGGGCGGTGGACAGCTGCGCCGAGGCCACGGCGCCACTGAGAAGGACGGACATCGCCACGAGCAGAGAATCCCGGAGCACCCGTTTCATAGACACCCTCCATTACGCAAGCGACCAACGAACGCAATAAGAGCCGTTCCTGACGCCGAGGGTTCGTAGAACGAATGCGACGCGCGGCGAAAACGGGGGTATTAGACCACTGGGAGCACGGCGAGTCCAGCGCGCCCAAACGGATCGGGATCCGGGACTCGGGACGCGGGATCCGCGGACCCCGGATCCCGGATCCCGCACCCCGGATCCCGGATCCCGCACCCCGGATCCCGGATCCCGCACCCCGGATCAGAATCCGTACTTGATCCCGAACTGCAGGATGCGGGGCGTGCCCGCGATGGTGGTGACGCGGCCGAAGTTCGGTGAACTGAAGTTGGTATCCGTGAATCGTCCGTTCTGAACGGGCCCCGCGATCGGCGCCCCCCAGTTGAACGTGTTGAACAGATTGAAGGTTTCAACGCGCAGCTCCAGCGTCCGGCTCGCCCCGAACGGAATGTTCCGCGACAGCGCCAGGTCGACCGACCAGTACCCGGGCGCGCGCAGGCTGTTGCGCGTGTGATTGCCGAGCGTGCCGGGCGCCGGCAGCGCGAACGCGGCGGGGTTGAGCCAGTTGCTCAGCGTCTTGCCGCCGTAGGGGTTCGAAAGCACCTGGTCGACGCGCTGGTTCTGAATGCCGCTGAACGCGCGGTCCTGCCCCGCGACGACGTTCAGCGGCTGGCCCGACCGCGCGCTGAGAATCCCGGCCACCCGCCAGTCGGAGAACGCGGCCCGCAGCGCACTGCTGGCCATCTGCGGCGTCCGCACGCCGGCGACGAAGACGCCGATGTGCGTCCGATCCTGGTCGCACAGCCCGCGATCGAATGAGAAATCGTCGGGATTGGTGTAGCCGTTCGCGATCTGCGGGAAGCCCCCCGTCTGGCCCACCGGATCGCCAAAGCAGCGCGACACCGTGTAGTTGCCGCTGAGGCTCAGGCCGCCTGCCGCGCGGCGCTGGAACGACAGCTTCAGCCCCTTGTAGTCCTGCGTCCCCACGGCCTGGTGAATGTCCATGTTGCCGATGAGCCGCGCGGCCGCAGGGTTCTCACCCGAGAGCGACAACACACGCCGCTGGTTCAGGTTCGCGTTGGTGGTGCACGAAGGATAGAACACGCCCTGCAGCGTGCAGGGGCCGAGCCCGAGGAACACGCCGGGATTCATCGCCACCTGTTCCCACAGCCGGTCGGTGTGGCTGCCGATATAGCTCGCGGCCACCTGCCAGACCGTCCCGAGCTGCCGCTCGATGGTGACATTCCACTGCTGGATGCGCGGCGAGTTGATGTTCGGATCCGTCGCGCCGTAGGCGCCGTACGGGAGGAACTGCGTCTCACGGTGCGTGAGAATCGGGTGCGGATCCCCGCCGAGATGCGCATAGGGGCGATCGAAGCCGCCGGGCGGATCTTCGACGAGGGAACGGTTCCCGTAAGGAGGCGAATTGGCGTTGATGAGCTGATACTCGGCGTTCGGAAAATCGTACGTCAGCCCGTACGACGCGCGCACCGCCGTGCGGCCGTTCCCGCTCACATCCCAGCCGATGCCGACGCGCGGCGAAAAATTGAGCCACTGGGTGTACAACCCCCGCTTGCCCGGCGGGAATCCGGGATCGCCCGGATAGAGAAGGCCCGCGGGCGCGTTGACGAAGGTCTGGCTCCGGACGTTGTTGCGGAAGCTCTCGCGGCTGTAGTTGTAGACGGCGCCGCTCGTCACGTTCTGCCCGAAGTACGGCTCCCAGCGCAGGCCGCCGTTGATCGTGACGCGCGGCGTCGCGCGCCACGTGTCCTGCGCGTAGAGACCCACGTACCACTGATCCATCGGCAGAATCGCCGGCCCCCCGTGCTCGAGCCGCCCGACGCGGCCCGTGAGCAGATCCGCGAGTCCCAGCCCGGTCAACTGACCTGTGAAGATCCAGAACCCGCCGGAGCGGGCCTGCGTCTCGAAGTAGTACTTCCAGTACGCCGCGCTCCCGCCGAACGAGAGCTGGTGATCGCCGCGCACGACCGTGAAGTCGTCGCTCACCTGCGTGGCGTTCGTCCGGAACTTGCTCGGCCCCAGATTCTGGGCCTCGAACGCACCCTGCACGCGCACCCACATGACGTGCGGCGAGTAGGGGTAGACATCCGAGCCGAGGTCGTACGGGTCGAACATGTCGGGCACGAAGAGCCTGACGGCGGCCCGGTTGAACACGAACCGCAGCGAGTTCACCGTGTTCGGGCCGAACACGTGGGTGTCGCCGAGCGCCAGCGACTGAACCAGGCCGTCCCGTCCCTGCAGACCGGCGCTGTTGGCGGCGTCGTACAGCGACAGCGCGCTGTCCCCTTCGCGCACCGGACTCGGACTGGTGGCGGAGGTCGCCATGTATCGGGCGAAGATCGTATCGTCGGCGGTGCGCTGATAGTCGAGCCGGCCGATGTACTGGCCCTCGTTGCTGTCCTTCCGCTGCGAGTAGGTGATCTCGCCGCAGGGATCGGTCGTCCTCGGCAGGTAGTTACTGACCAGGTTCACCGCCGCGCGGCTGAACTGGGCGGGATCGACGCGGTTGTTCACGAACCCGCCGCGCAGCGTGAGCTGCCGGCCGCCGTTGCAGGCGGGCGACGCGACCGTCGTGAAGTCGCCGGCCATCATCGCCGCGGTCGGCACCCGCGCGAGGTTGGCCGCCGGCTGCTGGCGCACCGTCGTGCCCTGATACGCGCCAAAGAAGAAAAGCCGGTTCGGCACGATCGGGCCGCCGAGCGTGCCGCCGAACTGGTTCCGCTTCAGACCGTCATCCACCCGCGTGCCGTCGGGACCGATCTGCGCGAACGGGTTGGTGGCGTTGAAGCGGTGGTCTCGCAGGAACTCGAAGACGTTGCCCGTAAGACGGTTCGTGCCCGACTTGGTCACCGCGTTGACCGCGGCGCCGGAGTGCATGCCGTGCTGGGCATTCAACCCGCTCGTCGCCACGCTGAACTCCTGCAGCGCGTCCGGGAACGGGAATGGGTAGTTCATGTTGTCCTGCGGGTTGTTGTGCATGGCGCCGTCGAGCAGGTACGCCACGCCGAAGGACTGGCCACCGGCAACCGAGATGCCCATGCCGCCGGGCACCGCGCGCGACGGCGCGGTGGTGACCTGCACGGCGGCGCCCGCGATCGCCACGAGCTCCACCGCGTTCCGCCCGTTGAGGGGCAACGCGAGGATCTCCTCGTTCTGCACGACCTCGCTGATGCCGGAGCTCTGCACGTCGACGAGCGGCGCGGCGCCCTGGACGGTCACCGATTCCTCCAGCGCGCCGACCGACAGCTGCACGTTGAGCTCGGGGGTCGCGCCGACCTGCAGGACGATGCCCGTCCGCACGAACGTGCGGAACCCCTGCAACGCCGCTTCGACCCGGTAGGGACCGAGCGGAAGATTCGTCAGGACGTACGCCCCGTTGGCGTCGGCGACGTCACTGCGGACGAATCCGGTATCGGTCTGGGTCAAAGTGATGGTGACCCCGGGGAGCACGGCGCCGCTCTCGTCGGTGACGCGGCCGCTGAGCTGTGCGGTGTTGAGCTGCGCCCAGGCGGGCTCGATGCTGAGCAGGACGAAAAACGCAGCGAGCGACGAATGACGAAGCACACGTCTCATCACACCCTCCTCGGCCCCGGGCAGTCGGGATCCGGGATCGGGGATCAGGGATCCGCAGCCCGAATCCCCCCGGACCCCGGACCCCAGATCCCGCACCCCGGATCAGAACCCGTACTTGATCCCGAACTGCATGATGCGCGGCGCGCCCTGCATCGAGGTGATGCGGCCGAACGCCCCCGAGTTGAAGTTCGTGTGGGTCCGGTCCGCATTGATCAGGGTTGGCGGCGCCCAGTTGAACGTATCGAACAGGTTGAACGCCTCGACGCGCAGCTCCAGCGTCCGGCCGACGCCAAACGGGATGAGCCGCGATACCGCCATGTCGACGGCCCAGTACCCCGGGGCGCGCACGCTGTTGCGGCGGAAGTTGCCCAGCGTGCCGAGCGCCGGCTGCGCGAACGCCGCCGGGTTCAGCCAGTTGTTCAACGTCTTGTCGCCGTAGGGATTGTCGAGCACCTGGTTGACGCGCTGATTCTGAATGCCGGTGAGTGCGCGGTCCTGCCCCGCGATCACGTTGACCGGCTGTCCCGAACGGGCGCTGAGAATCCCCCCGACGCGCCAGTCCGAGAAGGCGACGCGCAGCGCCGAGCTGGCGAACTGCGGTGTCAGCACGCCGACGCTGAGGATCCCGATGTGGGTCCGGTCCTGGTCGCAGAAACCGCGATCGAACGAGGGGTCGTCAGGGTTGGTGTAGCCGTTGGCGATCTGCGGGAATCCTCCCGTCTGGAACGCGGGATCGCCGAAGCAGCGCGACACCGTGTAGTTGCCGTTGAGGTTCAGCCGCGTGCCGCGGCGCTGGAACGACAGCTTCAACCCACGGTAGCTCTGCTTCCCGATGTCGTCATGGACGTCGAGGTTGCCGATGAGCCGCGCCGCCGCCGGGTTCTCGCCGGACAGCGAGAACGCGCGCCGCTGATTCAGGTTCGCGTTGGTCGTGCAGACCGGGTAGGACACGCCCTGCAGCACGCAGGGACCGGTGCCCAGGAAGACGCCCGGATTGATCGCGACCTGGTTCCACAGCCGATCCGTATAGCTGCCGATGTAGCTGGCGGCCACCTGCCAGACGCTGCCGAGCTGCCGCTCGATCGTCACGTTCCACTGCTGCACGCGCGGCGAGTTCAGGTTCGGATCGGTGGAGCCAAACGCGCCGAACGGAATGAACACGGTGTCGCGGCTCGTGAGAATCGGATGCGGATCCCCGCCGAGGTGCGCGTACGGGCGATCGAAGCCTCCCGGTGGATCCTCAACCAGCGTGCGGTTGCCGTACGGAGGCGAGTTCGCGTTGATCAACTGGTATTCGGCGTTCGGGAAATCGTAGGTGAGCCCGTACGAGGCGCGGATCGCCATGCGGCCGTTCCCGCTCACGTCCCAGGCGATTCCCGTGCGCGGCGAGAAGTTCAACCACTGTGTGTTGATGCCTCGCTTCCCTGGCGGAAATCCGGTGTCGCCGGGGTAAATGAGGCCGGCCGGCGCGTTCACGAACACCTGGCTCTTCACGTTGTTCCGGAAGTTCTCGCGGCTGAAGTTGTAGACGGAGCCGTTCAGCACGTTCTGGCCGAAGTACGGTTCCCACCGAACGCCCGCGTTGATGGTGACGCGCGGGCTCACCCGCCACCCATCCTGCGCATACAGGCCCGTGTACCACTGGTTCATCGGCAGGAGCGCCGGCCCGCCGTGCTCCAGCCGGCCGACGCGCCCCGTGAGAAAGTCCGCCATTCCCAAGCCGGTCAACTGGCCCGTGAAGTTCCAGTTGCCCCCCGAGCGGGCGTGCGACTGGAACGAAAACTCCCAGAAGGCGACGCTCCCGCCAACCGAGATCTGGTGATTGCCGCGCACCAGCGTGAGGTCGTTGCTCACCTGCGACGCGTTGGTGAAGAACCGGCTCGGGCCTGGATTGTTCGCCTGGAATCCATTGCCAGACACGATCACCACCATGACGTCGGGCTGATAGCTGTAGACGTCGGCCCCGAGGTCGTACGGGTCGAACGTGGCCGGCGCGAGGCGGTAGGCGCCGGTCCGATTGAACGAAAACCGCAGCGAGTTCACGGTGTTCGAGCCGAAGACGCGCGTGTTGCCGAGCACCAGCGCGTGGGTCAGGGCGTCCATCCCCAACAGTCCTCTATTGTTCGCCGCGTCGTACAGCGACAGGACGGTGTCCCCGTCCCGCATGGGAATCGGCTTGGTGAACTTGGTGGCCATGTATCGCCCGAAGAACGTGTCGTCGGAGGTCCGCTGGAAGTCGGCGCGGCCCAGATACTGTCCTTCGTTGCTGTCGTCCAGCAGCGAATACGTCACCTGGCCGCACGGATCGGTCGTGCTCGGAAGACGCTGCGCGAGATTGAGCGCCGCCCGGCTGAACCGCGCGGGATCGATGCGGTTGTTCTCGAACCCGCCGCGCAGCGTAATCTGCCGGCCGCCGTTGCAGGCCGGGGATGCGAACGCCGTAAAGTCGCCGGCGAGCATCGCGGGCGTCGGCACCCAGGCGATGTTGTCGGCCGGCTGCATCTTGACGACGGTGCCCTGGTAGGCGCCGAAGAAGAACAGTCTGTTCTCGACGATCGGTCCGCCGAGGGTCCCGCCGAACTGGTTGCGCTGGAGCCCGTCGTCGACGGGCTTGCCGTCGGCTCCCTTCTGCGCGAACGGGTTCCTGGCGTTGAAGCGGCGGTCGCGGAAGAACTCGAAGACGTTCCCGGCGAAGCGGTTCGTGCCCGACTTGGTCACCGCGTTGACCGCGGCACCCGAGTGCATGCCGTGCTGCGCGTTCAGCCCGCTCGTCGCGACGCTGAACTCCTGCAGCGCGTCCGGAAACGGGAACGGCAGGTTCAGGTTGTCCTGCGGGTTGTTGTGCATGGCGCCGTCGAGCAGATAGGCCACGCCGAACGACTGCCCGCCGGCCACCGACATGGCCATGCCGCCGGGCGCGACGCGTGTCGACGACGGAATGGTCTGCACGGCCGCCCCGGCAATCGCCACCAGCTCGACCGCGTTTCGTCCGTTGAGCGGCAGCGCCAGGATCTGCTCGTTCTGCACGACCTCGCTGATACCCGAGCTCTGCACGTCGACGAGCGGCGCCGCGCCCTGCACGGTCACCGACTCTTCGATCGCACCGACCGACAGCGCCACGTTGAGCTGGAGCGAAGAACCCACCTGCAGCACGATGCCCGTCTGGACGTAGGTGCGGAAGCCTTGCAGCGCCACCTCCAGCCGGTACGGTCCAAGGGGAAGGTTCGACAGCACGTACGACCCGTTGCCGTCGGTCACGTCGCTTCTGGAAAACCCCGTCTCGGTCTGCATCATCGTGACCGTGACGCCGGGAAGCACGGCGCCGCTCTCGTCGGTGACACGGCCGCTCAACTGGGCCGTCGAGAGCTGGGCCGAGGCGAGGCTGCTCGTGAGCAGCAGGGAGAGCGCGCCGAGGGAGAAATACCGCAGGCAGGGGCTCATGGATCCTCCTCGAGATTTCCGCCACCGATATAGATGTGTTGCCGATTATCGACGGGCGGACAGGAGGGTCAAGAAAAAACTGGGGGTGCCTTATCGGGGCTGCGCGGTGCGGCCGCCGCCGTCGCCGCCGCCCGAGGATCCGCCCGAGGAGCCGCCGGAGTAGCCGCCCGGCGACGCGCCCGACGTGCCGCCGCCGCTCCAGCCGGACGACCCGCCGGAGGACCGGCCGCTCGAGACGCTGGAATCGCCGTCACCGTCGCCGCCGCTGCGCTCGACGACCTCGCGCTCGCGGATGCGCGTATAGCCCACGCCGTTGATTGCGCGCCCGGCGTCCTGGCGCTCCGGGCCGTCGGTAGGGACGAACCCCGTCGAGGGAAGGTACGGACTGTACGGGAAGTACCCGCCGCCGTAGCTGGCCCAGTACGCGTAGCCGAACGGCGCGTAGACGTACGGCGACCAGAACGGGTCCCAGTAGCTGCCGTAGTACGGATACGCCGACGAGGCCGACCACGGACTGTCGAACACCGAGGAATCAACGGGCGCGAAGGCGCCCGACGCCTGCGCGTCGGGACGCTCGACGATGAAGTGGCTCGGATACGAGAGGGCGACCATCGTGTCGATGACGCCGGGCGCGACGCTGGCGCGCTGCAGACGGCGCAGCACGTCGCTCGTGAGCGTGAAGCCGGCGCGGGTTTCGACGAGCGCCGCCTCGACCACGCGCGCCGACACGCGCGACGCCGCTTCCGTGACGTCGTCAACCGTGAATTCCGTGGCGGCGGGCCGCGGGGCGGCCGCGGTGAGCCTTTCGTACGTGGTGTCCGGCTTGAACCGGACCTGGCCCGCGCGCTCGTAGCGGCGCACGCGGATGTTCTCGCGGCCGGCGACGTCAATGCCCTGAATGTCGAGCCAGACGCCGCTGGCCGTGATCATCGAGAGGCCCGACACCATGCGCGCCGCGCCGTCGCTGCACGTGACCTCCGCGCGCGCGAAGAGCCGCTCGCCGGTCACCGACCATTCGGCCGACTGATGCCCCCGGCACTCGGCCTCGGCGATCGCGTGCCGCGCGCCGTCGGCGGCGAGCGTCTGCTCGAGCACCGGCGTCCGCGACTCCACCCCGCCGCCGTCCACGTAGGTGCGCAAGACCACGCCGCGCTGGTCGTCCGCTGGAGAGACACAGACGCGCACCTGCTCACCCGACAGCTGCCAGCAACCGAGCCACGGCGTCCATCGCGAGTCGAGTTGCTGCGCGACGGCGATCGCAGGCGCCAGTACGGGAGCCAGGACGAAGGCAATGGCGATGGCGGTGATCTTCATTGGCGGAGCCTCCCCGGTAAAGGGGTCTGACCCCCGCGCCACATACGGGGGTCAGACCCCTTTACTATACGCCTCAGAACAGGACGCTGATGCCGGCCGACACCCGCAGGCCGGCCAGGTCGATCGGGTCGAATCCCTGGAACCGGCGCTCCAGCGCCGCGGCCGCCCAGAGGTACCGCCCTTCGACTGCGACGAACATGCGCCGGTGCACGCGCACGTCGACGCCGCCGAAGGCGTGGGCGCTCGGCGTCCATCCCTGCGAGGTGAGGACGTCGCTGAAGACGGCCCGGTTGGCCGACCGCACGTCGATGAAGTCGCCTGCTTGCGTGAACTGGTACCAGAGCATGCCGCCGCCCGCGCCGACGTACGGCGAGAGGCGGCTCGGCACCCACGCCAGGCGGCTCACCGCCGTCCCGCGCGGCACGAGCGCGAGGCGGACGCTGCCGCTCACGTTGGCGGTGCGCAGCCGGGTCGTCTGCTCGATGGGGCGGCGGTTATTGTCGACGAAGGCGCGGTATTCCGACGGGGTCGAGATCTGGGTGAACTCGAAGCCGCCAACGGCATCGACGCGCGACGTGAGGCTGATCGCGACGTCGGTGGCCACGCCGGGCGCATCGAACGCGCCCTGGTCGATCGTGAGATGCGTGCGGACGAAATCGAAGATGTCGCTCCCGGCGCGGGCGAACACCCAGTTGCCGCGGATGCCGATCGCGCCGCGCGGTTCGCCGAAGAGAAAGTCGGGGGTGGAGCGGCTTGGCGGGCCGGCGCTTTGTGCGGCCGCGTCCGGCGCGGCTGCGAGCGCGACCAGGAGTGCGAGCCACGCGCGTCTCATGACCTTGGCCTCTTTCCAGACCTTACCACGTCGCTTGTCCTGCGGACCCCGCCGCGATACCCTATCCCTCGTTCTCAGTTACGGTTCCACCGCTTCTTGTTGGATTCATTTCGCATGCGAACATCCGCACTTCTTCTGGCCGGCGTCCTCGCAGTGCTCCCTGATGCGGCGTTCGCCCAGGCGGGCGTCAAACCGGCCGAGAACCCGCCCGACGTCAAGGCGCTCGTCTTCCAACTGGCCGATTCGATGGGCATGCTCCGCGGCCTGCAGCAGGAGGATTCGATCCTCACGCTCGAACAGTGGGCCAAGGGGACGATGACCGTCGGCGGGCAGAAATTCGACCTGCCCGAGCACCGGACGAGCATCAACTACGCCGTACCCGGTATGCGCATCGACTACCGGCGGCAGGCGGCGGGCGGCCAGGCGCAGCGCCAGATCGAGGTCGTGTCGGGCACGGCCGCGTGGAACGAAGCCGACCGCGGCAAGGGAGCTACCGCGGCGCGCGAGCGCCTGCGGGAGCGCCTCGTGTATCTCTGGACGACCCCGATGGGGGTCGTCAAGGCGGCGCGCGCGGCCGGACCGAAGGCGACCGTCAAGGCGGCGGGCGGCGCGATCATCCTCTCGTTCCCGCTGCCGGCGCCGGTCGGCGACGTGATGGCGCACGTGACGGTGCGCAAGGACGCCGGTTTGCTCGCGCGGCCGAACCCGGCCGCGCTCGCGACACTCGTCGGCGCCTACATTACGCGCGTCGACACGACGGGCGGCGTCGTCACGGAGACCACGTACGCGGACTATGGCGACTGGAACTGGGACGACTACAAGGCGGACATCATGCAGCCGCGCCGGACGACGCGGAAGCAGGGCGACATGGCGTTCGAGCTGATGACGGTCAACACGAACACGTACAACCCGTACGTCGTCATGCCGGTGCCCGACAACGTGAAATAGGGCGGAGGAGAGTCATGAAACCATGGAGTGCGTACAGCGTGCTGGCGATGATCGTGGGGGGGCTGGCGATGACACAGCCCGCCGTGGCGCATCACGCCATCCAGGCCGAGTACGAGATGAGCGAGACGAAGGGGTTCACGGGCACCATGACCCGGTTTGCCATGATCAACCCCCACTGCCGCTGGTTCTTCGAGGAGACGAAGGCCGACGGCACAAAGGTGACGTGGGAGATGTCGGGCGCCGGCCCGGGCGCGCTGCGCGCCGCCGGCCTGGTCCGCATCTTTCAGATTGGATCCGCCTACGAGGTGACGTTTGCGCCCGCGAAGAACGGCGCCAACGTCGGCCGCGTGCGGACGATGAAGGGTCCCGACGGCAAGGTGATCACGCTGTTCCACGAGGATCCGACCAATCCGCTGAATAACTGACGCGCACGCTCAAGCGTGCGCGCTACACGGACGAGGGGTTTATGCGCCGACGTGTTCATCTCACCACCGGTTTCGCCGCCGCGCTCGCGGCCGCGCTCTGGCTCGCATCCACCGACGCGTTGATGCAGCAGCAGGCGCCGCAGAAGGTACCGACGCCGCGGACGGCCGACGGCAAGGTCGACTTCAGCGGCGTCTGGGTGAACACCGGCGGCGGCGGCCTGACGCCCGACGCGCAGGGGAACATCACCTTCCTCAACCGCGGGCGGCCGTGCCATCCCGGCCAGGAGTGCAAGCCGGGCATCAACTTCGAGCGCGACAGCGGCGTCAGGCAGCGCATGAGCCCCAATCTCCCGCTCTACAAGCCGGAGCACTGGGAGAAGGTGCAGGACCTCGACGTCAACGGCAACTTCAAGGATCCGGACATCAAGTGCTATCCCGACGGGCTGCCGCGCATCGGCGCGCCGAGCAAGATCGTGCAGACCTCGACGGAGATCATCTTCCTGTATCAGAGCCACAACACGTTCCGCGTGATCCCGACCGACGGCCGCGAGCACGACCCGATCCGGTCGCAGGACCTCACCTACTACGGCGACTCGGTCGGCACGTGGGACGGCGACACGCTCGTGATCGACAGCGTCGGCTTCACCGACGAGAGCTGGCTGGCGTGGCCGGGCTACTTCCACACCAACAACATGCGCGTCGTGGAGCGGGTGCGCCGCGAGGGCAACACCCTGATCTGGCAGGCCACGGTGCACGACGAGGTCCTGATGCAGCCGTGGGAGATGACGCCGGTGCGCCGCAACCTGAATCCGAACCCGAAGGCGCTGCTCCTCGAAGACCTGCCCTGCGAGGACCGCGACCAGGAGCACATCGCCACGCGCGAGCGCGGATGAGGGCGGCGGCGGTCGTCGCGAGCGCGTGCGTCTGTCTCGCCGCGGCCGGGTTCGCCGCGGCGCAGCAGCCGCAGATGGCTGAAAGCGTCTACCTCAACGTACAGGTCCTCAAGGGCATTCCCGTCGACCGGTTCAACGACACGATGGGGATGTTCGCCTCGGCCCTGCTGCTCGACTGCGTCGGCTGCCACGACGCGAAGATCACCTCCGACGCAAAGGCGTTCGCGCTGCCGACGCCGCGCATCCAGCGCGCGCGGCAGATGGTCGTGATGATGAACGCGCTCAACAAGCAGTACTTCGGCGGCCAGCCGCGCGTCACCTGCTTCACGTGCCACCACGGCGAAACCCAGCCGGAGCGGTCGCCGAGCCTGCGGCTCCAGTACGGCGAGCTGGTCAACGATCCGAC
>CAZGLC010000112.1:0-15119 GCA_964526235.1 uncultured Bifidobacteriaceae bacterium
GCCGTTCGCAGCGCGGTCGGCCGTCTCCAGCGCGTGATGATGGACGATCCGCCGGCGCTCTTCCTCGCATGGAATCAGCGGGCGCGCGCCGTGAGCCGCCGTTTTCAGGTGCCAAACGAATCCGGCCGCGATCCTCTGTTGACGATCTGGGAATGGACCGAAAACAGCGGTAGGCCGCCCATCTCGACGCAGTGAAGAAGATCACCACCCGATTCGCCCTCCTGCTCGCCGCAGCCGCCGTGCTGCCGCTGGTGGCGTACGGCATCCTCTCGATCGTGTCGCTGACACGAGGCGCGCAGCAGGCGGTGATCGCCGGCAACCTGAACGTGGCGCGCCAGGTGACCGAGCAGATCCGCCTGTACATCCTGGGCAGCGTCCGCATCCTCCGCGCGGTGGCCGCGGACCTCGAGCGCACGCAGCTCGCGCCGTGGCAGCAGGACCGCATTCTGAAGAACTTCGTGCTCCAGTTCGGCGAGTTCAAGGAGCTGACGCTCGTCGACGAGAACGGCCGCGCACTCGTGTCGAGCCGGCTCGGCGCGCCCACCGCCACCGTGCCCGGCTCCGAGGGCGTGACCATCGAAGGCGTGCTGATGTCGCGCTTCTCGCTCGACGACGACCTGCTGCCCACGGCCGACGTGGCGGTCAGGCTCGATCGCGGCGACGGCGGTGGCTGGCTCGTCGGCCGCCTGAACCTCGAGGAGCTCTGGCGGATGGTGGACCGCATCCGCGTCGGCGATGCGGGCTATGCGCTCCTGGTGACCAGCGAAGGACAGCTCCTCGCCCACGGGAACCCTGCGGCCAAGTCGCGCGTCGCGCGCGGCGACAACCTGCGCGGCCATCCGCTCGTCTCGGGGATCCAGGCCGCCGGCCCTGGCACGCCGGTGACGTTCGGCGAGTACGACGACGACCGCGGGCCGGTGCTCGGCGCGGCCGCGCACCTCCCATCCCTCGGTTGGACGGTGATCGTGGAGCAGCCGCGGGCGGAGGCGTTTGCGATCGCCACCCGCCTCCAGTGGCAGCTCGGCATTGCGATTGTCGCGGCACTGATGGTGATGCTCGCCGTCGGCTACGTCTGGGGTTACCGGTTCCTCGATCCGATTCTCGCGCTGACGCGCGGCACCCGCGCGCTGGCCGAAGGACGCCTCCACGAGCGCGTGAAGGTCACGTCACGCGACGAGGTCGGCCAGCTCGCGCTGGCGTTCAACAACATGGCCGACAGGCTGATCGATCTGCAGGAAGACGTCCGCAAGAAAGAGCGGCAGGCGCTGTTCGGGCGGGTGTCGATCGGCCTTGTGCACGACCTGTCGCACCCGATTCAGAACATCGGCAACAGCTGCAAGCTCATTGTGAAGATGTTCGACGACGCGGAGTACCGCGAGACCTTCAAGCGGACCATCGAGCGCGAGCTTGCTCAGGTGAAGCGGGTGCTCGACGACCTCCGGAACGTGGCGCGGCCGATCCCGGTGCAGCGCTTCCCGCTCGACCTGAACAAGACGCTGACCGAGCTGGTCGAGTCGATGCAGCCGACGGCCGAGGGATCGGGTCTGCAGATCGAGACCGACTTCGTGTTCGGTCAGGTCTACATCGAAGGCGACCTCTTCGCGCTCAATCGCGTGTACCGGAACCTGCTGATGAACGCGATGCAGGCCACGCCGCCGGGCGGCCGCGTGGCGGTGCGCACACGGCGCGAGGAGCGTCATGCCGTCATCGAAATGGCCGACACCGGGTGCGGGATCCCGAAGGAGCGCCTCGCCACGATTTTCGAGGACTTCGTCACGACCAAGCGGCGAGGCCTCGGCCTCGGCCTCGCCATCTCGAAGAAGATCGTCGAACAACTCGACGGCACCATCGCCGTCACCAGCGAGGTCGGGGTCGGCAGCACCTTCATGCTGCGGTTTCCGCTGACGGAAGCGCGTCCTTCCCGCCTCGCCGCTGTCTGACGGCTGAACCCGCGGGGACTACTTCTTCGGCAGCACCGTATCTTTCAGCTGCTTCGCGATGCGCGCCTTGACGACGGTCTTGGCCGGGATCTTGATGGCCTCGCCGGTCGCCGGGTTCCGCCCCATCCGCGCCTTCCGCTTCTGCACGACGAGCTTGACCATGCCGGGAAGCACGAACTCGCCGGCGCGCTTCAGCTCCTTTTCGGCGAGGCTGGTGAGCTCGTCGAAGAATTCGCGCGCCTGCGTGCGCTTCACTTCGAAGCGATCGGCGAAGTGCGAAAAGAGCTCGGACTTGCCCATTCTCCGGGCCTCAGCCATCACGTCCCCCTTGCTGCTGCGCGTCGACATTCGGCCGCGGCGGAGCGGCGCGCGCGCTCACACTGCGGCGGAAACTCTGAGCAAAAACGCCCGTAATGCTATCGCGCGCCATGAGGAGTGTCAACGAAACAGCGCGTAAATCCGGCCGATTTCGAGCCAAAGTGCTAATATTTTTCGCATGTCCAGCGGCGTCGCGATCGAGACATTTCCGAATCCTCGTCCCGGACGCGATGTCGAAATTGCCATCGCCTGCCCCGAATTCACCTCCCTCTGTCCCAAGACGGGGCTCCCCGACTTCGGCGAGATCCGCATCACGTACGTCCCCGGCGATCGCTGTATCGAGTTGAAATCGTTGAAGTACTACATGATCGAGTTCCGCAATCGCGGGATCTTCTACGAGGCGGTCACCAACCAGATTCTCGATGACCTCGTCGCCGCCTGTCAGCCCCGCCGGATGACGGTCGTCGGCGACTTTGCCGTCCGCGGCGGCATCAAAGCCGTCGTGACGGCGTCCTACGACGGCGGGCGGCCATAGCTCGATCTCCACGCCTTCACGCCCCGCAACGTCCAGCTCATCTCGGGGCCACGGTCGCCCGGCTCCGCGGCTAGCACCCGCTGACCCCCATCGCAGAATTTGCCGCGCCGGCCCGCGCCGGAGGTGGCAGTTTTCGCGTACTCCCCGCAAGCACCTGCGGTTTTTCGGCGCTTTTTCGCCGGAACACGTCGTGCTACGGCGCACTCGCATGGCCCCAGGAGTGCCGGAGCTCCGATCCGGCGACATCGTGCGCATGCGCGGCGAGCGCTGGCGGATCGTCCGCTGCGTTCGGTACGGCGGCGCGGCGGTCATCGAGGCCGCCGGGTGCGGCGCAGACAATCGCGCTGCGCAGGCGCGTTTCCTCCTGCCGTGCGAGCCACTCGATCGGCTTCCTGCCTCGACGCCACCTCGCCTCGTCACACCCGGCCGATGGCGACAGGTGGCGCGGCACGCGCTGGCAACGGCCTGGCCGACATGGAGCTCGCTGCGCGCCGCTCGAGACGCCATCCTCGACGTGATTCCCTTTCAGCTGGAGCCGGCGCTCGCGCTCGTCCGCGGCGCGGGGTGCCGGTATCTGCTGGCCGATGCGGTCGGCCTCGGCAAGACGATTCAGGCCGGACTGATGATCGCCGAGACGCTCGCCCGCCGCCCGGACGCCAGAGCGCTCGTGATCGCCCCCGCCGGCCTTTGCGATCAATGGTGCGGCGAGCTGCGCCGCCGATTTGGCCTCGAGCCCGCGATGTTCGACGCGGCCGGCATTGCGCGTCTGGCGGCACAGCTCCCGGCGGACGTCAACCCATGGGCCGCACAGCCGATCGCGATCACGTCGATCGATTACGTCAAGCGGCCTGAAACCGCACGCGCGCTCGAAGCCCTCACGTGGGACGTGCTGGTGTTCGACGAAGCGCACAACCTCACCGGTCGATCCGACCGGGCCGCAGCCGCCGCGCTCCTCGCCGACCGCGCCCGGGTGCTCGTGTTGCTGACCGCGACGCCGCACTCCGGCGACGAGGCGGCGTTCACCCGTTTGTGCGGCCTGGGAAATCCGGGAGACGGAGAGCCGCTCGTGGTGTTCCGGCGCACGCGCGGCGACGCGGCTCTGGCGGGATCGCGGCGGGCGCCGCTGCTGCGCGTCCGGCCGACGCCGGCCGAAACGGCGATGCACGCGGCGCTGATGGAGTACGTGCGGCTCGTCTGGACCGAGTCGGACGGCGGCGCCCGGCTCGTCGCCTCGGTGCTCGCGCGGCGCGGCTGCAGCAGCGCCACGTCGCTCGCGCAGTCGGTGGAGCGCCGCCTGGCGCTGCTCGGCGACCACGGAGCGCACGGGCACGTGCAGGCCACGCTGCCGTACGGGGACGCGGAGGATGCCGAGCCTGACGTGTTGCTCGGCGTGCCGGGCCTCCGCGATCCCGTCGACGAGCGGGCGCGCCTCGAGGTGCTGCTCCGCCTGGCACGCGCCGCGGCGCACGGGGAGAGCAAGATCGCGGCACTCAGGCGGCTGCTCTCGCGGACCGGCGAGCCAGCCGTCGTCTTCACGGAGTACCGGGACACGCTGCAGCAGGTGGCGGCCGCGCTCGCGGGATATTCGACCGTGGATCTGCACGGCGGGCAGACGCCGCGCGAGCGCGCGGAGGCGCTGCGGCGGTTCACGACCGGCAGCGCCCGTCTGCTGCTCGCCACGGATGCGGGCAGCGAAGGACTCAACCTCCATTACCGCTGCCGCCTGGTGATCAACCTCGAGCTTCCCTGGACACCGCTGCGCCTGGAGCAGCGCGCCGGCCGCGTGGACCGCATCGGCCAGGCCCGACGCGTGCATATCGTGCACCTCGTCGCGGCGGGCACGTGTGAGGAGGCGACACTCGCGCGTCTCGTCGAGCGCCTGCACCGCTCGCGAGGCACGCTCAGCGCCTTCGATCCAGTTCCCGGTGAACGTCAGGTGGCCGAGTCGGTACTGGCCGATCGCCCGCTCGCACCGGATCGGCACGGCGCCGCCCTTCCGCCCGGCACCCTCACCATCGACTTGCGCCACGATGCCGCGGCCGAGGCCGCGTGGATCCGCCAGGCGCGCGCGCTGGCCGCGGGGACCGCCGGTGCCGGCGCGTCGGGCCGTCCCGTCGTGACGCACGTGCGGAGCCGCTCGCGCCGAACCGCGCCGCCACGCGGGGTGTGGCTGTTCCGGGTCGCCTTCGTCAGCGGCCACGGACATCTCATGTGGGAATCGCTCGTGCCGCTCGCGGGCGACCTGACGGGCCTCAGAGGCCAGCCTGCTGCCATGCGGCGGGCGGCCCTGGATCCGAGCCATCCAGCCATCCAGCGGATCCTGCGTCGCACCGGGGCGGAGCGGCTTGGCGCACTGCAGGCTCCGCTCGACGATGCGCTGCGGCGGTGGTACGTGCGCGAGCGGGCATTGATGAGCGCGATCCGCGCGCGACATGCGCGCCTCTCCGCGGGCCTCGTGCAGCGTGGCCTGTTCGACGGCCGCACCGACCGCCTTGCCGCCGCGCAGGCAGCGCTGCTCGACCGCGCGCTGGCGCAATCGCAGGAGCGCCTTGCCGATCTCGCCGCGTGCGAACGCCTCCGGCTGGAGGGCTGCGACCTGGTCTTCGCCGTCCTCCTCGACTGAGATGATGACCGGCCTGCGCGGGCGCCTGATCAGCGCGTCCTTCGCACAGTCGGAGCTCGCCGCGATCCCGGGAGCCGCCCCTGCCCCTGCGTCCGTGGTGCGCGCGCTCGACAGCTGGTCAGACCGGCGGGCGGCGGCGCTCGGTCCGGCGTCGAGCGTCCGCGCGATTGCCGACGTCGCGCTCGTGCCGCTCCTCCGCATCCTCGGCTTCGAGGTCGGCCGCCGGATTGATCGCGACGACGTGGCACTGATCGAAGCGGCCATTCCGGGCGGCGGCGTCCTTCCCGCCATCGCGGTGCCATGGAACCGTTCGCTCGATCAGGCCTGGCGCGACGTCGTGCTCGACGGCGTCCGCGCGGATGCGCGCTGGTGCTTCTGCTGCAACGGCACCGCACTGCGCATCGTCGACGCGCAGCGCACCTGGACCCGGCGTCACCTGGAGTTCGATCTGGCGGTCGTCGCCCACGACGGCCTGGAAACCGTCCTCTGGAGCCTGACGCGGGCGGAGGCCATGGGGGCGCGGCCGCCGTTCCTCGATCGAGCGGCAGAGTTGTCGGCGCGCCACGGCGTCGCAGTCTGCCGGGCGCTCGGCGGCGGCGTGCTCGACGCGCTCGCCGCGCTCTATCGCGCGCTGGCGCTGCGGTCGCGGAAGGCTCCGGCGGCGCTCTTCGAGCAGTCGTTGACGGTGGTCTACCGCGTGCTGTTCCTCCTGTTTGCGGAGGCGCGCGGACTCGTCCCGATCTGGCATCCGATCTATCGCGAGCGCTACACGATCGAGGCGATCGTCGCCACGCTCGTGGACGGCCGCCGCTGCCGCGGCGTCTGGGAAGCGATCCTCGCGATTTCGCGCCTCGCGCATGCCGGCTGCCGCGCGGGCGAGCTCACAGTGACCGCGTTCAACGGACGCCTCTTCTCGCCGCAGTCGTCAACGGCGTTCGACCAGACCCGCATCAGCGACGAGGTCGTGGGACACGCCGTGATTCGCCTCGCCACGACCATCGCACCCGGAGGCGGGCTGACCCGAATCCGGTACGGCGATCTCGACGTCGAGCAGCTGGGTGCCGTGTACGAACGCGTGCTCGAGTACGAGCCTGGCGACGACGGCGACGGACCAGGCCTGACGCACTCGCGCGAGGGGCGGCGCTCGAGCGGAACGTTCTACACGCCGCGGGCGGTCACCGCATTTCTCGTCCGGCAGACGCTCGCGCCGCTCGTGCGGGACCGAACCGCCGAGGAGATTCTGCGCCTGCGCATCGTCGACCCCGCAATGGGGAGCGGCGCATTCCTGGTGGCCGCCTGTCGCTACCTGGCGGCCGAGGCCGAGGCGAGCCTGATCCGTGAAGGGACCTGGCATCCGGGCGAGGTCACAGCCGCGGAACGCGCCTCGCTTCGTCGTGAGATCGCGCAGCGGTGCCTGTACGGCGTGGACCTGAACCCGATGGCCGTCCAGCTCGCGCGGCTGTCGCTCTGGCTCGCGACGCTCGCCGCCGACCGCCCGCTCACGTTTCTCGATCACCACCTCATGGCCGGCGACAGCCTCGTCGGCGCCACGCTTGACGACGTGCGGCGGCAGCCGACGCGGAGCGCCGGGACGCGGCGGCGTCCGGGGACGCTGCCGCTCTTCGGCGAGGCCGACCTCGCGCCGGGGCTCGAGCACGCCGTGCGCACGCGCGAACGCCTCGCGCGCGAACCGGACGACTCGCCGGAGATCGTCACGGCGAAGGAAAGGAGGCTTGCGGCCCTTCGCGCGCCGGGTTCCGTCCTGCAGCGCTGGTCGAGCGTGTTCGATCTCTGGTGCGCCGGATGGTTCTGGGACGACGGTCCGCCGCCGAGCGCCGGCGTGTTCGCGGAGCTCTGCGATCGGCTGCTGCACAATCGCGCTGCGCTCCCGGCGGACGTGGCGGACCGCTTTCTGGGGCAGGTTTCGATGCTCGCGGCGTGCCACCGCTTTCTGCACTGGCCGCTCGCCTTTCCGGAGATCTTTGCCGACGACAGCGGCGAGGCACTGGCCGCGCCGGGCTTCGACGCCGTGATCGGCAATCCGCCGTGGGACATGGTGCGCGGCGACACGGGTGATGCCGGCGTGCGCGCGGGACGCCGCGCCGACGCCCGGCGGCTCACGAGCTTCGCGCGCGAGGCAGGCGTCTATCGGGTCGAGATGCGGTCGCACGTCAACAGGTACCACCTGTTCGTCGAGCGCGCGCTGCAGCTGACGCGCCCGGGCGGGCGCATCGGCCTCGTCCTGCCGTCCGGGTTCGTGACCGACGCCGGTGTCGCGCCGCTGCGGCGCCACCTGTTCGACCGGGCGGCGGTCGAATCGGTCGTCGGTCTCGACAATCGGGCCGGGCTCTTTCCCATCCATCGCAGTCTGCGGTTCGCGCTGGTGACGTGTACGCCGGGCCGGCCGACAGATGCCGTCGCCTGCCGGTTCGGCGTCTCACGCGCCGACGACCTCGACGCCGCCAGCCGTCCGCTCGTCGTCACGCGTGCGCTGCTGGCGCGGGTGTCCGGGAGCGACGACCTCGGGATCCCCGAGATGGCGGCCGAGCGCGACCTCCGGATTCTCGAGCACGTGAGCGCGCGCGTCCCATGGCTTGGCGCGTCTGCCGGATGGCATGCGCAGTTCGGGCGCGAATTGAACGCGAGCGACGACCGCGGCCTCTTCCGGCCGTTCAGCGGGCGCGATGGTGCCAGGCCTGTCCTCGAGGGCAAACACATCGAGCCGTTTCGGGTTGACGTACGGGATTGCCGCTACGAGCTCGCCCCCGCAGCGCCGCGGGTACGCCTCCCCCGCCGGGCGCGCCTCGCGTACCGCGACGTGGCGAGCGCCACCAACCGCCTGACGCTGATCGCCGCCCTCGTCCCTGCGTCGGCCGTTACCACACACACGCTGTTCTGTCTGAAGACGCCGCTCCCGCCCGACGCGCAGCACGTGCTCTGCGCGCTCCTGAACAGCCTGGTGGCGAATTACGTCGTCCGGATGCGGGTGAACACGCACGTGACGGTCTCGCTCGTCTCGCGCCTGCCGGTGCCGCTCCTGACGCCGCGCGATCCGCTCTTCGCGCGTCTCGCCGAGTGGTCGAGAACGCTCGCGACAGGTACGCAGCCGGTCGAGACGATGAGCGAGTATGCGGAGCTCCAGGCGCTGGTGGCGCGGTTGTATGGACTCGGTGAGGGAGATTTCGAGCACATCCTGGGGACGTTTCCGTTGATTCCTGAGGAGGTGAGACGGAGATGTTTCCTGGAGTTCACCAGTCTTCACTGATCACGGAACACCGAGGCACTGAGGCACCGAGGATCTCATGTACGAACACGACCCGCTCACCCACACCATCATCGGCTGCGCGATCGAAGTGCATCGCCATCTCGGTCCCGGACTGTTCGAATCCTCCTATGAGGAGGCGCTCTGTATTGAGTTGGCCGAAGCGAAGCTCTCGTTCACGCGGCAGATCCGCGTGCCGGTGCTCTACAAGGGCCACATCATTGGCGAACATCGGCCTGACCTCGTTGTCGCCGACCAGGTGCTCGTGGAAATCAAGAGCGTGGAGCGGCTTCACGAAGTCCATCGAGCGCAGACGCTGGCCTATATGCGTGTGCTGCGGATGCCGGTCGGATTACTCATGAATTTCAACAGCGCAGTGCTGCGCACGAGCATCCAAAGGTTCGCAATATAGCCTCGGTGTCTCGGTGTCTCGGTGTTTCGTGATCATCAGAGTCACGGAGCTTCGGAGAGCTCAGCCGTTGCAGCAGGCTACGATACAGGCAGGCGCATGAAGCTCGACTCGATCCACGGAGTGAATCTCGGGTACGTGGTCGAGCTGTACGAGCGATACCAGCAGAACCCCGAATCGGTCGACCCCGCCACGCGCGCCGTGTTCGAGACGTGGCGGCCGGTCGAGCCGGCCGAGCCGGTGGGGCGACGGGCGCCACAGCATCTCCAGAACGGCGCGGCACAGGATCTCCAGAAGATCGTCGGCGTCGCCCACGTGTTCGTGCCCGAAGAGCGCGTCTGGCTGCGCCATGCGGCGGAATCGGGGCGCTTCCTGCCGCCGATGGATCCGGAGAGCGCCGACGCGCTGCTCGACCGGCTGACCGAGCTCGAAGCGTTCGAGCAATTCCTCCATCGCGTGTTTCCGGGCAAGACGCGGTTCTCGATCGAGGAGCTCGACATGCTCGTGCCGATGCTCGACGAGATCCTGAGCGGCGCCGGTGACCGCGGCGTCCGCCATACCGTCCTCGGGATGGCGCACCGCGGCCGGCTGAACGTGCTCGCCCACGTGCTCGACCGGCCGTATGCGGAGATCCTCGCGGAGTTCAAGGACTCGGCCCGGCCGCACGAAGTGCGCCTGGACCTTGGCTGGCGCGGCGACGTCACGTATCACGCCGGCGCGCGTACGTCGACGCCGCGCGGCCAGATGTTCGTTACGCTGGTGCCGAATCCGAGCCACCTGGAGGCGGTCGACCCGGTGGTCGAAGGGATGGCGCGCGCGGCCGGAACGCGCGCGGACCGTCCCGGCGCGCCGGACTTCGACTCCACGCTCGTCCTCCCGATCCTGATTCATGGCGACGCCGCTTTCCCGGCTCAAGGCATCGTCGCCGAGACGCTCAACCTCTCGCGGCTCGCCGGCTACGACACGGGCGGGACGATTCACGTCATCGCGAACAACCAGCTCGGGTTCACGGCGACACCGGAGGAGTCCTACAGCACCAGCTATGCGAGCGGCCTCGCACGCGGTTTCAAGATCCCGATTGTGCACGTCAATGCGGACGACCCGATCGCCTGTCTCGAGGCGGCGCGCCTGGCGTGGGAGTACCGCGCGCGCTTCCGGCGCGACTGTCTCATCGACCTCGTCGGCTATCGGCGCTACGGGCACAACGAAGGAGACGAGCCGGCGTACACGCAGCCGCTGATGTACACGACGATCGGCGACCATCCGACGGTTCGCGCGATCTGGGCGCGCACGCAGATCGAGCAGCGGCAGATCGCGCCCGAGCGGGTGGAGGAGGTGCTGCGGCAGCACCGGTCGGCGCTCGAGGCGGCGCTGGAGTCGGTGAACGCGCACGCCCCGGCGCCGCCGGACGCGCCGGAGCCGCCAGCCGCTGGCGCCGCCGCGCGGACGGAGACCGCCGTGCCGCTCGATCGGCTGCGCGAGCTGAACGAGGCGCTGCTCACCGCGCCGTCCGGCTTCGCGTTTCACAAGAAGCTCCTGCGCGCGCGGGACAAGCGGAAGTCGGTGCTCGCCGATCCCGACGCGCGCACGATCGACTGGTCTGCCGCCGAGGAGCTGGCGCTCGCCAGCATCCTCGCCGACGGGATCCCGATCCGGCTCACCGGCGAGGACGTCGAACGCGGCACGTTCAGCCAGCGGCACGCGGTATTCCGCGACGTGAACTCCGGTGCGCCGTTCCTGCCGCTGCAAATGCTGGCCGGCGCCCGCGCCTCGTTCGAGATCCACAACAGTCCGCTGTCGGAGAACGCGGCGGTCGGCTTCGAGTTCGGCTACAGCGTCTCGGAGCCGGCAGTGCTCGTCGTCTGGGAAGCGCAATACGGGGATTTTCTGAACGCCGCGCAGGTGATTCTCGACGAGTTCGTCACGTCCGGACGCGCGAAGTGGGGTCTGCGGCCGTCGCTCGTCTTCCTCCTCCCGCACGGGTACGAGGGCCAGGGGCCGGACCACTCCAGCGCACGTCCCGAGCGGATCCTGCAGGCGGCGGCCGACGTCAACCTCCGGCTCGCCACCTGCAGCACGGCCGCGCAGTATTTCCACCTGCTGCGCCGGCAGGCCGCACTCCTGCGCACCGATCCGCTGCCGCTCTTCGTGCTGACGCCGAAGAGCCTGCTCCGCCACCCAGCGGTCGCCTCCACCCCGCGCGAGCTTGCCGAAGGACGCTTTCAGCCGGTGATCGACGATCGCGAGGCGCGATCGCGCGCCAGGAGCATCCGCCGCCTCGTGCTCTGCAGCGGCAAGGTGTTCGTCGACGTGAGCGCCAGCGAAAAGCGCGGCGCGGCGCGCGACGTGGCGATCTGCCGCGTGGAGCAGCTCTATCCGTTTCCGATCGAGCCGCTCCGGAACGTCGTCTCGGCATATCCCATGCTTCGCGACGTCGTGTGGCTCCAGGAAGAGCCGGAGAACATGGGCGCGTGGGAGTTCGTGCGGCCGCTCATCGAGGAGCTGCTCAACGGCCGGTCGCCGCTCCGGTATGTCGGGCGGGCGCGTAGCTCGAGCCCGGCGGAAGGCTCCGCCGCGTGGCATCGGATCACCCAGCAGGCGCTCGTCGACCGGGTCTTCGATCTCGAGCGCGAGACGCGCGAGCCCTCGCTCGTGCTCACCAAACCAGCCTGAACGCTTATGTCCAATATCGTCGTTCCACAGCTCGGTGAGTCCGTCGTCGAGGCGCGCGTCGCCCGCTGGCTGAAGAAGGAGGGTGACCGCGTCAACACCGGCGATCCGGTCGTCGAGCTCGAGACCGAGAAGATCGACCTCGAGGTCGGCGCCGATCACCCTGGCGTCATCGCGACCATCACGCATCGCGAAGGAGACGATGTGAAGGTGGGCGACGTGCTGGCCGTGGTCGACGACACAAGCGCGCCTGCCGCGGAGTCCGCAGAGGCGCCGCGTGCCACGCCCACCGCGCGCCGCGTCGCGCGCGAACACGACGTCGACATCGCCAGGGTGCAGGGCTCGGGGACCGGCGGACGGGTCACGAAGCAGGACGTGCAGAGCGCGATGGCACCTCCCGCACCACCACGCGACGCGACAGTCGCACCGGCCCGCGAAGCGAAGATCGCACCGGCACCGACGACGGATCGCACCTCGGAGCGCCGCGAGGAACGCGTGCGCATGTCCAAGCGCCGGCAGACGATCGCGCGCCGTCTCGTCGAGGCGCAGCAGACGGCGGCGATGCTGACGACGTTCAACGAGATCGACATGGCAGCGGTCATGGCGCTCCGCGAGCGGCGGAAGGAGGAGTTCAAGAAGCAGTACGGCGTCAGCCTCGGCCTGGCGTCGTTCTTCGTGAAGGCCGCCATCGCGGCGCTGCGCGCGTTTCCGCAGCTGAATGCCGAGATTCAGGGCGACGAGATCGTGCTGAAGCACTATTACGACATCGGCATTGCAGTGGGCGCCGAGGGAGGCCTGGTAGTGCCCGTGCTGCGCGACGCCGACCGGATGTCGTTTGCCGGGATCGAGCAGGGCATCCGCGACATTGCCGCGCGTGCGGCGACCGGGGCGCTGACACTCGAGGACCTGTCGGGCGGCACCTTCACGATTACCAACGGGGGCGTCTTCGGATCGCTGCTGAGCACGCCGATCCTCAATCCGCCGCAGGTCGGCATCCTCGGACTGCACAAGGTGCAGGACCGGGCCGTCCCCGCCGGCGGCCAGGTCGTCATCCGGCCGATGATGTATGTCGCGCTCACGTATGATCACCGCATCGTGGACGGCCGCGAAGCCGTCCAGTTCCTCGTCACAATCAAGGAACTGGTCGAGGATCCGGCCAACCTGCTGCTGGTGAGCTGATGATGCACAAGTCGACGCAATTCCCACAGCCACGGAACACCGAGACACCGAGACACCGAGGAATTTCTTTCACAAGTGGTCTCGGTGTCTCGGTGACTCGGTGTTTCGTACTCGCGCTCGGTGTGCTCGGCGCCGCTGCGGCGGCTCAGACGCCTCCCCCGGCGCCTCCCGATGTCGCCGCGCCGCCGGCCGATGCCGTGAAGGACGCGTCCGGCCTCGCGTCGAAGGTCGTGACGCCGGGCACGGGCGACGAGAAGCCGCTGCCGACCGACGTGGTGACCGTCCACTACACGGGGTGGACGGCGGACGGAAAGATGTTCGACAGCTCGCGGACGCGCGGCGCGCCGTCGATGTTTCCGCTGAATCGGGTCATCCCGGGGTGGCGCGAGTGCGTGCAGCTGATGGTGACGGGCGAGACGAGACGCTGCTGGATCCCGCAGGAGTTGGCGTACAAAGGGCAGGCCGGCCGGCCACAAGGCATGCTGGTGTTCGACGTCGAACTAATCGACACGCGCCGCGCACCGACTGTCGCGCCGCCGGACGTCTCCGGACCGCCCGACGAGGCGAAGCGCACGGCGTCGGGGCTGGCCTACAAGGTGCTGAAGCCTGGCAGCGGCACGCGCCGGCCAAGCCAGTCTCAGCGCGTCACCGTGCACTACACCGGCTGGACGACCGACGGGAAGATGTTCGACAGCTCGGTGGCGAAGGGAACGCCGGTCACGCTGAGTCTCGACAACGTGATTCGCGGATGGACCGAGGGGCTCCAGCTGATGGTCGAAGGCGAGCGGACGCGTTTCTGGATTCCGCAGACTCTTGCCTACAAGGGCGAGCCCGGCACGCCGCGCGGCATGCTCGTGTTCGACGTGGATTTGATTCGAATTGAGTAGTGGCCACTCCCAAATCGCACTCAACTCTTTTCTTCCCGTGCTTGAGCTGTCGAGGGCGTCGTCCGTGTCGCTATGGCGGTCTCGAACAAAGGTCGAAAATCTAGCTCTGATACTCGACGCGAATTCACCTCGGCCGTCTAGGATCACAGGAATGGCCTCCATCCCCGATCGATCACACGGTACGTGGATATGGGCTCTTCTGCTGCTGATCCTGTGGTCCGCACTGGCCGCAGGTTCGGCGCAGACCGGAGTCGCCGCCCTCCGCAGCAGTTTCACGCCTGGAGAGGAGGTTCGGCGGGGGAGCGAAGCCGCCGCGGGCGTTCGGTTGCTGCTCCCGATCCTCAGGGATCCTGACGTCGACGCCTTCGTGAGAGATACCGGACGCCAGCTCGTAAACAGCATCCCGGCGGAGATCCGGCAGCCGCGCTTTCAATACTCATTCACCGTAATGAACGTGAGGGACCTCATCAGCTACGCGCTGTCAGGCGGACCCATATTTGTGAGTCGCGGCATGATCGAGACGGTTCAAACGGAGGCAGCGTTGGCGGGTCTGCTGGCCCACCAGCTGAGCCACGTCGTGCTGCGTCACGGCGCCGCGCAGGCGACCAGAGGTGAGATCTTTGAGATTGGTGATCTCGCCGGACAGACGCTGGGCGCCATCGCGGTCCGCACGGAGGAAACACTTGGTCTAGCGGGCGCGATTTTCGGCATCAGTACCTACTACCTGGCGTACGTTCCCTCGCTCGAGCGAGAGGCGGACCTGCTGGGCAGACAGATCATGACGCGCGCCGGCTACGACCCGCGCCAGATCGCAGAGATGTTCCGCACGATCGCACGAACGGCCGCAGGTCACGGTGGTCTGGCATGGATCGCGAGCCATCCGGATCCAGGTGATGGCGATCGGGATGCCGGCCCAGGCGGGGACATCGGCCGCCAGGCGGATGGGTCGGGTCGAGCGAAACCCGCGCTCGCCGACCGGTTCAGCTTGATTCGCACCCGGCTGCGGGCTACGGCAGCACCTTCGCGAACGGCCCGAGAAGCTGCGCGCGCTCAGGCGAGCCGGTTTGTGGGCGACCCTGTCGGAGAGGTCGTCGTCCCGTCTGGCGAGTCGCGACGCGTCTCCGTTGGCAACGTGCTTCAAGTGGATGTGCCCGCCAACTGGCGCCGCCTGTCGGGTAGCAGTTCCGTGGCGTTCGCACCGGCGGGCGGGTTCTTCGAATCAGAAGCAGGCCTGGCGGGGTTCACGCACGGCGTGCAGATCGGCGTGGCGCGAAGCCCGACGGGGAGCCTCGAAGG
>CAZGLC010000113.1:0-15073 GCA_964526235.1 uncultured Bifidobacteriaceae bacterium
TCAAGGGCGGCCTGCATCCGGAAGCGTCGACGCGCGGGAACATCGCGCACATGAAGGGGCAGCTCCAGCGGCTCGGCATCAGCTACGCGTGGGAGCGCGAGCTGGCCACGTGCGACGTCGAGTACTACAAGTGGAACCAGTGGCTCTTCATCCGGATGTTCGAGAAGGGCATCGCGTACCGGCGCCGCTCGTCGGTGAACTGGTGCCCGAGCTGCCAGACGGTGCTCGCCAACGAACAGGTCGTCGACGGCGGCTGCTGGCGCTGCGGCACGCCGGTCGAGACGCGCGACCTCGAACAGTGGTTCTTCCGGATCACCGCCTACGCCGACGAGCTGCTCGACGGGATCGACAGTCTGACCCGCTGGCCCGAGAAAGTGCTGACGATGCAGCGCAACTGGATCGGGCGGTCGGAAGGCGCGCGCGTGAAGTTTTCGCTGGCAGAAGGCGTCTCGGATCCCGGATCCCGGATCCCGGATCCCGCGTCGATCGAGGTATTCACCACGCGCCTCGACACCATCTACGGCGCGACGTTCGTGCTGCTCGCGCCCGAGCACCCGCTCGTCTCGCGGCTGGCGGAGCAGTCGACGGATCCGGCCTCGTTCCGCAAGCAGGCGCAGACGTTCCGCGCGCAGGACCGGGCGGCGCGCCTGAGCGGTGAGATCGAGAAGCAGGGGTTCGACACCGGCGTCCGCGCGATCAACCCGTTCACGAACGAGCCGGTCCCGATCTGGGTGGCGAACTTCGTGCTCGGCGAATACGGCACCGGCGCGGTGATGGGCGTGCCGGCGCACGATCAGCGCGACTTCGAGTTCGCGCGCAAGTACAACCTGCCGATTCGCGTCGTGATTACGCCCGACGGCACGCCCCTGCCCGCGGAGACGCTGCCCGAGGCGGCCGACGCCTACGGCGTGCTCGTCGGCTCCGGCGAGTACTCCGGCCTGCCGTCGGCCGACGCGCAGAAGCGCATGGCCGGGGCCGCGCAGGCCCGCGGGCTCGGCGAAGCGACGGTCCAGTACCGCCTGAAGGACTGGGGCATCTCGCGCCAGCGCTACTGGGGCACGCCGATCCCGATGATCTACTGCGAGAAGGACGGCATCGTGCCCGTGCCGGACGACCAGCTCCCGGTGGAACTGCCGAAGGTGGCGCAGTTCACGGGGCGCGGCGACTCGCCGCTCGCGCAGGTCCCCGAGTTCGTCAACGTGCGCTGTCCGACGTGCGGCGGTCCGGCCCGGCGTGAGACCGACACGATGGACACCTTCGTCGACTCGTCCTGGTACTTCTACCGCTTCGCCGATCCGCGCAACGATCGACAGGCATTCGATCCGGCGACGGTGAAGTACTGGCTCCCGGTCGATTTCTACAGCGGCGGCGTCGAGCACGCCATCCTGCACCTGATCTACTCGCGCTTCTTCGCGCGCGTGTTCCGCGACCTCGGCATGGTCGATCACAGCGAGCCGTTCACGCAGCTCCTGACGCAGGGGATGGTGCTCAAGGGCGGCGCGGTCATGTCGAAATCGAAGGGGAACGTCGTCGATCCCGACACCATGCTCCAGAAGTACGGCGCCGACGCTCTGCGGCTGTACGTGATGTTCGTCGCGCCGCCGGAGAAGGAAGTGGAGTGGACCGACACGGGCCTCGAGGGGAGCTTTCGCTTCCTCGCGCGCGTCTGGCGCCTGGTCGACCACTGGTGCGAGACGGTGGGCGGGGAAGGGGTCGATGCCGCGGAGGCCTTCAGCACGCTGAATGCGGCCGAGCGCGCGCTGCGGCGCAAGACCCACGAGACGATCCGGCGCGTGACGATCGACATCGAGGAGCGGCAGCAGCTCAACACCGCGGTGTCGGCGATGATGGAGCTCGTCAACGAGCTCTACACGTTCAGCGACGAGACGGCCACCGGCGCGCCGGGCCGCCGCGCCGACGAAGACGTGGAGCGCGTCGGGGTGATGGAGCGCCGCGAAACGATCGTCGTGGTTCGCGAGGCGGTCGAGGCGCTGGTCCGCCTGCTGGCGCCGTTTGCGCCCCATACGGCCGAAGAGATGTGGCAGCAGCTCGATCACGCCGCGGATCTGAGCGCGGCGAGCTGGCCGGCCTACGATCCCGAGGTCGCGAAGGCGGAGGAGATCGTCGTGCCCGTGCAGGTCAACGGGAAAGTTCGCAGCCGCCTCACGGTGCCGGCGGAGGTGTCGGAGCAGGAGCTCGAGCGGCTGGCGCTCGCCGATCCGGCGGTCCAGACCTACACGAGCGGTAAGACGGTCAAGAAAGTGGTCGTGGCCCGCGGTAGACTCGTCTCGGTCGTGGTTCAATAGGTTCGGCAGGTTCAGGTGGTTCAGAAGGTCCTGTTCAGAAGATTCGCGGGTCTCGTCCTCGCCGCGATGCTCACGCCCGGCTGCGGCTATGCGCTCGCCGGCCGCGGATCGTTCCTGCCTGCGTACATCACCGTGGTCGGCATCCCGCAGCTTGTGAACGGCACCGCCTTCTTTCAGGTGGAGCAGATCCTCACCGAGAAAATCCGGACCGAGTTCATCGGCCGCGGTCGCTACACGGTGGTCCCCGAACCCGAGGGCGCCGACGCCGTCGTGACCGGTGCGGTGATGTCGATCAACGTCCAGCCGGTCGGGTTCACGGAGCAGCAGCTCGCCTCGCGCTATCAGTTCACGCTGACCATGAACGTCCAGTTCACCGACGCGAGGACGAATCAGGTGCTCTGGGCCAACAGCGCGCTCACGTTCCGCGAGGAGTACGAGCTGAGCACACGCAGCAACATCGCGCTCGAAGGCGCCACCTTCCTCAGCCAGGAGCGCAGCTCCTTCGACCGCATCGCCGACGACGTGGCGCGGACGGTGGTGACGGCTATTCTCGAAGCGTTCTAAGCACGCGTCAGCACATCACGACAGGAGGGTTGGACATGCGGCTCACCAGCGCACTCGTGGGGATGCTCGTGCTCGCGTCGGCGGCGACGTCGAGCCAGACAGGCGAGCAGCGCCTCCATCTGAATCCGGTGATTGCGAAGCTGGCCGCGGGCCGGACCGTGTACGGCCTGCAGGCGGGCGCCGACATGTCGATGGGACTGGCCCGTACCGCCGCGCGCGCGCCGGTCGACTACATCTACGTCGACATGGAGCACAACCCGCTCGACTTGCCCGCGCTCTATCAGTTCCATCTCTGGATGACCGACCGGGCGATGGTCGCGAGGAAGGGCAACCTCCAGCCGAACGTCGCGTTGATGGCGCGCTTTCCGCCCGAAGCCGACGAGTCGAGCTGGGTGGTGAAGCAGGCGCTCGACATGGGGCTGCACGGCGTCTTTTTCAACGGCGTCGACACGCCGGAGCAGGCGCGCGCCGCAATTAGCTACATGCGCTATCCGCCGCGCCGCGATGCGAAGATTCCGATGCCACGGGGCGTCCGCGGAGCCGGACCGGCCAACGCGACATGGATCTGGGGCGTCACGACCGACGAGTACGAACGGCATGCCGACGTCTGGCCGCTCAACCCCGACGGCGACCTGCTCGCGACGATGATGATCGAGTCGGCGGAAGGGCTCGCCAACGTCGATCGGATCGCCGCCGTGCCCGGCGTGGGCTCGCTCTTCATCGGCAACGCCAACGACCTCTCGCACGGGATCGGCGTGGCCCAGGATCATCCGGACGTGGAAGCGGCGCGCCAGAAGATTCTGGCGGCCTGCAAGGCGCACAAGATCGCCTGCAACATCACGGCGAACACCGCCGACGACATCGTCCGGCGCGTCAACGAGGGATGGCAGATGATTCGGACGACCGCGGGGGCGATCAACGCGGCGCGGCCGCGGCTGAAGGACCCGAAAGTGGCGCCGCCGCCGGTCGATCCCTTTGCGATGCCGCGATGAATCGTCTACACTCCGGCCATGGGTGATCACGACGACCTTTCCGTTTCGCGTCGGGCATTTTTGAAGGGCGGCGCGCTCGCCACCGGCGCCCTGTCGTCGACCCTGATCCCCGACGCGGCCGAGGCGCAGCTGCCGGTCGCGGTCGAGCCCGATTCGCGGCGCACGCTCGTCGAGATGAAGGTGAACGGAACCGCCTATCGCAAGGAGGTTCCGAACCGGACGACGCTGCTGCAGTTCCTGCGCGAAGACCTCTCGCTGACCGGCGCGAAGATGGGATGCGACCGCGGCCAGTGCGGCGCCTGCACCGTCATCGTCAACGGCCGCAACGTCTACTCCTGCACCACGCTCGCCGTGGAGGCGACCGGCGGCGAGGTCCTGACGATCGAGGGGCTCGCCACCGCCGACGCGCTCCACCCGATCCAGCAGGCGTTCATCCAGCACACCGGCTTTCAGTGCGGGTTCTGCACCTCCGGCCAGATCATGACGGCCAAGGCGTTCCTCGATCGCGTGCCCCGGCCCAGCGAGGACGACGCGCGGCGGGCGCTCGGCGGCAACCTGTGCCGCTGCGCCGCCTACAAGCGCATCCTCGAGTCGGTCATGACGGCGTCGCGCCTGATGCAGGCGTAGGAGAGCACCATGGCGCAGCAACCAGGCGCACGCAATTTCTCGGTCGTCGGGACCGCCGGTCCGCCCATCGACGCGGTCGAGCGGGTCACCGGCCAGGCCAAGTTCGTCGGCGACCTCGAGCTGCCGGGGATGCTCGTCGCCCGCGTCCTGCGTACCCGCCACGCCCACGCGCGCATCGTCAGCATCGACACGACCCGTGCCGAGGCGCTCGCGGGCGTCAGGGCGGTGATCACGTACAAGGACGCCCCGAAGGTTCCGATCTGGGGCAACCGGACGTACGCGCTCAACGACCAGGTCCGGTTCGCCGGCGAAGCGGTCGCCGCGGTCGCCGCGGTCGACGAGGAGACGGCCGGGAAGGCGCTGCGGCTCATCGACGTGAAGTACGACGTGCTGAAGTTCGTGCTCGATTCGGAAGAGGCGCTCAAGCCAGGTGCGCCGCAGCTCTTTGCCGACGGCAACCTCGAGGGGCAGCCGCGCGTGCTGACCCGCGGCGACGTCGAGCGCGGCTTTGCCGAGTGCGATCGGGTGATCGAGCGCGTCTATCACTGCCCGACGATGTGGAGCGGCGGCATGGAGCCGCGCGTGGCGATCGCGCAGTGGGAGGGGAACAGGCTGACGGTCTGGGCGTCGACGCAGGCGCCCTGCCGGGTCCAGACGAACCTGACCGGCCAGTTCAACCTGCCCGACAGCCAGGTGCGCGTGATTGCGAGCTACGTCGGCGGCGGGTTCGGCACCAAGAGCGCGGCGCACGTCGACGAGACGATCGCGGCGCTCCTCGCCCGCAAGGCGCGGCGGCCGGTGAAGCTGCAGTACTCCCGCGAGGAGGAAATCCTCGACTCGAACACCCGGTTCGAGACGCGCGTCTACGTGAAGATCGGCGTCAAACGCGACATGACGCTCCACGCCATGGACGTCAAGGCCTATATCAACCAGGGCGCCTACCACGTGCGCCTCGGCGGTCTCGGCAGCCAGGCCTCGCACATCTACAACATCCCGCACCTGCGGACCGTGCAGTACCGCGTGCACACGAACCTGCCGAACACCGGGCCGACCCGCGGGGTCGGCGACCCGCAGGAGACGTTCGCCGTCGACTCGGCGATCGACGAGATCGCACACGAGATGGGCTGGGATCAGGTCGCGTTTCGCCTGAAGAACGCCAAGCGCAGCGGCGATCCGATCGCGCGCGGCGGCAGCGGCACCGAGGACGGCCGGCTCGTGACGCAGGTCACCGACCGCTGCATCGAGGAAGGCGCGGCGCGCATCGGCTGGGCGCGGCGCAACCCGGCGCCGGGCAGCGGCCAGGCCGGTCCGAAAGCCCTCGGCATCGGTGTGGCGGTGACCGAGCGCGGCAGCGGCGGCGGCCTGGCCGGCGCCTCGATGACGGTGAATGTCGACGGCTCGGCCGTGGTGTTCTACGCGTCCACCGACATCGGCACGCACAGCCGCACGACGCTGTCGATGATTGCGGCCGAAACGCTCGGTCTGCCGCTTGCGAGTGTCCGTGCCGTGGCCGGCGACACCGAGATCGCGCCGTACGACGGCGGCAGCTACGGCAACCGTGTCCTCTTCAGCACGGGCCGGGCGGTCGACGCCGCGGCGCGCGATTGCCTCGGGCAGATCCTCGCGACCGCGGCGCCGATGCTGAAGGCGGCAGCGGGCGACCTCGAGCTCCGCGAGGGCGTCGTCCGCGTGAAAGCCGACGCGAGCCGCAACCTGCCGCTGCGCGAGGTCATGCAGCGGCGCGGCCGGAGCGTCGTGGGCGACGGCAGCGTCGTGCAGTCGCAGGCCGAGGTGAACGTGGAGCGCGCCGCCGGCGCGCACTTCGTGGAGGTCGAGGTCGATCGGGAGACCGGCAAGATCCGGATTCTGAAGTACATCTCCGCCCACGACGTCGGCCAGCCGATCAACATCACCGTCGTCGAGAACCAGATCGAGGGTGGCACGATCCAGGGGCTGGCGCTCACGCAGGCCGAGGAGATGCGCTTCGATCCGCGCGACGGCCGCTGCCTGAATGCGAACTTCCTCGACCTCAAGCCGCCGACGATGCTCGATTTCGACCCGCGCGTGATCGAGACGATCATCATCGATAACGTCGGCGAGCAGGGTCCGTACGGCGCGAAGGGGCTCGGCGAAAACCCGTGCCATCCGGGAATGGCGGCGGTCGCCAACGCCGTCTACAACGCGGCCGGCATCCGCCTCCGGCGGGTGCCGTTCACGCGCGCCGACGTGCTGCGCGCGCTCGCCGAGCAGCGTTCGGCCCCGAGCCGCACCGCGTGAGGACGTCATGAACAACTTCACCTACATCCGTCCCACGACGCTGCGAGACGCCGCCAACCAGCTCGGCAAGGAGCACGGCACGGTGATGCTCCTGGCCGGCGGCACCGATCTGCTTGGCGAGATGAAGGACGACCTGCGTGTCCCCGAGCGGCTGGTCGCGATCAAGCATCTGCGCGAGCTGCAGGGCATCCGGCCCGGCCGCGGAAGCCTCCGCATCGGCGCCGCCACGCTGCTCGTCGATCTCGTCGAAAGCGCCGCGGTCCGAGAGCAGGCGCCGCTCCTGGCGATGGCGGCCGAGAAGGTCGGCACGCCGCAGATCCGCAACATGGCGACCATCGGCGGGAACCTCTGCCAGCGTCCGCGCTGCTGGTATTACCGGAACAACTATCCGTGCTTCAAGCACGGCGGCAGCGTCTGCTACTCGGCGACCGGCGAGAACGACTTCCACGCCATCCTCGAAGGCGGACCGTCCTTCATCGTCCATCCGTCCGACACGGCGCCGGCGCTCGTGGCGCTCGGAGCGACGGTCCGGATCTCGACCGGCGGCCGCGAGCGGAGCGTGCCGATCGAGAAATTCTTCGTCAGCCCGAAACAGGATCCGGCGCGGGAGAACATCCTGCAGCCGAACGAGATCCTCACCGAGATCGAGGTGCCGGGCGCGCCGGCGGGATCGAAGGCCGTCTACGTCAAGGAAATGGTGCGTGAGGTCTGGGACTTCGCCCTCTGCAGCGTGGCGGCGATGGTCACCACGAGGAACGGCGTGGTCGAGGAGGCGCGGATCGTGCTCGGCGGCGTGGCGCCCTTCCCCTATCGGGCGGTCAAGGCCGAAGCGTCGCTGAAAGGGAAGCGGCTCGACGAGGTGGCGGCGGCCGCGGCCGGGGCGGCGTCGGTCGAGGGGGCGCGTCCGCTGGCGAAGAACGCCTACAAGGTTCCGCTGACGCAGGCCACGGTCGCGCGCGCACTGCTGTCCCTCGTATGACCACCGACGGGTGGGTGGCGCTGCTGCGCGAATCGGTCGATCGGTTCAACGCGTATCGCGCCGGCCACCCCGATGAGGCGGTCATCCTCTTCGAAGCCGATCTGTCGTTCAGCAGCCTTCCGCACGTCAATTTCGAGCGCGCCGACCTTCGCCGCTGCCGGCTGGAGGGATGCGACCTCTCCGGCGCCCGCTTCGACGAGGCGCTGATGGATTATGCGAACCTCCGGGCCGCGCGCCTGCCGGGTGCGACGCTGCGGCGCGTGTCGCTCGTCGGCGGCATCCTCTACGGTGCGGATCTGCGCGACGCGCGGATGGACGAGGCGAAGCTCAGGCGCGTCGACCTGTGCGACGCCGATCTGCGCGGCGCCACCTTCAACGGCGCCGATCTCACTGAAACCGACCTGCGCTGGGCGAGGTACGAGCTGAGCGCGCTCACCGGCGTCGATCTCACGGGCGCGCGCATCCGAATGTAGCCTGCCGGGTCCGCCGCTCCTTCCGTCCGCGGACCCGGCCTACGTACTACAATCACCCCGTGCCCGCGCTGACCCCCGCCGCCCTCCGCAAACAGATCGCGTCCGGATCCATCGGTCCTCTCTACGTGCTCCTCGGCGACGACGATGTCGAGAAGGCCGCCGTGGCGGGCGAGTTCGCCGGCATCGTGGACGAGGGGCTGCGCGCCTTCAATGTCGATCGCCTGTACGGCGCGGACGCCGACGTCGACGACCTGGTGCAGGCGACCGCCACGCTGCCGATGATGGCGCCCCGCCGCCTCGTGATCGTCGCAGCGGCCGAGCAGCTGCTCATTCCTAAGCGCGAGTCGAAGGCGGCCGAGGAGGCGCAGGAGCGGCTCGAGGCGTTCATCGCGGACCCTCCGGACCACGCGACCGTCGTCTTTATTTGCGGGACGCTCGACATGCGGCGCCGCGTCGTCAAGCAGCTGCTGCAGGCGGCGCAAGTCGTCAACTGCGGCACGATCGGCGACGAAGCCGACGCGGAGCGCTGGGTGAAGGCGCGCGCCGCCGGCATGAACGCGCCGCTCGACGCGGCCGCGGTGCGCGCGCTCGTCCGGCGCGCGGGACTCGATCTGGTCCGGCTGCGCAGCGGGCTCGAGCGGCTGGCGCTCTATGCGATGGGGCAGCCGGCGATTACCGCCGACGACGTGCGGCAGGCGGTGCCGGCCGCGCCGGAGGCGCAGGCCGATTTCGGGATCGCGAACGCGATCTCGCGGAACGACGCTGCCGAAGCGCTGCACGAGCTGCGCCTGGCGCTCGACGCAGGCGCGCCGGCGTTTTTCGTGCTGGGACAGCTCCGCACGGCGGCGGAGCGGCTGCCGCCGGCGCGGCTTCGCACCGGGATCGAGGCGGTGTTCCGCACCGACCTGGCGCTCAAAACGTCCGGCGGGGAACCGCGCGTGCTGCTGGAACGGCTGGTGGTGGAGCTGTGTGAGCCGAGGCGGCCCCGTTAGGCAGCCGGCTTGCTGAACCGCGCCGAGAGGCGCGACTTGTAGCGGGCGGCAGTGTTGCGGTGGATGATGCCGCGGGTCGCCATCTTGTCAACGATCGAGACCGTGTTCCTCAGCGCGGCCTTCGCGCCGGGGATGTCCTTCGCGTCGAGGCTGGCGCGGATCGCCTTGAGCGCCGTCCGCAGCCGCGACCGCAGCCCACGGTTGTGCTCGCGGCGCTTGATGTTCTGCCGATTCGCCTTCAGGGCGGATTTTGTTCGCTTGGCCATGAACGCCGATTGTACTTCAGCGGCCGACGACTTCGTAGGCGCCCGAGGCGGGGCGCTCGGTCGTGTACCGCACCACCGGGCGGCCGTCGACGATGTCGATGGTCTTGTAGATGACGCGCGTGGGGCCGGAGGGCGCACGCGTGACCTGGGCGGCGGCGGAGCCGACCTTCCGGACGTAATTCCGCGTCTCCGTGTACGGCGGCACGCGGCCGCCGTGCCGGTCGACGGCGTCGAACCCCGCGTTGTAGGCCGCGAGCGCCAGCTCTTCGTTGCCGTCGTAGCGGTCGAGCAGCTGTCGCAGGTACGCCGTGCCGCCGCGGATGTTTTCCGCCGCGTCGAATGCGTTGCGGACGCCCAGCTCGCGCGCCGTGCCCGGCATCAGCTGCATCAGGCCCATGGCGCCCTTGGGCGACCGCGCGTACGGGTTGAACGCGGATTCGACCTGAATCACGGCGCGCACGAGATCGGGCCGCAGCGCCTGCCGCCCGGCGTACTCCTGCACGAGCGCTTCGTAGCGCCCGCTGGAAGCGCCCGCCGCGGGCGGCCGGGTGGTGCGGACGGCCGGCGCGTTCGGCACGGCATAGGTCTCGGCGGCGGCGTCGAGCTTGCGATCCGAAAGGACGAGCATGCCGCTCCCGTCGCGCCAGGCGTAAATCTGGGCGGACGCCGCTGCGGGCCACAGGACGGCCGCGCACGCCACGAGCAGGAGGATTTTGGTCAGCATCTGTCGCAAATGGCTGAGCTGTAGGATTTTATACTAGGGGTCAGACCCTGGTGATGGGGCGACTCAAGGTTATGCAGCGATCGGACAACCTTGAGTCGCCCCATCACCAGGGTCTGACCCCTTTTGTCGACTATCGGCCTCAAGGGACAGGAAGCGTAGGGGCACGGCGTCGCCGTGCCCCTACCTGATAGGATTTCTGCGGATGAACCTCTGGCAGCGTTGCCTTCGCAAGCCGCGGACGGTGCTCCTGCGGAAAATCTCCTTCCAGCTCCATCTCTGGATCGGTCTGGCGGTCGGTCTGTACGTCGTGATGCTCAGCATCACCGGCAGCGCGCTCGTCTTCCGGCGCGAGATGGACCGCGCCGTTCGGCCGCAGGCGCCGCCGCTCGAAGAGGGCCGGCCGGTGCTGCCGAAAGACGACCTCGCGCGCCTCGCGGCCGCCGCGTATCCCGGCTACACCGTCGAGCGTGTCGGCGATCCGCAGCGCCGCACGGCGCTCGTGCGGGTCGACCTGCGGCGCGGCGGCGAGGCGATCGAGCGCGACTTCAACGGCTATACGGGCGAGGATCTCGGCGACCCGTGGCCGTGGCAGGCCGAGGCGGTGCTGAAGCTCGCGGAGCTGCACGACGACCTGCTGCTGGTCGAGGACCGGCGCGGCCGGTGGTGGAACGGCGTCGGCAGCATCTTCGTGACGCTGCTCTGCCTGACCGGCGTCGTGCTCTGGTGGCGCGGCCTGAAGGTATGGCGCAGCGGCTTCGTGTTCCGCTGGCGGTCGCCGTGGCCGCGCTTCAATTTCGATTCGCACAGCTCGCTCGGGGTCTGGTTCTTCGCTATGCTCTTCATCTGGGCGGTCACGGGAATTTATATGGCGTTTCCCGATCCGTTCTCGCAGTTCGTCGACTGGTATTGGGGCCCGCTCGACAACTTCACCGAAGAGCGTCCGGGCGACGCGGTGCTCCGGTGGGCCGTGCGGCTGCACTTCGGCCGCTGGCGCAGCCACACGCTGAAGGCGGTGTGGGTCGTCATCGGCCTCATCCCGGCGGTGATGTTCGTGACCGGCGCGGCGATGTGGTGGCACCGCGTCGTGCGGAAGAAGGCGCCGAAGGCGGCCGCGGCGCCGGGCATGATCACCCTGCGGCAGGAGCCGCAGCAGGTAGAATAGCCTCCGGAGGATACGCATGCGCAGGCGCGATTTCCTGAAGACGTCGGCCGCGGCTGGTGCGAGCGCTCTGGCGCAGCCCGCTTTCGCCCAGAACCCCAGTGGAGCAGGTGCTCCGGCCGTGCACACGCGCCGGCCTATCCGCATCCTCCTCGGCGGCTACGCTCCGGCGAACAACGGCTTCAGCTACGCGATCAAGCGCATCGGCGACCGCGTCGCGGCGAAGTTCAAGAGCGACGTCGACGTGAAGTACGTCTACAACATCCTGGACCTCGGCTACCGCGCCGACGACATCCTCTGGCTGGTCGAGAGCGGCGTACTGACGCTCGGGTATCAGTCGAGCAGCTACTTCACCGAGCGCGTGCCCGACCTCGGGATCGCGGATCTCCCATTCATCTTTTCCGACACGCCAACGGCGCGCGGCGCGATGGACGGCCGGTTCGGCCGCATCCTGGCCGAGCGCATCGAGGCGGGCATGGACCTGCGGATTCTCGGCTGGTTCGAGAACGGCTTCCGCCACGTGTCGAACCGCGTGCGCCCGATCCGGATGCCGGCCGACATGAAGGGGCTCACGATCCGGGTGCTGCCGAGCAAGGTGCAGGCGCGGACCTTCGAGCTGCTCGGCGCGATCCCGAAGATCATGGATCTGACCGAGGCGATCGTGGCCGTGAAGGCCGGCACGCTCGACGCGCAGGAAAACCCGTTCCTCAATACGGTGACCTACGGCGTGCACAACTTCCACAAGTTCCACACGGCGTCGAACCACTTCTACCTGTCGCGGCCCATCTTCCTGCACCGGCCGTCCTTCGACGCGTGGCCGCGCGAGCTGCAGGAGGAGATGCGCGCCGCGGTGATTGACGCGGTCGTCTACCAGCGCGAGCTGCACGTCAAGGAAGAAGAAGAATCGGTGGTCGCAATCCGGAAGGCGGGAGGCGAGATTCTCGAGCTGACCCCCGACCAGCACAAGGCGTTCGTGGCGGCAGTCACCCCGATCTACGGGGAGGCGCGCACGCAGTACGGCCGCGAGCTGCTCGGGCTCGTCAACCTGACGTAAGCATTTTCTCGACGATGCCGCGGCTGGCCGCGAGCATCTCGCCGATCTTCGACGGATCCTTGCCGCCGGCCTCGGCGAAATCGGGCCGGCCCCCGCCGCCCCCGCCCACGATCGGCGCAATCTGCTTGACGATTTGCCCGGCGGGCGCCTTCTTCGTCAGATCGGGCGTCACCCCGACCACGATGGCCACCTTGCCGTCGGACGGCTGCGCGAGGATCACGACCCCGCTCTTGATGCGCGAGCGGTGCTGATCGACGAGCGCGCGCAGGCCGTCCTTGTCGAGACCGCTCACCTCGCGCGCCACGAGCGTCACGCCCGCCACGTCGACGACGTCCTCGGCAGGGCCGGCGCCGCCGCCGAGCGCCGCCTTCATCCGCGCCTGCTGCAGCTCGCGGGCGAGCCGACGGTTGTCTTCCTGCAGTGCGCCAATCCGCGCGGCCAGCTCGCCCGGCCGCGCGTTGAGCGCCGCGGCCAGCGCGGCCAGCTCGTCCCGCTGGCGCTCGAACGCGCGGACCGAGTCGAGCCCGGTCATCGCCTCGACGCGCCGGGTGCCCGCGGCCACCCCGCCCTCCGACACGATCGCGAACAGGCCGATGTCGCCGGTGGCGCGCACGTGCGTGCCGCCGCAGAGCTCCACGCTGAAGCCGGGCACCGACACGACGCGGACGCGTTCCCCGTACTTCTCGCCGAAGAGCGCCATCGCCCCGGCGGCAACCGCCTCCTGCGTGTTTGTCACGTCGGTGTCGACGGCGGCGTTGCGGAGGATCTGCTCGTTGACGATGCGCTCGATCTCGACGATCTGGTCCGGGGTGAGCGGCCCGACGTGCGTGAAGTCGAAGCGGAGGCGATCGGGCGCCACGAGCGATCCCGCCTGCTTGACGTGGCCGCCGAGCACGTGCCGGAGCGCGGCGTGGAGCAGGTGAGTGGCGGTGTGGTTCCGGCGCGTGGCATCGCGGGCGGCGGCGTCCACGGCCGCGGTAACGGGATCGCGATAGGCGAGCGATCCGCGCTCGACGGCGATCGCGTGAAAGCGCGGCAGGTCGGCCGGCCCCTTCACGACGTCGGTGACCGCCGCCTCGCCGCGAGGTCCGCTGAGGCGGCCGGCGTCGGACACCTGTCCGCCTGACTGCAGGTAGAAGGGCGTCTCGGCGATCGCCGCGAATCCCTGCTCCCCCGCCTTCAGCTCCTCGACCGGGCGGCGATCGGCGTCGAGCAGTTCCACGACCTGCGTGTTCACGGTCGTCGTCTCGTAGCCGCGGAAGACGTCCGGCTGCGACGCGAGGTTGGGACGCTTGTGCCAGACGGCGGTCTCGCCCGCCGCCGCCGTCCCGAACTTGCTCTTCGCACGGGCCTTGTCGCGCTGCGCCTCCATCGCCTTCTCGAAGCCGTCGCGATCGAGCGTCAGCTTCCGCTCGTCGATCATGTCCTCGATGAAGTCGCGCGGGAGGCCGTAGGTGTCGTACAGCCGGAACGCTGCGTCGCCGGCGACGACGCCGCCCGCGGACGCGGCCCGATCGAGCACGTCCTCGAGGCGGGGGAGTCCATCGGCGAGCACCGCGTCGAACCGCTCCTCTTCGCTGCGAATCACCCGGACGATCGCGTCGCGTCCGTTCTTCAGTTCCGGATAGGCGTCGCCGAACTCGTGCACCAGGGTCTCGACCAGCGCGTAGAGGAACGGCTCGGCCACGCCAAGCCGTTTCCCGTGCCGCATCGCCCGCCGCATGATCTTCCGCAGCACGTACCCGCGCCACTCGTTCGACGGCACGACGCCGTCGGCGATGAGAAATGTCATCGCCCGCATGTGGTCCGCCACCACCCGCATCGACACATCGGAGGGCGCCATCGTCCCGCGGTGGCGCGTGCCGGTGCGCTCGCCGATCGCAGCCAGGAGCGGGGTAAACAGATCGGTGTCGTAGTTCGACAGGTGCCCCTGCAGGACGGCCGTGATCCGCTCCAGTCCCATGCCGGTATCGATGGAGGGCGCGGGGAGCGGCTCGAGTGTGCCGTCGGCCTGCCGATCGAACTCCATGAAGACGTTGTTCCAGATCTCGATGTAGCGGTCGCAGCTGCACTCGAGGCCGCGGCAACCCGCCTTCGTCCCTTCCTCGCTGCAGCCGATCTCAGGGCCGCGGTAGTAATAGATTTCCGAGCAGCGGCCGCACGGGCCGGTGTCGCCCATCTGCCAGAAGTTGTCGGCCGTGCCGAGCTCGCCGATGCGCTCGCGCGGCAGGAATGTCGCCCAGACGTCGTACGCCTCCGCGTCGCGCGGAATCCCCGCCTCGCCCTTGAACACCGTGGCGTAGAGCCGGTCAGCCGGAATCTTCCATGCCTCCGTGAGGAGCGCCCACGCGAACGGGATCGCCTCCTTTTTGAAGTAGTCGCCGAAAGAGAAGTTTCCGAGCATCTCGAAGAAGGTGTGATGCCGGAGCGAGGGGCCGACGTTGTCGAGGTCGTTGTGCTTGCCGCTGACGCGCATGCACTTCTGCGCGGTCGCCGCGCGCCGGTAGTCGCGCGTCTCGCGGCCGAGGAACACGTCCTTGAACTGGTTCATCCCTGCGTTGGTGAAGAGCAGGGTGGGGTCGTCGTGCGGCACGAGCGGCGAGCTGGGCACGACGCGGTGCCCGTGGCGCTCGAAAAACTGCAGGAACGAGCGGCGGATC
>CAZGLC010000114.1:0-15060 GCA_964526235.1 uncultured Bifidobacteriaceae bacterium
TTCTCGCAAAGAGTACAAGAGGATTCTTACCTCAGCGAATTTCCGGAAGGCATTACCTCTAGACCCCGAACCCGGAACCGAACCTGAACACGAACTGAGAACCGGGAACTCAGAAGTGTGAACAGCACCTAATCAATCAACGTCCACAGGTCTACTCGCCGGACGGCTCGTCCGTCGCGCTCGAGCTTCAGGAGATGCGCGTCCACCGTCTCACGCGCGCGTCCGCGCAGGCCGTCCGCGAGGCCGCGGTAGACGCGCGCGACGATGGCGTCCGCATCGCGCGCGCCGCGGCGGAGCGCGTCGACGATCTGCGCCTCGCGCTCGCGGCGGTGGTCGAGGTAGGCGCGGAGCAGCCGGGCGGGTTCGTCGATGACCGGGCCATGCGCCGGGAGAATCCGCGCGGGATCGAGCGCGAGCACGCGCTCGAGCGACGCCAGATACGCGGCGAGATCGCCGCCCAGACCGGCCGGGATGTAGACGGTCGTTCCCTGAATGACCAGATCGGCCCCGAACAGGGTGCGCGTCTCCGCGTGCCAGAAGCAGCAATGATCGGGCGCGTGCCCAGGCGTGTGCATAGCCGTCACGCGCGTGTCACCGGCGTCGATCCCGGCGCCGTCGTCAAGCGGCTCCCACGGCACCGGCCAGCGGGCATCACGCTCGGGCCAGGGCATCTTCCGAAAATGGACGCCGTGCATACGCGAGGCGATGGCGGGCGCCCCCGACGCATGGTCGGAGTGGCCGTGCGTGACGAGCACCTGCCGCAGCGCCGCGCCGCCGAGCGCCTGATCGAGCGCGTCGAGATGCGTGGGCTCGCCGACGCCGGCATCGATGAGCGTCGGCACGCGGCCGGGAATCAGCCAGGTCCAGTTGCCGGCGCCGGTCATCGGTCCCGGGTTCCCGGCGTGGATCGCGATCGGGTTCACGCGGGCGCGCGCCGGCGATGGAGCGCGAGCGAGAGCAGCAGGTAGTACGCGGGGAAGACGAACGACGCCCACAGGAGCGGCCGCGACACGTCCGGCATCTGCGACCAGAGCACGAGCATCAGCACGCCCCACACGAGACCGAGCGCGACGGTGAGCGGGCGCCAGGACGGCGTGCGCGACGGGTAGACGTACCGGATCGGCACGAAGACCAGCGCCACCAGCGCGAGCAGAATCCCAAGGTTCACGGCGGGCGGCCAGCGGGCGACGTAGAGGTAGAACACGACGATGTTCCAGTAGGACGGGAACCCGGTGAAGAAATGGTCATCCGTCTTCGCGTCGCGACGGTTGAAGCCGTACGCGCTCGCAAGCAGCATCGCCGCCGCAGCCGCGATCGCCCAGCGCTCCGGCACGAGCAGCGCATGCCAGACGAAGAACGCCGGCACGAAGACATAGGTGATGTAGTCGACGATGTCGTCGAGCTTGGCGCCGTCGAAGTGCGGGAGGCGCGTCCCGACCCGCATGCGGCGCGCCAGCACGCCGTCGGTCGCGTCGACGACAATCGCGAGCGCAATCCAGAAGAACGCGTCGCGGTAGCGGTCGTAGAAGATGCGCGTGAGCGCCAGGAACCCGAAGACTGCGCTGCTGGCCGTGTAGAGATGGACCAGCCAGGGGCTCACAGCCGCCGCACCGCCGCGGGAAAATCGCGCCACACCGGCACGCCGCAGAAGTGCGACCCTTCGGTGCAACGCGGCGAGACGAGCCCGTTGCGGATCACGCAGGGCGGCCCGATGTGGCGGCCGATCCGCGGATGCACGGCGCGCACCTGCGCGATCTCGTCCATCGACGCGAGGTAGATCTCCTCCTGCGCGTTGAAACAGGTTCGCAGCGTCCACTTGTGCAGCAGCGCCAGGAGCGACCCCGATTCGAGAAAGCGCAGCGTCTTGGCGTTCGGCAGCACGTAGAGCGCGAACTCGAGCGGCACGCCGAGCGCGATCAGCCGGTTCTTCGCGTCCCACGCCTCGCGCATCGCGCAGTCGTAGACGGCCCGCGCGCGGGGATTGGCGGCGATGAGCCGCGGCGTGATGTAGTCGGGATCGGCGGTGTCGGCAAACGTCATGAGCGGGCGCGACGCCGGCACCATCCGGTGGCGCTGATCCTGCGAATCGGCGGTGTGGCTGAGGCGCTTCTCGAAGACGTAGGTCGCATGGTGCAGCGCCCGCATGAGCGGCGAGTGATACGTGACGTTCAACACGTCGAGGCGGTAGCGGTTCTGCGCCGGGTTCATCACGCGATCGAGCGCCTCGTCATCGCTCATGCGCGCAGGCTCGAGGCCGAAAATCGACCGCACCGCCTCGGCGACGATCGTCTCGGCGTCGGCCGAGGCGTCGCGCAGGCGCGACCAGCGTCCGTTCAGCCGCGCGTCGAAGGCGGCCGCAAACCGATCACCGCTCCCCTGCGGCTCCGGAAACGTGGATTCGGGCACCTCGCCGCGATCGATCGGCGCCAGGCCCACCTTCTCGAAAAAGAACGGATCCCATTCGCGAACGAGCCGCACCATCTCGCCGATGACCGCGCGCGCCTCGTACGGCGTGTCGCCCGTGTTCATCATCCGGTGCAGGCGGTGGAGCACGATGCCGGAGATGGTGTGCACCATCGACGTGAACGCCCCGATCGGGATGACGTACCGCGCGGTCTCGATCGCGCGCTTCTCGGCGTCGCGATCGATCTGCTTCAGTCGATCGGGACTGGTCGTCGGCCGGACGTACCGCAGCTCCTTCAGGATCGCGAGCGCATCGTCTTTGAGGAGCGCCGAGAGCCCGGCGTAGCGGTCCCAGGCGCGCAGGATCGCCGCTTCGTAGACGCGGAGCGCCTCGCCGGCGATCGGCGGCACGAAGGCGCGCGGCTCCTTCAGCTTGACGTAGCGCTGGCTCGACTGCTCCGAGTTGTAGAACGGGTACGAGTGCAGGAAGCTCCAGACGAACTGGCGCGAGACGTTCTCGAGCCCGAACTCGAAGTGCGCGTGCTGATAGACGGTGTGATGCCCGGCGTCGAAGGTGAGCGACCCGATCGTGTCGCGCTGCTTGTCGGTGATCTCGTCGGCGCCGATGACGCGCGGCGAGTAGCAGGTCCGCGCCGCCGCGATCGCGCCGTCGAACGGTTTGGCCGGCGCGCTGCGAAGAGTCACTGTTGGCGGAGCGGTGGAAAGCACGGCCGTGAAAGATTATAAAGGCGGTGGCATGCCCGCGGTAGCAGTCTGGGCGGCAGCCGTCGTTGCCGTCGCCTTCATCGGTGTCGTCGACTATGCCAGCGGAGCCGAGCTGCGCGTGTTCCCGTTGTACTTCGTGCCTGTGAGTCTCGTCGCCTGGCACCGCGGGCGGGCCGGTGCCCTAATTCTTGCCGCGCTCTCATCGATGTCGTGGGTCGTCTCGAATGCCCTGGCCGGTCTGACGTTCTCGACCAGCGGCCTGTGGGTGGCGAACGCCCTCGTGCAGGGTGTGGCGTTTGCGACTGTCGGACTGCTCATCGCCAGTTTGAGGGCGGCGGTCGTGCGCGAGCACGGGCTCAGCCGCACCGATCCGGTGACGCTGGCTCTCAACAGCCGCGCCTTCTACGAGGAAGCGGGCCGCCTGATCGCGCTGTGCCGGCGCAAGGCGCGGCCCGTGACGCTCGCCTACATCGATCTCGATCACTTCAAGGAGATCAACGATGCACGTGGCCACACGGCGGGCGACGACCTGCTCCGCGGCATCTCGCGCCTGATTCAGGCGTCGGTGCGGCCGAGCGACGTGTTCGCGCGGCTCGGAGGCGACGAGTTCGTGCTCCTTCTTCCGGAGGCGGACGCCGACGACGCGCGGGCGATGCTCGAGCGGCTGCGGCTGGTGATCGGCGGTTCGTCCGTCTCCAGCGGTCCGCCGGTGACGGCCACGATCGGCGCGGTGACGTTCGTCACCCCGCCGGAGACGGTCGAAGAAGCCGTCCGCCACGCCGACTCTCGGATGTACGCCGGCAAGAGCGCCGGAGGGAACCGCGTGCATCTGGACGTCATCGCATGGCCCGCGCCGCCGCACGCCTTGGGTATCAGCGCAGCGCGCCGATGAGCGCGCCGACGGCGGCGCCGATCATCGCCCCCTTGGCCGCCGGATGGAGGGCCTGCGACTCTATCTCTGGGATCTCTGGGCCGGTTTTCCAATAATCGGACCAGCCGCAGCCCGACCGCCAGCCCTGGTAGTGTCTACGCCCAAACCCGCGCGTTACGTCGTCGGCTGCCTCGGAAAAGGAGAAGGTATGAAGACGTTCCGGATCCTGCACGATCACGACGGACGAGAACGGCGCGTACGTGCTGACGAACCTGCCCACGGGGCCGTATCGGCTCGAAGCGATGCTCCAGGGGTTCCGCACCTTCTCACAGACGGGCATCGTGCTGCAGGTGGCCTCCACGCCCGTCATCAACGTGGTGCTGGCGATCGGCAGCCTGGAAGAGACCGTCTCGGTCGAAGCGGCGGCGCCGCTCGTCGACGTGCAGAGCGCCGGCATCAGCGCCGTCGTCGAGAACGAGCGCATCCTTGAGCTCCCGCTCAACGGTCGCAACGCGGCGGAACTCGTGCTGATTGTCGGCGCGGCGGTCCAGACCGGCGTCGTCGGCGGCCGGAACTTCCCCGGGGGCGTCCTCATCTCGGTCGCCGGCGGCCTGCCGACCGGGGTCGGGTACCTGCTCGACGGCGCGACGCACAACAGCCCGCAGAGCAACGTCAACCTCCCGCTGCCGTTCCCCGACGCCCTGCAGGAATTCCGCGTGGCGACGAGCGGCCTGACCGCACAGAACGGGATGCACGCGGGGGCGTCGGTGAACGCCGTCACGAAGTCGGGCACCAATATCTTCCACGGCAACGCGTTCGAGTTCCTCCGCCACCGCGCGCTCAACGCGACGAGCCCGTTTGCCAGCATCGGCCCCGACGGCACGCGCGAGGACGACGGGCTGCTGCGCAATCAGTTCGGCGGCACACTCGGTGGTCCCGTGGTACGCGACAGGCTGTTCTTCTTCGGCGGCTACCAGGGCACCACGCTGCGCTTCCGTCCGGCCGACCAGATCGCCTGGGTGCCCACGGCCCAGATGCTCGCCGGCGACTTCACGGCGTTTGCCTCACCCGCGTGCAACAACGGCAGGCAGGTCAACCTGGGCGGCGGTTTCGTCGGGAACCGCATCAATCCGGCGCTCCTCAGCCCGGCCGCGCTGAATATCGCGAGGCGGCTGCCGGCGACAACCGATCCATGCGGCCAGATCACGTTCGCCACGACCGACGACAGCAACGAAGGCCAGGCCATCGGGCGGCTCGACTACCAGTGGACCGCCGATCACTCCGTCTTCGGCCGGTACATGGCGACGTTCATCAAGAAGCCGCCGGCCTATGAGGGCGGCTCGGATAACGTGCTCAAGGCGGCCAATTCCGGCTTCGACAATCTCGCGCAGACGCTGACCCTCGGCGACACGATGGTCCTGGGGCCCACCGCCGTCAACGCCATCCGCGTGGCGTACAACCGCACGTCGGTGAATCGGAACACCACGCCGTATTTCGATCCGACCGACGTGGGCATCAAGCTGCACCCCTACCTGAAGGGCCAGATGCCGATACAGGTGGCCGGCGGCTTCGACCTTCCGGCCGGCACGACCCCAGCGTCCTTCCGCAACAACTTCTACAATGTGGCCGACGACTTCACCCTGGTGCGCGGCCGGCACCAGTTCGGTGTCGGTGGCAATGTTGCGTACGCGACGGGGCGCTACCAGTCCTCGTCGCGGGCTGCCGGCATCTGGCTGTTCGACGGCAGCGCCGCCGGCCTCGGCCTCGCCGACTTCATGCTCGGCCGAATCACGACCGTGGAGCACGGCGCCGTCCAGGACCTGCCGGTGCACAGCTGGTACCTCGGGCTGTACGCGCAGGACACGTGGCGCGCGACCAACCGCGTGACGGTGAACCTGGGGCTGCGGTGGGAGCCCTACTTCGGCGTGAGCGCGGAAAACGGTGCCGTCTACAACTTCAACCAGGACAACTTCCGCCGGGGCATCAAGAGCAACGTGTTCGTGAACGCGCCCGCCGGCCTCCTCTACCCCGGTGACGAGGGGTTTCCGCCCGGACAGACGGGGCTGAACAAGCAGTGGACGAACGTCTCGCCGCGCGTCGGCGTGGCCTGGGACGCGACCGGTGACGGCCGCCTGGCGCTGCGCGCGTCGTACGCGCTGGCCTACGACTTCATGACGAACGACTATCACCAGATCAACTCCTCGGCGCCGCCGTTCGGCAACCGGTCGCTCATCACCGATCCGCCGGGGCGCATGGACGACCCGTACGGGCACGTGGGGGGCGATCCCCACCCGATTGTGAGGACCCGCGACGTGGCGTATCCCGCGTTTGGCTCCTTCGGTACCATGGAGCCCGACATCAACTCGCCGCGCGCCCAGAACTGGAACGTGACGCTCGAGCGGCAGCTCGGCACGGACTGGGGCGTCGCGGTGAGCTACCTCGGGAGCTACACGGATCGGCTGTGGGCGCAGACGGCGTTCAACCCGGGCATCTTCATGGGCCTGGGGCCGTGCACGATCCAGGGCGTGCGCTACAACGTCTGCTCGACCAACGCCAATCTGAATCAGCGGCGCGTGCTTTTCCAGGAGAACCCCGTGGAAGGGCGGTTGATCGGCACGCTGGATCTGAACGACGACATCGGCTGGCAGGAGTACCGCGGCCTGAAGCTGTCGGTGCAGCGCCGGTCGGCGGGCGGCCTCAGCCTGAACGGCAACTACACCTGGTCGCGCTGCATGGGCACGAAGACGCCGAACACCTTCGCCCAGATCGCGTCCGGGTACACGAACCCCGACGACCCCGAGTTCGATCGCGGCTACTGCGATCAGGATCGCACGCACGTGGCGAGCTTGACGCTCGGGGCGGAAACGCCCGACTTCGCCGGCGGGGCGCTCGGCACTCTCGCCTCCCGCTGGCGCGCGTCCGGGATCGTGAGCATCCGGTCCGGCACCCGCATCAACATCATCACCGGCCGCGACAACGCGCTCAACGGGCAGCGGAACCAGCGGGTGAACAAGGTCAGCGACGACGTGTACGCCAACCCGCGGACGCTCACGAACTACTTCAACAGCGCCGCCTTCGCCCAGCCGGCAGCGGGCGCATACGGCAACCTGATGCGGAATGCGCTGACGGGTCCCAACTTCTGGAACGTGGACCTGGCGATCTCGCGCCGGATTGGCCTCGTCTCGACCCAGGCGCTGGAGCTCCGGCTCGAGGCGTTCAATCTGTTCAACACCTTCAACTGGGGCATCCCCGGCACCGAGCTGACCGCCGGGGGGTGGCAGGCGAACTTCAACTCGGGGACGTTCGGCCGCATCACCACGCAGGAAGGCGCGCCGCGCATCATCCAGCTCGGCGTCAAGTACGCGTTCTAACGCGCCTCCAGGCGGTGCCGGCGCCGTGCCGGCCCCGCCGTCCACGCCCCCTCTGCTGGTATTTACGCCCTGTGCACTCGTGCTCAAGGCTCAAGCCTCGGGTGATAGGCGCATAAATGGCGAAACAAGCCCGTCCGCGGCCTAGTCGACATACTTACCCGTATGACGACCGAGAAGGCCGCGCCGGCCGTCCCCGCAATCCCGTTGTTGCTGAACTTCCGCGAAGTCCTTTTTGGGAACGCTATTGTTGTGGAGGTCCATGCGGTAAACGGTCGCGCCCTGTGTGTTCAGGAGCCTGACGGTTGCTGGATCTATGGGGTCAATCCGGGCGGTATGGCTGCTGTGGGCGCAGACGCCGCATCTGCCCGTCGCGAGTTCCGCCGAACGTTCTCAGGAATTCTCAGGGAAATCGCTACAGAGGCGGGTTCGTTCGACCAATTTGCAGATCTTGTTCGCGTGTTTTTCGAGGACACGAATCCGGATTACGAGCAGGAATGGCGCGATGCCGTGGACGTGGTTCGGCAACAAGAGCTCGAAGTCCCAGGCCTCAAGAAATCACCCGCAGATGCCAAGCTTCAGGTCACTGTCAGCGTCAAAGCGCTTTCTGAGATTCAGCCTGCCGACAACGAAGCGGATTTGCAGCTTGACATAGCGGCGTAATGGCGCGCTTCGTCATGCTTGACGAAGTGTGGGACATGCTCGACACATGCCTGCCAGGCTACGAACGTAGGGCAAGCAAGGAATACTGGACGGTGAAGTCTCACGTCTACGCGGGCGAGAAGCAGCCTTCGGCGGACGAGCGCTCACGCCTTCATCACGTGGCACACGAGCAGTGCTTCGTCGCGAACTCGGTGAAGACCGAGATAATCGTCCGATAGATCCACGCGACCTACTTCCTGGGCGGCTGCTTCACCAGCCTGGGGAGCTGACGATCCTCTCGCGTGCCGATCGCGGGGACGAACGAATCCCCCGGCAGCTCCCGGGCAAGACCCTTGGCGGCGTCCTTGGCGTGGCGCGCGTTGCGTTTGCCCATGCTGACTGCATGCTTGTGCGAATCGGTCTGCACACGCCTCGGGGCGACGCGCGTCGGGACAACGGCGGGTGATGCGGGTGTAATCATGGTTATGCCGGCGAAGCGGCGTGCTCTTCGTACGTGCCCTTGAGATCGACGATGCGGCCGTGGTCGAACTGCCAGACGCGCGTGCCGACTTCTTCCAGCAGATCCTGGTCGTGGGTGACCAGAAAGATTGTGCCTTCGTATTTCTGCAGCGCCACGTTCAGTGCGTTGATCGATTCCAGGTCGAGGTGGTTGGTCGGCTCGTCGAGCACCAGGACGTTCGGCTTCTGCAGCATGATCCGGCAGAAGAGCAGCCTCGCCGTCTCGCCGCCCGAGAGCGCCTCGGTCGGCTTGTGGCCCTCTTCGCCGCTGAAGAGCATCTGGCCGAGTAATCCGTGGACGTCCTGACGCGACAGGTCGGGGTCGTACCGGTGCAGCCACTCGACCGCCGTCAGCCCCTTCTCGATTTCACCGGCATGGTCCTGCGGGAAGTAGCCAATCGACACCTCATGGCCCCACCGCGTGGTCCCACTATCGAGATCACCCGGTGACGGGCGCATGTCCGGCGCGTCCGACATCAGCGCTTTCAGCAGCGTCGTCTTGCCCGCGCCGTTGCGCCCCACGAGCACGATCCTGTCGCCGCGATTGACGAGGGCGCCGAAGCCGGAGAAGACCGTCGCGTCGCCGTACGCCACGGCGAGCCCCTCGCACTCGAGGACGGTTTTGCCTGACGGCCGCTTCGTCGCGAACTTGATGTACGGACGCTGAATGTTCGACCGCGCCAGCTCCGTCGTCTGCAGCCGCTCCACTTCCTTGCGGCGTGAGGTCACCTGGCTCGCGCGCGTGCCGGCGCCGAACCGGGCGATGAAGTCGTTGAGCTGCACGATCTTCTTTTCGCGCTGCGCGTTGCCCGCTTCGATCGTCGATCGAATCTGCGTCTTGGCCACCACCATGTCGTCGTAGCCGCCCGTATACGTGATGATCGTCTCGTAGTCGATGTCGGCGATGTGGGTGCAGATGCCGTTCAGAAAATGCCGGTCGTGCGAGATGACAATGAGCGTCCCCTCGTAGCGGCCGAGACAGTGCTGCAGCCAGTGGATCGAGTCGAGGTCCAGGTGGTTGGTCGGCTCGTCGAGCAGCAGCGCCTGCGGCTGGCCGTAGAGCGCCTGCGCCAGCAGCACGCGCACCTTCTGGCCGCCCTGCAGCTCGGCCATCGTCCGCTCGTGCAGCGCATCCGGGATATCGAGCCCCTGCAGCAGCACGGCCGCATCGCTCTCCGCCGCATAGCCGTCCTCTTCGCCAACGATGCCCTCGAGCTCGCCCAGGCGCATGCCGTCGTCGTTCGACATTTCCGCTTTGGCGTAGATCGCATCGCGCTCGGCCAGCGCCTTCCAGAGGCGCTGATTGCCCATGACGACGGTGTCGATCACGCGGTACTGGTCGAAGGCGTAATGGTCCTGGCGCAGCACGCCGAGCTTGGCCGGACGGGTGACGTCGCCCCGCTGCGGGTCGATCTCGCCGGTCAGCAGCTTCATGAAGGTGGACTTGCCGGCGCCATTCGGGCCGGTCAGCCCGTAGCGCCGCCCGGCAGAAAACGTCGTGGTGACGTCCTCGAACAGGACTTTGGAGCCGTACCGCATGGACACACCACTGACAGCAATCATGAACGCCGGTCCTCAAATAGGGGATTTCGCGACGGGTGGACTACTTATTCTAGCAGGCCGGTCCGGCTAAAGCGGGACACTACGCAGAGCGGTTCTGGGTGCGGAACAGAGAAGCGTGAACGCCCCGTGGTTACTCAAGACAAGGGAACTCTGGGTTAGAGCGCGTGTCCGCGAATCGCGGACAGGAAGATTTCACCCAGATCGTCGGCCTTACGTGCGCCCACTCCCTTGACGGAGAGCAGGGCATTCAGCGACACAGGCTTGAGCCGGGCCATCTCGCGCAGCGTTGCGTCGTGGAAGATGACGTACGGGGGCACGCCGCGCTCCCGCGCCGTTTCGAGGCGCAGCGCGCGCAGACGATCGAAGAGCTTGCGGTCGACGTCCTGCCACGATTCGGTCTCGGCGCGCGAGCGCACACGCGACGCGTCCTTCCGCGGCGCGCGCTGGCGGGCCAGCGTCAGCCCGGGCACGCTCGTCTCATCCTTCAGGAGGCCCAGCCCCCTGGCTGTCAGCATCAGCACCGAATAGGCATCGTCGGTCATGCGGAGCAGGCCGAGCGCCGTGAGCTGCTGAATGTACCCGCGCACTTCGGCGACAGAGGCATGGGGCAGCAGGCCGAACGTGCTCAGCTTGTCGTGCCCTCGAGCGACGACCTGTTCAGTGGCATGTCCGCGCAGGACGTTGGCCACGTGCATGGCGCCGAACCGCTGCCCGACCCGGACGACGCACGACAGGATCTGACGTGCGAGCACCGTTGGTGTACCGGCCGTCTCGAGCTCGTCGAGGCAGTAGTCGCACGCCCCGCAGCGATCTTTCGCATATTGGTCGCCGAAGTACTCGGCGAGATGCTGATGCCGGCATCCGACGCTGGCCGCGTAGCGCTCCATCTGCCGGAGAAGGGTGGTCGCGGCCTCGGTGAGCTCGCCGTTGCCCTCGAGCATCACGCGCCATTTCATGAAGTCGGCGGCGGAGTAGATCAGCAGGCATTCCGCTTCAAGCCCGTCGCGCCCCGCCCGCCCCGACTCCTGCTGATAGTGCTCGATGGATCGCGGCGCGCCCGCATGCACCACGAACCGGACGTTCGACCGATCGATCCCCATGCCGAACGCCACGGTGGCGACGATGACGTCGACGCGCTCGCTCAGGAAGGCGTCCTGGTTCCGGCTGCGTTCGGCTTCGCCCAGCCCGGCGTGATACGGCAGCGCGGGAGTGCCCTCGCGTGTGAGCCAGTCCGCCAGGGCATCCACTTCGCGCCGCGACGTGCAGTAGATGATGCCGGCCTCGCCGCGATGACGCGCGAGGACGTCGAGGAGCTGACGCTTCAACACCGCTCTCGGCAGCACGCGATACAGAAGATTCGGGCGGTCGAACGAGCCAACCAGCTCGAGCGGATTCCGGAGTCCGAGCTGCGTGGAGATATCTCGCCTCACGCGGGCCGTGGCGGTCGCGGTGTAAGCGTGCACGCTGATGCCGGGCAGGAGCTGGCGGAGCTGGGCGAGCTGACGGTATTCCGGCCTGAAATCGTGTCCCCACTGGCTGATGCAGTGCGCTTCGTCCACCGCCACGAAGCTGACCGCGCATGAGGCCAGGAGCGCGAGAAAACCGTCGCTCCCTTCGCCGACCAGCCGCTCGGGCGACACATACAGCAGCCCGTAGCGTCCCTCCCGCAGGCCCGCGACGACGGCGCTCTTTTCGGCCGTCGTCAGCGAGCTGTTGTACAGACCGGCCGGCACGCCGTTGCCGACGAGTGTGTCGACCTGATCCTTCATCAGGGAGATGAGCGGGGAGACGACGACCGCAAGGCCGGGGCGTACCACCGCGGGCGCCTGAAAGCAAAGGGACTTGCCGCCGCCGGTGGGCAGCACAACGAGGGAATCGCGGCCCTCGAGCACGGCGTCCATCGCCTCGCGCTGGAGCGGCCGGAAGGCCGTGTACCCCCAGTAGCGCGCGAGCGCGTCCTCGAGAGTCGTCATCCTAGATGAGAGGCGTCATCTGCCATTCACGGTCGTTCATCAGGGCCCCGTACTCGTCCTGGGAGATGGAACGGTTGGAGTACTGGCAGCTCACCACGAACCGCTGGGTGTGCTCATTCCAGTCGGCTCTCACGACGTTCGCCGAGAGGATGGTCCCGGACGCGGTCGTGAGCGGCATCGGGTCCCCTGGCTTCGGAATCGTGGGCACCGAGATCAGCTTCCTGAACCGGACGGTGCTGTGGTCGATGGGATAGCCGTTCTCATCGAGCGGCCGCACCTTCATGTTGGGGATTCTCAAGCTGACTTCGACTTCCTGTGTCATAGGTGAGTCTCATTGTAAGATGCCGCGTCCATCAACAGGGACGGGCGGCGACCACCGCGTCCCGGCACCGCCGTCCCACCCTCCTCTGGTAATATCTCCGGCCTACACGTCGTCGTCCGCGGGCTTTTCCGAAAAGGAGAAGGGTTATGACGTTGTTTCGAACCTTGCTGATTGGCGCCCTCTCGGTTCTCCTCACCACGACGTCGGCCCTGGCACAGCTCTCCACCGCCCAGCTGAGCGGCCGCGTCACCGACGAAAGCGGCGCGGTACTCCCCGGCGTCACGGTGACCGTCACGCAGACGGACACCGGGCTTACCCGGACCGTCGTCACCGATGAGAACGGCACCTACGTGCTGCCGAACCTGCCGACAGGCCCCTATCGGCTCGAAGCGATGCTTCAGGGCTTCCGCACCTACGTGCAGACCGGCATCGTGCTGCAGGTCGCGGCGACACCGGCGATCAACGTGGTGCTGGGCATCGGAAACATCGAGGAGACCGTCTCGGTCGAAGCCGCGACGCCGCTCGTCGACGTGCAGAGCGCCGGCATCAGCGCCGTCATCGAGAACGAGCGCATCCTGGAGCTGCCCCTCCAGGGCCGTCAGGTGACAGATCTCATCATGCTCGTCGGCGCGGCGGTGCAGACCGGCGTGGTTGGCGGCCGCAACTTCCCCGGGGGCGTCCTCATCTCGGTTGCGGGCGGCCTGCCGATCGGGGTCGGGTACCTGCTCGACGGCGCGGTGCACAACAGCCCCCAGAGCAACGTGAACCTGCCGATGCCGTTCCCGGACGCGCTTCAGGAGTTCCGCGTGCAGACGAGCGGATTGTCGGCCCAGAACGGCATGCACGCCGCGGCGTCGGTGAACGCCGTCACGAAGTCGGGTACCAACGCCTTGCATGGCAACGCGTTCGAGTTCCTTCGCCACCGCTCGCTCAACGCCACGAGCCCCTTCGCCCTCATCGGCCCTGACGGGAAACGCTCGGACGACGGCCTGCTGCGCAATCAGTTCGGCGGGACGGCGGGGGGTCCCATTGTGCGCGACCGGCTCTTCTTCTTCGGCGCCTATCAGGGCACCGCGCTCCGCTTCCGGCCCGCCGACCAGATTGCGTTCGTGCCGAGCGCGCAGATGCTCGCCGGCGACTTCACGGCGGTCGCCTCACCAGCGTGCACCGGTGGCCGACAGATCAATCTTGGCGGCGGCTTCGTCGGGAACCGCATCAATCCCGCGGCCTTCAGCCCCGCCGCGCTGAAGCTTGCCAGCAAACTGCCGGCGACGACGGATCCGTGCGGACAGATCACCTTCCAGACGACCGAAGACAGGAACGAGGGCCAGGGCATCGGGCGGCTCGACTACCAGTTGACCCCCGACCAATCGGTGTTCGGCCGGTACATGGCCACGTTCATCACGAAGCAGCCGGCGTACCAGGGCGGCTCGGACAACGTGCTCAAGGCGGGCGCGGCTTCGCCGGGGTCGTCCCCTGGCGGCCTCGATAATCTCGCCCACGCGCTGACGCTCGGCGATACGTGGGTGCTCGGGCCCACCACGGTGAACTCCATTCGCGTGGCGTACAACCGAACGACGGTGCAGCGCTACAACACACCGTACTTCAGTCCGACCGATCTGGGGATCAAGCTGTACCCCTATATCCCGGGTGTGATGCCGATCCAGGTCCTACCCGCATTCGAAATTCCGGCCGGCTCGACACCAGCGTCCTTCCGGAACAACTTCTACCAGGTGGCCGATGACGTGACGCTCGTGCGCGGCCGTCATCAGTTCGGCCTGGGCGGCAACGCCGCGTACGCGAATGGGCAATACCAGTCCTCATCGAGGGCCGCCGGCATCTGGCTGTTCGACGGCAGCGCCAGCGGGCTCGGCCTTGCCGATCTGCTGCTCGGCCGTGTCACGACCGTGGAACACGGCGCTGTGCAGGATCTACCGGTGCACAGCTGGTATTTCGGGTTCTACGGGCAGGACACGTGGCGCGCGACCAACCGGCTGACGTTCAACTTCGGCCTGCGGTGGGAGCCCTATCTCGGGGTGAGCGCCGAAAACAATGCGGTCTACAACTTCAACCTCGACAACTTCCGCCGCGGCGTCAAGAGCAACGTCTTCGTGAACGCGCCCGCCGGTCTCCTCTACCCCGGTGACGCGGGGTTCCCGCCCGGCCAGTCGGGGCTGAACAAGCAGTGGACGAACGTCTCGCCGCGCCTCGGCGCCGCGTGGGACGTCACCGGCGACGGACGCATGGCGCTCCGCGCCTCGTACGCCCTGGCCTACGACTTCATGACCAACGACTATCACCAGATCAACTCCTCGGCGCCGCCGTTCGGCAACCGATCGCTCATCACCGATCCGCCGGGGCGCATGGACGACCCGTACGGGAACGTGGGGGGCGATCCCCACCCGATTGTGAGAGACCGTAACGTGGAGTATCCGGCGTTTGGCTCCTTCGGCACCATGGAGCCCGACATCAACTCCCCGCGCGTGCAGAACTGGAACGTCACCTTCGAGCGGCAGCTCGGCACCGCTTGGGGTGTCGCGGCGAGCTATCTCGGCAGCTATACCGATCGGCTGTGGGCGCAGACGGCGTTCAACCCGGGTATCTTCATGGGACTCGGACCCTGCACGCTGCGCGACGGCAGGTCCTACCCGGTCTGCTCGACCAACGCCAACC
>CAZGLC010000115.1:0-4069 GCA_964526235.1 uncultured Bifidobacteriaceae bacterium
CGGGCCGCGACACGGCGCGGCGCCGGCGCGGGGCGCCGCGCGACGCGCGGCGCCCCAACTGGCGCCGGGGGCGCGCTCACCTCGGCGGGTGCGCCGGCGACGACGGCCTCGGCGGGCTCAATCGTCTCCTCCGTTTGCGTGACCTCAACGCTCGACGTGTCGAGCGCCGCCGGATCATCTCCGCGGGTGGCGAGATAGAAGCCGCCCACGCCGGCTGTGACGCAGAGGGCCGCAATCAGTCCGAGCGCCGTCTTGCCGATTGCCATCGATACCACTCCTTCAACGGCTGTGCTAGGCAAGGCTCATGCCTGACGCGGCCCGCGGGATTCGGGCGGAATATGGCGGATTGTCGTCGCGACGAGCGGTCCCGTCTCCAGAATGTGTCCTGTCCCGATGGCACGCGCGGCGCACGTTCGTGCTCGGCCCAGGTGTGAAATAACTGTGACCGCCGCGAGCATGTTGGAACGAAACCCTGTCTGGTACCGTAGGTAAAAGCAGTGAGAAAGCCGTTGAGCATGTTGGCTGTCGTCCTCCTGAGCTGTGCGGCATCGCCCGGCCTGCACGCGCAGGACCTGGCGAAGGGCGCGGCCCTTCTCGCCGAGGCGCGTCAGGCGCTCGGCGGCGACGCACGGATCGCGGCCGTCACAGCGCTCGACGTCCGCGGCGACTTCAAGCGGCTTGCCGGTCAGACGACGATCGAGGGCGAACTGCAGATTCGCATCGAGCGGCCGGACAAGTGGCGGCGCGACGAAGACCTCAGCCCGCCCGGCGGCGGCCCCGCCATCATCCGCACCGAGGCGCTCAACGGATCCACGGTCTGGGAAGAGAGCAGCGGACGCGGCGGCTTCTTCCTGGGAGGCTTCGGCGGTGGCCGGGGCGTCCGCGGCGGCCCGGACGCAGGCGGGCGCGCGCCAGTGGACCCGGCGCAGATCGAGGAAGCCCAGCGTCGCGCGTGGCAGGCGGAGCTCGCGCGCTTTCTGCTCGTGTGGCTGCTCGTGGCCGACGGTCCCGTGGCTTGGGTGGGGACCGCCGAAGCGCCCGATGGCCGCGCCGACGTGCTCGAGATCACGCCGCGCACCGGCCCGGTCACGCGTCTCTTCCTCGATCAGACGTCACATCTGCCGCTGATGATTACCTGGCAGGGCGCGGCGCAGCAGTTCGTCGTCGCGGGCCGCCGCGGCGGCCGCGGCGACGCGGGGCTCCCGCCGCCGGCGAGAGGCGGGCAGCCGGCGACGCTTCAAATCACACTGGCCGACTACAAGACCATCAACGGCATTCGGCTGCCGCATCGCATCACCCGCGGCGCCAACGACATGACGACCGAAGAATGGACAATCGACAGCTATCGGATCAATCCGAACTTCCGCGGGGACGTGTTCACGAAATGATCATCCGCGTCGGCCTCCTCGGCCTCCTCGCTATCCTTCTCGCCTCGCCGCCGCTCGCGGCGCAGACGGCGAATCAGGCGCAGCTGCGCATCACGGTCATCGATCAGACAGGGGCCTCGCTGCCCGCGGCACACGTGCGGGTGACGGACGCGGCAGGCGTGGTGCGTGAAGCCAACGTCGATCAGCGGGGGCAGACGACGCTGACCGTGCTGCCGATCGGCGCCGTGCAGCTGCAGGTCGAGGCGGCCGGGTTCAATCCGTTTACGGGGACGGTGACGCTACGCCGCGGCAACAACAATCAGACCATCACGCTTTATATCGCCGGGCTGCAGGAACAGGTGGTGGTGACCGAGGCCGCCGCCGGCGATACACGGGGAAACGCCCTCACCACGACGCTCGAAGAGGACGAGATCGCGGAGCTGTCGGACGATCCCGACGAGCTGCAGGCGCAGCTCGAGGCGATGACGGGCGGCGCCGGCGCGATCTTCAACGTGAACGGCTTCCGCGGCGGCCGCCTGCCCAATCGCGACGAGATCCGGCAGATCCGGTTCCGGACCAACTCGTTCTCCGCCGACAACCACGACGCCGGCCGGGTGCAGGTGGACATCATCACGCGCCCGGGACTCACCGAGTGGAGCGGCAACGCGAACGTCGGCCTGCGCAACGACGTGCTGAACGCGCGCAACGCCTTCGCGCGGACGCAGACGCCGGAGCAGTTCCGACGCTTCACCGCCGGCCTTCGGGGACCGCTCGTCGAGAATCGCACATCGCTGCGGTTCAACATCGACGGCAATCGCTCGTTCGATTCGACGACGATTTTCGCACTCCGGCCCGGGGAGCGAATCGCGGACCAGGTGAAGCGCCCCTTCGAGCAGACCAACGTGACGGTTGGACTCGACCACGGCCTGACGGCCAGTCAGTCTCTGCGGCTCCAGTACCGACGGAACGAGGACGAGCGCCGCAACCTCGGCGTCGGCGACTTCAACCTGCAGGAGCGCGCCTTCACCCGCGCGTCGGCCGAGCACCAGGTGCGCGCGTCGGTCCAGAGCGTCTTCGGCCGCAATGCCCTGAACGAGCTGCGCGTGGAATGGAACGTCGAGGAGAGCGCCTCGCGGTCGGCGTCGGGCGCGCCGGCCGTCATCGTGATCGACGCCTTCAGCAGCGGCGGGGCGGGTGTGGCCAGCGAAGGCTCGACGCGGACGCTCGAGATCGCCGACGACTTCGACTTCAACGTCGGCCGCCGCCACGCGATGCGCGTGGGGCTGCTCGTCGAGGCGGGGGCCTATCGCAATCTCGACGCCCGGAACGCCGCCGGGACGTTCACCTTCAGCAGCCTCGAGACCTTTCTCGCCGGCGCGCCCAACACGTTCACGCAGCGGCTCGGACAGCTGCGCACCGCGTTCTCGCAGTACCAGCTCGGCGCCTACTGGCAGGACGACTTCCGCGTGAATCGCGCGCTGTCGCTCAGCGTCGGCGTCCGCGAAGAGGTGCAGACGAACGTCGGCGACGCGATGAACCTGATGCCGCGGTTCGGCTTCACGTTGACCCCGCGCCGCGGGCGGGTGACGGTCCGCGGCGGCTACGGAATCTTTCACAACTGGTACGACGCGGACCTGCACGACCAGACGCTGCGTGTCACCGGCGAGGCGGATGCGCAGCGCGACCTGCTCATCCTGAACCCCGGCTATCCGGATCCGGCGGGCGGCGTGGCGGCGACGATTCTCGGCAGCGGACGCGTGCAGGCGGCGCCGGATCTCCGCATGCCGTACGTCCATCAGGCGTCGATCGGCCTCGAGCGGCCGATCACGCAGAACCTGACGTTCCAGACGTCCTACAACCGGATCCGCGGCGAGAACCAGCTGCGCTCGCGCGATGTGAACGCGCCTGACGCGTTCGGCGTCCGCCCCGAGCCGGGTGTCGGCAGCGTCACGCAGATCGAGTCGACCGGCCGATCGGCCAGCGACCGGCTCAACGCGAACTTGTTCTACCGCGTGCCGCAGCGGCGCATGTTCATGGGCGCGAACTACACGTGGGCGAAGGTGCGCACGCATGCGGACAACCCGCTGTCGCTCCCGGCCGACAGCCGGAACCCCGACGCGGAGTGGGGGCCGGCCTCGCAGGACGTGCGCCACCGGTTCAACGCGATGGCGAACGTCGGGCTGCCGCTCGGCATCCGCTTCTTCGTGAACGGCGTGGCGCAGTCGGCCGCGCCGTACACGATCATCACGGGCCGCGACGACAACCGCGACGGCGTGACCAACGATCGGCCTGCCGGCGTCGGCCGCAACAGCGAGCGCGGCGCCGCGCGCGTCGATCTCAACGTGCGCTTCACGCGCGGCTTCGGGTTCGGCGGCGCACGCGAGGGCGGCCCGCGCGGTCCGGGCGGCGGTGGTCCTGTGGTGATCGCCGGCGGTCCGGGCGGCGGGCCAGGAGGCGGCGGCCCGGGTGGTGGCCCTGGCGGCGGCGGCGGCGGTTTCTTCGGCGGCCCCGGCGGCAACGACGACAGCCGCTTCCGGGTCGAGTTCTACGTGCAGGGTTTCAACGTCCTGAACCGGACGAACTTCCTGAACTTCAGCGGTAACCTCCAGTCGCCGTTCTTCGCCAATCCGACATCGGCCGCGCAGGCGCGCCGCGTGGAAGTCGGCATGCAGTTCCGGTTTTAACTAGTTGGTAGGTGGTAG
>CAZGLC010000115.1:4169-14899 GCA_964526235.1 uncultured Bifidobacteriaceae bacterium
GGTAGTCGGTAGCTACTTTAGCTGGTAGCTGGTGGCCGGTAGTTGTTGCGCCGATCCTGCCGGGCGCATCACAGGCCACGAACTACCAACTACCGGCTACGAACTGACTACCACCTACCGACTACCGCCTACCGACTAGAATCAAATCGTGACCGTCATCGTCGTCGGCGCCGGCGTGATCGGCTGCGCGATCGCGTACGAGCTGGCCGCGCGCGGCGCACGCGTCCACCTGCTCGATATGCGCGGGAGCGGGCAGGGCGCGACGCGCGCGTCAGCCGGCATTCTTGCGCCGTACATCGAAGGGCATTCGGCGCCGCTGCTGCGGCTCGGCATCTGCAGCCTGGATCAGTACGATGCCTTCGTGCGCCGCGTCGCCGCCGACGCGAGCCGGCCGATCGAATATCGACGCACCGGTACGCTGCAGGTCGTGCATACCGCCGAGGAGGCGAAGCAGCTGCCGCGGCAGCAGCACACGCTCGCGGGGCTCGGCACCAGGGCCGACGTGCTCGACGGCGGCGACGCGCGCCGCCTCGAGCCGGCGCTCGCCGGCGACATCCGGGCGGCGCTGCTCGTGCCGGCGCAGGGGTACGTGCGCGCGGCCGCGCTGACCGACGCACTCGCGGCTGCGGCCGCCGTCCGCGGTGCCCGCCTGTCCATCACGCGCGTCGAACGGATCGACAGTACGGGCAGCGGCGTGGCGGTCGCGACGAACGAGGAGACGCTGGCCGCCGACGTCGTCGTGCTGGCGGCGGGGAGCTGGTCGGGCGGCATTCCGGTCACGGATGCGGCGCCGGCGCCGGTGCGGCCGGTGCGCGGTCAGCTGGTCGAGCTGCGGCTGCCGCAGCCGGCGCTGTCGCGTGTGGTCTGGGGGCCTGACTGCTACCTCGTGCCGTGGCAGGACGGGCGCGTGCTGGTGGGGGCAACCGTGGAAGACGTCGGCTTCGACGAGCGCGTCACGGCCGACGGCGTGCGGCAGCTCGTCGAGCGCGCCGTGCGGCTGGTGCCCGCGCTCGGCGCGGCCACGCTCGAGGACGCGCGTGCGGGGCTGCGTCCGGCCACCCCCGACGAGTTGCCGATCATCGGCGCATCAACGACAATGCGCGGCGTGTTCTACGCCACCGGCCACTACCGCAACGGCGTGCTGCTGGCGCCGCTCACCGCGTCGCTCGTGGCCGATCTCGTGCTCGACGGCCGCGCGCGTCCCGAGCTGACCCTGGTTCGCCCCGATCGGTTCGGGCTGTGACCCTTCGACAAGCTCAGGGTCACCCCGAGCAAGGAGTCGAGGGGTGAAGCTCAAGAAGCACTACACGTCGCGCGAGGTGGCGGGGCTGACCGGCCTCACCGCGCGCCAGCTCCAGTGGTGGGATTCCCGTCGTCTGTTCAAGCCGGCGGTGGCGCCGCATCGGACGGAGGCCGGTGGCTTCACCGAGCGTCGCTATACGCCCCTCGATGTGCTCGAGCTGCAGGTGCTCGCCGATTTGCGCCGGCGCGGCTTCTCCATTCCCCGGCTGCGGCGTCTGCTTGCCACGCTGCGCGAGGCGTTCGGCGTGCGCTTGTACGAAGCGATCGGCGACGACGGGCCGATGACGCTCTACATCGGCGGCGACCAGCTCTACGCACGCACGCAGGACGGAGGTCTCTTCAACCTGGATCATCCGTCGCAGCCGCTGCTGATGGTGGGCGGGGAGGTGTCGATTCGCCCGCTCACCCTGCGGCAGCGGAAGCGGAGGACCGGAGCGGTCGTGCGGAAGTCCTAAGTCGCGAAGCTACATCGCGACGCGGAGTAGTGGATGGCGGTGAATCAGGGCCCCAACAGATGGTTGAATATTGCAGCTGAGAAGACGGGGCGAGGGCTGCTCTATTTGTTCTCCGCCCGACACCCAGGTTGTCGATCAAGCAATCCGTACAGGACCTCGAGACCGAGCAACGCGACGCCCGACAAGACAGCGAGAGCATAGCTCAAGAAGAGGGCGAGCCGGCCGACGTAGATCGAGAATCCAGTCCAATTCCTGAATACTTCCTCCTGAGAGGTGCCGTACCCCCGAAGAACATCCCAATCACTAGGTTTGGCCCTGACAGTTGTCGATACTGCGTCTCAAATTGGCCAAAGAACAATTCAGCAGCCTGGCGTTGTCGGGTATTGTCTCCGGCTAACTTCACAAAACCAGCCCTAGTGAAGCCCACGTTCCGCGCTTCTGATTCGGCGCGGCCCCAGAGAAGACCCGCCGCCTTTTGAATCTGTTGTTCGCTTTCGAGAGTTTTTAGATTCCTGTCGGTATCGGTAATCCGGCCTTGGAGATTTCCCGCCTCTTTGGTCAAGAGGGCCGCTTGTTCACCGTTAATTGTTACCGGAACTGGAAATCGTGATGGGGCTTGAAGACCCTGGCTTTGGCTCGGCCCAACTGACATGGACGCCACGCCCACAAGCGTCAAGGCGGAGATCGCGCCCCTCAATGTCAGGCACATTCTCGACAGCCTGATTGAAAGATGTTTACAGAAGTCTACCGGTTTAGCCGTGCATGTCAAATGTGTCCGACGCCGTTCGCGTGTGAATTTGCAACCTGCTCTTGCTCTCGGTGTCTCTGTGTCTCCGTGTCCCGTGGGGGTAATCGGTGCGGATTGAATTAGCGGATCGGGAAGATCTTCTCGAGATCGTCGGCGGGCCGCGGGATCACGTGAACGCCGATCAGCTCGCCCACCCGGCGGGCGGCGGCGGCCCCGGCGTCGGTGGCGGCCTTCACGGATCCCACATCGCCGCGGATGAGCGCGGTCACGAGCCCCGCGTCGACTTTCTGCCAGCCGACGAGGACGACGTTCGCCGTCTTCAGCATCGCGTCGGCCGCCTCGATCATCCCGACGAGGCCGCGCGTCTCGATCATGCCGAGCGCGTCGCCGATCTCAGGTCTGTCCGCGGCGTCTTTTCTGGGAGTCACCATCGAGGTGTGTATCCTACCAGCGTTCCCGCTCCCTCAGGGACGTAATGTGCGAGACGTGATGGCGCGAGTGCCAGGCATAGCCCTGGAGCTGCGCGTCCAGATGCGTCATGCCGATTTCCGGGTGGTGGAACCGCCGTCCGAACTGCGCCGGCGCGAGCGCGCGCCACACCAGCGTCCATCGCGCATGCACGGCGTCGAGAATGCCGAGGGAGATGTCGATCGGCAGCCGGCTGTCGGGCGGCGGCGCCCATGCATCCTGATCGTAGGGCTTGATCGTCGGCTCGTGCTCGGTCAACGCGAGCGTCACCGTGTGACGAGCTTGAGGCCGAGCGTGGCCGTGTCGCCCGGACGCACACGGAATACTGTGGCCTGTCCCTTGAGCGAGGCGAGCAGGTCGCCGTCGGTCTCCTCTCCCTGCTCGAGATAGTCGACCGCTACGGCCAGATAGCGATCGTGAGGCGGGAGCGCCCGGATCTTGAAGAGCCCCTGCTGGTCCGGACGCGCCGTGCGCACGTATCGCGACGGCGCCGCCCACCGCGCCTGCTCATCGGGAAACACGATGACGGTGAAGTCGCGCGACGACGACTTGCCGTCGGCTGCCGTCACTGAGCCAGACACCTCCGTCACGCGATCTGTGACGACGATGCGCGCGCCGGTGAGATCGCTGTTCGGCGCGAACTCCACGGCCTGGTCGATCACGTCGCGCCCCTCCACGATCACCGACTCGAGCATCCACTCCTGCGCCAGACCGTTGAGCCGGATGAGGCGCGATCCGAAGAGGTTGGTGAGCGTGAACGTCCCGTCCTCGGCGACGTTGCGGCCGCCGAACGGCCCAGGGCCTCCTCCACCGAGGCCGGGGAAGCCCCCAAGACCGCCGCCGACGACCGGGGCTGTCACTTGCAACGTGCTTTTCGCGAGCGTCGCGCTGCTTCCCTGTGCCGCGACGATCGTGCCCGTCACGGTGGCGCCGCGTCCGGTCACCACGGTCACGCCCGTCACGTCATCACCGGCGACGGTGACCGGCAATGTGCCCATCTCGATGTCGCCGCCGCCACCGGCGCGCAGACCGGGGCCGCCGTTGGTGGCTGTCAGCGTGTAGGCGCCGGGCGCCACGTTCGACAGCAGGAACGAACCGTCGGCGCGGATCCGGTTGCCGGCCCCGAACGCCATCGGCCCGCCGCCGGCCCCGTCGGCCGCGAGCAGCATCACCATGCCGTTCGAGAGCGGCACGCCGGTGGAAGTGATGACGCTGCCGGAGATGCGCGCCGTCCGGACGGCCTGCAGCGCGAACGCGATGCTGGCTTCTTCGGAGACGCCGAGTGCGATCGGCTGCGCCTCGGTCACGCTGCCCGTGCCCGGGTAGTAGGTCGGCGCGTACCCGGTGGAGTCGCTCGCGTCGTCGGCCGGCAGGGCGCGCAGCAGCGCGCTCACGTAGTAGTCGCCGGGCATCAGGCCGTAGAGCCGGAACGCGCCGGTGTCGTCGGTCTGCGCGACCATCCCCGTCGGCGTGAGCCGGCGCGTCCCCTGTGACAGCTGATAGCGCTGCGCCTGGACGCGCGCGCCTGCGACCGGGTCGCCGAACTCGTCGAGCAGGCGGCCGGCAATGACGGCGCCGCGCGGCAGCGCGAAGTTGACCTGCTGCACGGTCTGGCCATCCGCCAGCTCCAGCGGGCGTCCCGCCTCGAACGGCCGCCGCTGTCCGTACCGCATCGTCACGTAGCCGCCCTTCGACGCCGTGAGCTCCCAGCGGCCCGCCGGGAGATCGCGCAGCTCGAAACGTCCTTCGGCGTCGGTCGTGACCAGCCGCGTGTCGCGGCTGCCCGGCGACACTGCACGAACCTGCGCGCGGCGGATCGCAGCGCCGCTATCCGCCGTCTGCACACGGCCGCGCACGACGGCCGTCCCCACCTCGCGCTCGCGCTCGGGTGTGTCGCGCGGCGGCCGCTGGATCTGGGCGCCGCCGCGCCCCTGCCCCTGGCGCTCCGTGGGCGCCTGGGCGAGGAACGCTGCCGGACTGGCGAACGCGGCGGCGAGGACGACAACGGTCAGGATGCGGTTCTTCATGGAGGTGGCCTTAGAAGTTTAGACGCAGCACGAGCTGAATGGTCCGCGCGCCGCCGGTGGGCGTCGTCGGGCCGATGCCGCCGCCGAGAAACCCCAGGCCGCCGGACCCCGTCACCCGGCCAAAGAGCGGCGTGGGAATGAACTGCCCCGTCGCGCCGATGATCGTGCCGAGCGACGCGTTCGGCTGTGCGAAATTCGGATGGTTCAGGACGTTGTAGGCCTCGGCGCGAAGCTGGGCGGTCCGCCGGCCGCCGAGCCGCACCTGCCGCTGCAGGGCGAGGTCGGCCTGCCAGCTCGCGAATCCGCGGACGCCGTTGCGCGGCTCGTTGCCGTGCCCGACCTGATTTCGCGCTCCGGCGCCGAAGGCGCTCGCGGGCACGCGGAAGGCGGCAGGATTCAGGCGGCGCCCGCCGGGCGCGCGGCCGTCGGCCATCCAGACCGGCTCGCCGGCGATCAGATCGACGCGATACGGATAGAGAAGGTTGTCCACCGGATCGCGGTACGCGTAGGTCACGGTCAACGGCGGCGCGCTCTGCGCGTACACGTTGACGTTGATCGACCAGTGGCTCAGGAGCGCGCGGGCGACACGCGCCTCCGGCAGCAGGTACATGGCCGAGACGCTCGCGATCTGTCGACGGTCGAACCGGGAATAGCCGTAGTAGTAGGTCGGCATGGTCCCGCGATCCGCCAGATTGACCGTCGCATCGTCGGATCCCGAATCGGTGGCGCGCGCCAGCGTGTAACTGGCGAGCGTCTGCAGTCCGCGCGAGAAGCGGCGGTTGTACTGCAGCTGGAGCGCGTGGTAGTCGGAGCTGTCGCCCCATCCCCGATCGTTGCGCGTGATGTTCAATCGCGCGCCGGGGAACGCCGGGTTCGCCGGACGCACTGCGTCGAACGCGTAGAAGTAGCGGCGCAGCAGGCGGCGTCCGGCGCGGCCCGTGTAGGTGGCCGAAATACGGTCGGACCCGAAGCTCTGATCCACGCCGGCGGACCACTGCCACGTGCGGGGCAGCGCGTGGCGCGAGTCGACGACGGTGAAGTCCTGCGCGCGGTACGGCGGATCGAGGCTGAGCGGCGGCGCCGCCTGCGCGAGACGGTCGTCGGTCGGAAACGGCACGTTCGTCCGGCGCACGGTGCGGTTGTACGGAAACATCCGGGCGGCCGCGGCGGTGGCGCCGGTGCCGAGATCGTGGTGCAGGCCGACGGCGCCGCGGAGCACCGTGTCCCGGCCGGCGGCCTCGCGCAGGCGGTAGGCGGCGCCGATCCGCGGCGCCAGCTCGCGCCAGCGTGTCGGATAGAGGGGCGTGCCCGCGGGCGCGAGCCGCAGCGCGGTCAGGTCCGGAAATCCGTCCAGTGTGTACAGCGGCTTGTCGAGGCCCCGCGGTGCCGGATTGACCTCCCACCTGATGCCGTAATCGATCGAAAGCCGGCGCGTCGCCTGGAACGTGTCCTGCGCATAGGCGGAGAACGCGACGACCGCGAGCTGCACCTGATCCGAGGATCCGATGGCGAGCTGGTCGGCGCGGTTGGCGAGGAGAGATTCGACGGTATTGAAGGTGACGACGCTGCGGTATTCGGTCGGCCCGTAGGTCGGTGTCAGCCGCCGCACGTCGACGCCGAATCGCAGGCTGTGCCGCACGGTGTTCCACGAGACGTTGTCGACGACGTTGAACTGCACCTGCCGGCTGGCGACAGACGGTCCGAACGAATAGTCCTCGATCGATCCCGGCAGCGATACCAGCACGCTGGCGCTCGCGGGCGCAAACTCCGGCAGCAGCACGCGCTCGGTGAGCGGAACGATGTCGAAGCGATCGGTGATCGTGCTGCCGTTGTCGGCGGCGCTGCCGCTGTAGTTCACCGCCCACTCGTGCAGCAGCGATCCGGAGTATGCCGATCGTCCGTTGACGGTCAGCGTGCGCGTGTCGCCCGCATTCCGGTTCCGCTGCGCGAGGAGGTAGCTCGTGCGGTCGGAGAGGCCCTGGTTCCACCGGCCGGTGAGCATCAGGCGCGGCCCGAACGTGTAGTCGACCTTCGCGCTGTAAGCGGTCGAGCCCTGGTGTCCGGGCGCGCCGTCGTAGAACGGCGCGGCGCCGAGCGGTTGTCCCTGCGCGTCGAGGAATTCGGAACCCTGTGGAAGCGGATACGCGTTCATCAGGCGCACGAGCTCTGGCGCAAGCGACGGGGCGTTCCGGAGCTCGAGCGACGGCACGCGCAGCTCGCGCACCATGGGCGCCGACCCGCGCTGCCGCCCCTCATAGGAGAGAAAGAAGAACGCACGGTTGCGCGCGATCGGGCCGCCGAGCACACCGCCGAACTGCTGCTGTCGATACGGCAGTCGCCGCGCGCGCGGATTCGCGTTGGAGAACCAGTCGTGCGCGTCGAGCCGTGAATCGCGCAGGTACTCGAAGGCGCTCCCGGTGAACTCGTTGGTTCCCGAGCGGGACACGAGCTGCACCTGCGCGCCCGACTGCCGTCCGTAACGTGCCGAGTAGGCGGAGGTCTCGACGCGGACCTGCTCGAGCGCCTCGATTTGAATGAGGTCGCTGCCGCCCGCGAAACCGCCGAGCATGGCGTTGGCGCCGCCGGCGTTGGTGTCGGTCTCGGCACCCGGCGCCGGGCGGATGCCGACCTGCGGCGGCGCCATCCGCGGCACGCCGATGTTGGCCGACACGCCGTCGATCGTGACGTAGTTGGTGGTCGTTCGGCCGCCGTCGGCGCTGAAGAGCCCGTCGCCCTGCGGCACGACGCCAGGCGCCAGCGCGACGATCGATTGCAGCGAGCGGCTCTCGAACGTCAGATGATCGAGGAAGTCGCGCCCGAGGACGAGCGCGGCCGTGGTCCGCTCGTCGCGCAGGAAGCTGGCCGACACGGCAAGCGCCTCGCTCACCCCGGCGGGCTGCAGTGTGAGATCGAGGTCGAGCGCCGCGCCCGGCTCGACGAAGAGCGCGCTGCGACGGATCGGCTCGAAGCCGGCGAGCTCGACGACCACGTCGTACGTGCCCGGCGCGAGCGGAGCCAGCGAGAAGCGGCCACGCTCGTCGGTCGCGACGGTCGCCTCGAAGCCGCGGTCCGCGCCCCTGACCACGACCCGCGCCTTCGCGACCGACCCGCCGGACGGGTCGGTCACGACACCGCGCAGCGCGGACTCCTGCGCGGCCGCGAGGACGGGTGCGCAGGCGACCAGCGCCGCGATGACCAGGGCACGAACCACGCGAGGAGTATAGGCCCGGAAACAGGGTCAGGAGCGCAGGTCGGCGATGACGCGGCGGGCGGCCAGCCGGCCGCTGCCGCCCGACATGAACCCGCCCGGATGCGTGCCGGCGCTACACAGGTACAGCCCGCGCAGCGGCGTCCGATAGCGCCCCGCGCCGGGCACCGGGCGCAGGCTGAGGAGCTGATCGAGCGCGAGCTCGCCGTGAAAGATGTGGCCGCCGTGAAAGCCGTAGCGCGCCTCGAGCTCCGCCGGCGTGATGACGTGTGCCGCGACGACCAGCCGCGCGATGCCCGGCGCGAAGCGATCGAGCGTGGCGAGGCACCGGTCCAGCAGCGTCCGTGTCGCGCCGCCCCAGTCGCCGCTACGCAGCCGGTACGGTGCATAGTGCACGTAGACCGACATCACGTGCGCGCCGGCTGGAGCCAGGTCCGGATCGACGATCGAAGGGATTGCGACGTCGAGCCATGGCTCCTCCGAGAGCTCGCCGTACTTGGCGTGGTCGAACGCGCGCTCCAGATAGTCGAGGCCGGGGCCGAGATGAATCCGGCCGGACAGCATCTCCGGCTCGTGGCGTCCGTGTACGTGGTGTCCGGCTTCAGCCGGACCCGTGAACGCCGGCAGCTCTGAAAGTGCCAGGTTCACCTTCGCCAGCGTGCCCGTGGCGCGGTAGCCGCGGATCGTCGACAGGAAATCCGGCGACAGGTGGGCCGGGTCGACGAGCGTCAGAAACGTCGTCTTCGGGTCCACCGCGGAGACCACGGCATCGGCCGCGATCGCTCGTCCGCCCGCGACGACCCCGGTGACGCGCTCATCGGCGGCGAGCATCCGCTCCACGCGGACGCCCGTCTGGATCTCGGCGCCTGCGGCCCTGGCCGCAGCCGCCATCGCGGCGGTCAGGGCGCCCGGTCCGCCGCGTACCCGGCGCGACGGTCCGGCCAAGAGCGCCGCCGCTTCGCGGAGCAGCAGAACGAGGCCGCTGCCCGCCGACCGCGGACCAAACATCGTGCCCGAGACCGCCGGCGCGGCAATCATCGCGCGCAGGACGTCGGACGCGAACCATTCGGTCGCGAGGTCGGCAACCGGCATGGGCCCCCACCGGAGCAGCCGGTACGCGTCCCGTTTGCCGAGCGCACGGAACCGGCGGCCGGCCTTCAGCAGATTCCACAGGTCGTGTCCGTCGAGGGCGTTGAGATCCGGCGCCGGCGCGGCCATGAGCGGTGCGAGCGTGCCGCAGACGGCCGCGACGGCGGATCGGTAGGCCGGATATGCGTCCGCGTCCTTCGGATGCAGGGCGCGCAGCGCCTCGGCGGTACGCCGTGGATCCGCATACACAATCGCCGGCGGGCCGTCGAGCGCGGGTGCGAACGACTCGACGCGCGGGTCGAGCCACGCAACCCCGTGCCGCGTGAGCTGCATGTCGTCGGCGATATCCGCGCGGATCGACGCATGATGGGCAAGCGTCGGACAGCGGAAGCCGGGATGGATCTCGGTCGTAATGGCGCCGCCGCCGACCGTGTCGCTCTGTTCGAGAACGATCGGCTTCAGTCCAGCTTTCGCGAGATAAAACGCGGCGGTCAGACCGTTGTGACCTCCCCCGACGATGACGACCCGGCTCACGAGCGCGTATCCCTGAGAATGCGCATCGCGGCGTTGCGTCCGGGCGCCCCCATGACGCCGCCGCCCGGATGCGTCGCCGACCCGCACATGTACAGCTGCCGGATCGGCGTGCGGTACTGCGCCCAGCCGGGCGCCGGACGGAGGAAGAAGAGCTGCTCGAGCGTCAGCTCGCCCTGGAAGATGTTCCCTTCGGACAGGCCCCACTCGCGCTCGAGGTCGAGCGGCGTGACGACCTGGCGGTGGAGGACGATGCGCCGCATGTTCGGCGCGTGCTCGGCGATTGTGTCGATCACCGCGTCGCCGAACTCCTCGCGCTTCTGGTCCCACGTCCCTTCGGTCAGGTGATACGGCGCGTACTGGACGAAGCACGACATCACGTGCTTGCCCGGCGGCGCGACGCTCGGGTCGGTCAGCGACGGAATGACGATGTCGATATAGGGCCGGCGCGAGAAGCGGCCGTACTTGGCCGCGTCGTACGCCCGCTCCATGTAGTCGACACTCGGCGAGATGGAGATCGCGCCGCGCAGGTGTGCCCCCTCGCCGGGGAGGCACGTGAAGTCGGGCAGCGCGTCGAGCGCGAGATTCACTTTGCCCGACGACCCCCGGAACTTGTACCGCCGCACATCGTCCACGAAGTCTGGCGGCAGCACGCTGGAATCGATGAACTTCAGGAACGTCGCCCGCGGATCGACGCTCGACACGACGACCGACGCGTGGAGCTCGTCGCCGTTGGCCAGCACCACGCCGCGCGCGGTGTTGTTGCGCACCGTGATCCCTGACACCGCGGTCTCGGTCCGGATCTCGACGCCAGCCTCGCGCGCGGCCATCGCAATCGCGTTCGAGATGGTGCCCGTCCCGCCGCGCGGCAGTCCCCACGAGCGGAACGCCCCGTCGATCTC
>CAZGLC010000116.1:0-14895 GCA_964526235.1 uncultured Bifidobacteriaceae bacterium
GGCCAGGACTACCGGGGTATCTAATCCCGTTTGCTCCCCTGGCTTTCGCGCCTCAGCGTCAATACCGGTCCAGGATGCCGCCTTCGCCACCGGTGTTCCTCCAGATATCTACGCATTTCACCGCTACACCTGGAATTCCACATCCCTCTCCCGGATTCGAGCCTGCCAGTCTCGGACGCAGTTCCTGGGTTGAGCCCAGGGATTTCACGTTCGACTTAGAAGGCCGCCTACGCGCCCTTTACGCCCAGTAATTCCGAACAACGCTTGCCCCCTCTGTATTACCGCGGCTGCTGGCACAGAGTTAGCCGGGGCTTCCTCACCCGGTACCGTCAGGCTCCGACGTGTTAGGTCTGAGCGTTTCGTCCCGGGCAACAGGAGTTTACAATCCGAAGACCTTCATCCTCCACGCGGCGTTGCGTCGTCAGGCTTGCGCCCATTGCGAACAATTCCCCACTGCTGCCTCCCGTAGGAGTCTGGGCCGTGTCTCAGTCCCAGTGTGGCCGTCCGCCCTCTCAGGCCGGCTACCGATCGTCGCCTTGGTGAGCCGTTACCTCACCAACTAGCTAATCGGACGCGGGCCCCTCTTCAAACGCCAGGTCTTGCGATCCCCGGCTTTGATCTCCGCCTGTTCAAAGGCGGGATGTTATGCGGTATTAGCGTCCCTTTCGGGACGTTATCCCCCACTCGAAGGTAGGTCACCCACGTGTTACTCACCCGTTCGCCACTCTACTCAGGGCCGAAGCCCCTTTCGCGTTCGACTTGCATGTGTTAGGCACGCCGCCAGCGTTGATTCTGAGCCAGGATCAAACTCTCAAGTTAAAGAGGCTGTTCCGCAGCGTTTGCTTCGTGCGCCCGAGAGCGCACCGCGCGCCTTGCGACGCCGCTGCTTCACAACTTATTAACGCGAGCGCCTGTTGACTTGGCTCTTGCGTTGTTTGGTTACGTGTGCGGCTCCGACTTATTCCCTTGCGGGGTTCATCGAAGCCAGTGCTGACACTCGACGGATCCAGCGGAACGCCGTGAGGCGTTTTACTGGACATCTGGCGAAACGCCACGAAGGCGTCGTGCCAGATAGTGTGCTTGCACGTCCTATCTAGTTTTCAAAGAACCGAGCCTCCCCAAGGCGATGCGTCCGCCACAGGGGGAACCTTTTAAGGTTACTATCCAGCGCTTAGTCTGTCAACCCATTTTGTCAATGGCGTTTACGGGAGGGGGTCCTAGTCCTAATAGGGAGTTCACCTGCTCTGCCGTGGCGGTATCGTGACCGACCAACCACTGCCGGACTGGTGTTCGTCAGACGAACCTACTAAGGCTAGGGCCCACAGCGGGGAATGTCAACCTCCGCGGTGGATTCGGATGAGGAAGTTGTCCCTCTTGCCCTTCCGCACCACAAACAGTTGACCATCGATCGCCTCAGCAGGCGTCAACCTCGACTTCTCGTCGGTAACCCGAGTGTCGTTGACGTAGATACCGCCCCCACGGATGAGGCGCGCAGCTTCGCTTTTCGAGCTCGTCACACCTGTCGAGGTAAGCAGGTCGAGAATCGGCCATCCTTCAGTCACGTAAGCGGTAGTCGAGGACGGCACATTTGGAAAAACCAGCAGCAGCTCAGGAAGGGACATCTCGCGAATGTTGCGGGTAAATAGCTCTTTGGTGGCCGCCTCCGCCTCACCAAGCGCAGCGTCGCCATGTACGAGCCGTGTGACCTCACGGGCCAGCTCGCGCTGCGCATGCCGCCTCTCCGGTTCGCGCGCGGCAGCGCTCTCGAGTTCCGCGATGCGCTCCTGGGAAAGGTACGTAAAGAATTTGAGGTACTTCACTGCATCGCGATCGTCGGTATTGATCCAGAACTGATAGAAGTCGTACGGGCGGGTGAGCTGCGCGTCGAGCCACACCGTGCCGGCTTCCGTCTTGCCGAACTTTGCGCCCGAGGCGGTCGTGATGAGCGGCAGCACGAGGCCGTGCGCCTTGCCCCCGCGCACGCGGCGGATCAAATCCATCCCCGCCGTGATGTTTCCCCACTGATCGCTGCCGCCCATCTGCAGGGTGCAGCCGAAGCGGTCGTACAGCACGAGGTAGTCGTACGCCTGGAGCAGCGCGTAGCTGAACTCCGTGTACGAGATGCCCTCCTCACTTTCGATGCGCCGCTTCACCGACTCTTTGGCAAGCATCGCGTTCACCGAGAAATGCTTCCCGACGTCGCGCATGAATTCGACCGCGCCCAGCTTCGTCAGCCACTCTGCGTTGTTGTTCAGCCGCGCAGGCATGATAGCGCTCTCGAAATCGAGAAACCGCGCCAGCTGCCGCCGGATGCCCTCGACGTTGGCTTCGACCTGCTCCGTCGTCAACAGCTGGCGCTCCGCGGTCTTGCCGCTCGGATCGCCGATCAGGCCAGTGCCGCCGCCGACAAGCGCGATCGGCGCATGGCCGAACTGCTGAAGGCGCGCCAGCGCCAGAATCGGCAGCAGCGAGCCGACGTGAAGACTCGATGCGGTCGGATCGAACCCGATGTACGCGGTGACCTTTTCTCGTGCAAGCAGCTCGCGCACGCCTTCGGTCGCGTCATAGATGAGGCCCCGCCACCCTAATTCGCCATACAGGTCCATCAGCCGCTACTATAAACCGGCGTCATGCTCCTGAGCCGCCGCACGGCAATCAAAGGGCTGCTCGCGACAGCCGTCGGCGCGCTCACCGGCGCGGCGGCATACGGCGCCGCGTACGAGCGTCATCGCATCGGCGTCACGGCAGTGTCGCTGCCGGTTTCGGGCCTGCCCCGTGCGCTCGAGGGGCTGCGAATTGGCTTTCTCACCGACATTCATCACAGCCTGACCGTTTCCGCGGACGACATCACACATGCGGTGCAACTGACGCTGGCGGAGCGCCCCGATCTGATCGTGCTCGGGGGCGACTACGTCACGTTCGGCGATCGCGCGTACGTCGGCCCGGTCGCGGAGCTGCTCGCGCCGCTCACCGCGCCACACGGCGTCTTCGCCATTCTCGGCAATCACGACGACGAGCGCGACATGCCTGCCGCTCTGGCGGCGCGTCGGATCGAGGTGCTCAAGGACGCGCGGACGCGCATCGAAGTACGCGGCGAGCCGCTGGAACTGGCCGGCGTCCGCTTCTGGACGCGCCGGATGGACGACCTGACGCGTATGCTCCGCAACGCAAAGGATACCGTGATCCTGCTGGCTCACGACCCGCGGCGGCTGACCGAAGCCGCCGCACTCAACGTGCCCGCCGTACTCTCGGGCCACACCCACGGCGGCCAGGTGGTGTTGCCGGGGGTCGGCGCGGTCGCGAGGCGGCGGTTTCCCGTCCTCGCCGGCCTCGGTTCGCGCGAGAACACGTCGATTTTCGTCAGCCGCGGCATCGGCACCGTCTATGTGCCGGTCCGCATCAACTGCCCGCCCGAGGTCGCTGTCGTGACGCTGCGGCGGAAATCCGACCTCTAACGAGGCCCTGCCTCAGACCGTCGAGCATGTTGTGAGCTGATCGGAGAGTGGGACACGGTCTGAGGCAGGGCCTCGTTAGAAAAATAAGAGGAGCCCCGGGAGCAGGCAGGGGTTGAATCCCTGCGCCTATGTGATAGACCCTATCGGGTCGGTGGCCACGTGGGCCGCGCTCTCCGGGAGCTCCAGCACCATGATACGCAAAAACGTCGCTGAGATCCTCGACCGTCACGTGACCTTCGAATTGGAAGCGATTGACCGGATGTATTTGAATGCCTACGTCCCGTCGCTGCAGACCGGTGCGGGCTTCGCGTACTTCGTGAAGACGCAGCTCGCCGCGCGCGTGCCCTCGACGATGCTTGTGGCACCGATCAGTGACGCGTTCGTCAAGGCGATCGAGCGTTTTGTCCAGACCGAGGGGCTCGATCTGGTGACGTTCAAGAAGGGGCAGCGCAAGGATGACGTCGCCCACGAGTACCTCGCCCGGTTCACGGGGGATGAAGGGGTGCTCTTCGTCGGCAAGGCCCAAGAGAAGGCCAGTGTCTTCCGGACGGAGAAGCGCCGCCGGCCAGACGGCAGTCGGTACCCCTGGATCATTCGGTCGACGACCCCGGTCAATCACTACTACGTGTACCTCGTCGACCGTGACTTCGGCCCGCTGTTCATCAAGTTCTGCTCGTACTGTCCGTACACGGCGAAGGTCTGTCTCAATGGCCACGAGTGGCTGAAGCGCCAGCTGACGCAGCGGGGGATCCCGTTCGAGCCGTTGGACAACGGCATCCGGTCCACGGACGCGGCCACTCGCGTGCAGCGGATCGCCGACACGCTCGACGCCGCGAAGATCGACGCCCTCGTGCGCAAATGGCTCCGACGCCTCCCCCATCCGTTCGCCGCGGCCCACCGCACCGCCGGGTATCGGTATCAGCTCTCCGTCCTGCAAGCGGAGTTCGCGTTGACCCAGGTCCTGGATCGGCCGCGCACCGGCCGCTGTTTCTTCGAAGAGGTCATTCGCGAGAATCTCGACGTCGGCCGGCCCGATCAGATGCAGCTGATTTTCAATCGACGGATCACCCGACGGACGCCCGGCCAGTTCCGGACGCGGGTGCTCACGGAAGGCGTCGTGCCGTCGCTCCATGTCCAGTACAAGAAGTCCAAGGTCAAGCAGTACCACAAAGAAGGACAAGCCCTCCGCACCGAAACCACGAGTAACGACACGTATGACTTCCAGATCGGTCGTGCGCTCCACAATCTGCCCGCGTTGCGGGAGATCGGCTTTGCGGCCAACCGGCGCCTCTTGCGCGTCGAACATTTGAGCCACGACTGCCTCATCGGCGACGACGACCTCGACACGGTCACCCAGCCGATCATCGTCGACCACCAACGCGCGGCCGGCCTGCGCTTCGGCGACCGACGCGTCCTCGCGCTGATGCAAACGCTCTGTCTATTTGCCCTCAGTCCGACCGGGTTTCGCCAGCGTGATGTCCGCGCCCCGATCGCCCAGTTACTCGGCCGTCCGCCCGATCAGTACACCGCGAGCCAGGCCACCTACGACCTGCGTCGGCTCCGCTTACACGGTTTGATCGAACGCGTCCCGCGGAGCCATCGTTACCGCATCACGACCCTCGGTGCCCGCATCGCGATGCTCCACGTCCGGATCTATGCGCGCGGCGTGCGTCCCGCGGCCTCGCTCCCCATCGTCGGCACCGGACCCGGTCCCAAGGCTCTTGAGCGGCTCAATCCCGCGCTTGCGAATTTCCTGCAGGAGGTCCGCCTCGTTGCGTGAAACACTTGACTCACGTACTCAGAATTCACCCGTTCAAGACTCCTAGCGGGGCGTATGGTGGCGTTCGGCACATTGCCGAGGCTGCCCGCGAGGACATCGCGCGGCTGCCCGTCGACATCGAGCGCGGTCGTCACCGCCAGGTACGGACCGGCGCCGACGTAAATGCCGTGATACGCGCTCCCGCGTCGATGCACTCTAATCGTGCGGCCCCAGTTCGGCGACGCCAGCCCCTCGATTGCCAAGTTCTGATCGATCTCGAATGCCGAGTACGTGCACGAACACTTCCTGTTTCAGTTGATGGGTTGACGTTGACGCCGAACGGTGCCGCGCGTGGCGCGGTCGGTCTGAGGAAACCCAGGTTCGGAAGTGCCGGTACGCGGCACCCTCAGTAGAGATCAGGTCTTCGAAACGAAGCGGCGGCCTTCGATTCTCCAGCCGCCGCCGAGCACCTGGCGGACGGCCTCGGGATACACACGGTGCTCTTCATGGAGCATGCGCGCGGCGAGCACTTCAGCCGTATCGCCATCGAGCACGGGTACGGCGCGCTGCAATACGATCGGGCCGTTATCCAGCTCCGACGTGACGAAGTGCACCGTCACCCCGCTGATGCGCACGCCGTGCTCAATCGCCTGCCGTTGCGCGTCGACACCGGGGAACGCCGGGAGCAGCGACGGGTGAATGTTCAGAATCGCGTGCGGAAACCCCTCGAGCAGCGGCATCCCAACAAGGCGCATGTATCCGGCCAGGCATACGAGGCCGACGTCACGCGCGCGCAGTTCCGTCACGATTGCGCGATCGTGGTCGTCGCGCGATGGCCATCCACGGTGACTGATGGTGAGCGCCTCGATCCCGGCCGCCCGCGCGCGGTCGAGGCCCGGCGCATCCTCACGGTTGGAGATGACGACGGCGATGGTCGCCTCGAGCCGCCGGTCGTGGATCGCGTCGATGAGCGCCTGGAGATTACTGCCGCGGCCCGAGATGAGGACGCTGAGACGGCGGTTCACGACAGATTGACGTAGCTCACCGACGGCGGCTCACCGGCCACGATCTCGCCGATGACGCGCGCGTCGCGGCCGCCGCGCGCCGCCAACTCTTCCATCAGCGGCTCCGCCTTGTCGCGCGCCGTAACGATGATGAGGCCGAGGCCCATGTTGAACGTCCGCAGCATGTCCTCGATCGGCACCTGCCCGTTCCGCTGCAGCCACCTGAACATCGGCGGGATCTCCCACGCAGCGAGATCGACGACGGCCGCGGTACCGTGCGGGAGCACGCGCGGAAGATTGTCGGTAATACCGCCGCCGGTGATGTGCGCCATCCCCTTGATGCGCCCGCCGTCGAGCAGCGGCTTCACGAGCGGCAGATACGAACGGTGCGGCTCGAGCAGCTCCTCGCCGATGGTGCGCCCGAGTTCGGCCACATGCGTGTCGACCGTCAATCCGAGCCGTTCGAACACGATGCGCCGCGCGAGCGAAAAGCCGTTGGTGTGGAGCCCGGACGACGGCACCCCGACGAGCACGTCGCCAACGACGATGGTACGTCCACCGATGAGGCGTTCGCGATCCACCACGCCGACGATGAACCCCGCCAGGTCGTATTCGCCGTCGGCGTAGAAGCCGGGCATTTCCGCCGTCTCCCCGCCGAGAAGCGCGCAGCCGTTGTCGCGGCACGCGCTCGCAATCCCTCCCACGACACGCTCGGTCACCTCCGGCGACAGACGCCCGGTCGCGAGATAGTCGAGGAAAAACAGCGGCTCGGCGCCCTGCACCAGGATGTCGTTGACACAGTGGTTGACGAGGTCGAGGCCGACGGTGTCATGGCGCCCCGCCAGAAATGCGACCTTCAGCTTCGTACCGACGCCGTCGGCGCTCGCCACAAGAATCGGTTCGCGGAACCGGCCGGTGTCGAGCTGGAACAGGCCGCCGAACGAGCCGATCTCCGACAGCACTCCCGACGTGAACGTCGACCGCGCGAGCGCCCGGATGCGCCGTACCGTCTCGTTTCCGGCATCGATGTCGACCCCAGCGCTCTTGTAGTCCACGTCAGAATCCCAGTCTGTCGATGAGCGTCGCCGCCACCCCGCGCGCGGCCGATCCCTCGTCCGCCTTCCAGTAACGCGCCCGCGCGGCTGCAAAGAACTGCTCCTCGGCGAAATCTTCCTCGAGCGCCTCGAACCCTTCGCGCAGCAGCTCGATCGCGAGCGTCCGCTCATCCTCGCCGAGCCTGGCGAACCAGACAAGCGTGTCGTCCGGCCGCCGCAGCGCCCCTGACGAGAGCGCCACCGCGGCTTCGTCGCGGACACGTCCTGCCGGCGCTCCCCCAAGCTGCAGCAGCGCCGCGCGCGCCGCCGGATGCTCCAGCGCGACGGCCGCGAGCGCGCCCGCGGCGGCGCGAATCGCATCGGGCTGTGCCGCGGCGCTCCTCGCAGCGCCGGTCAGCCACTCGATCTGCGACGCGCAATCGCTCCCGAGCAAACACTGCGCCGCCCGGCTTGCGGCATCGACGCCCGGCGACAGCTTCTCGGCCGACGCCACTGCTTTCCTTCCCCGATCGTCGCCGAGACGCGCGAGCGCCACCACGGCGTCGTCCCGCAGCGGACCATCGAGCGCCGCGACCGAGGCGATCGCGTCGGCAGCATAGGTCGCCCGGCGCTCGCCGAGCGCCTCGATCACCGCGCTGCGGGAGAAGTCGAAGCCGCGTCCGACCTCCGCCACGAGCGTGCGCCGGACGAGCTCGTCGGGCGGAAGCGCCGCAATCGCGCGCACGAGCGCCGGACGAACGAATTCCGCCTGCTCGGTCTCGAGTGCCGCGACGAGCGTCGTCCGAAGCGCCGGGTCGGGATGGCGCTCGTACCACCGGTAGACGACTTCGCGCACGCGATCGTTTCGGTCGGTCAGCAGGCCTCGCATCACGTCGGGAGTTTCACGCGCGTTGAACGAGGTCAGCAGCACCAGCGCGCGGTAGCGGACGAACTGATCGGTGTGGCTCCGCACCGCGGCGGCGAGCGCCGGCACGACCTCGGCGGCCTGCGCGCGGCGCAGCAGCCGTGCGGCCGTCACCCGCGTGGCGTAGTCGAACGCCGACAGGCTGTCGATGTGACGCTGAACGTCGGCGCTCGGCACGAGCACCACCATGATCCCGAGCAGGAGACCTGGCGCCACGGACGTCAGCTGATGACCGGATCCTTCTCCAGGAAGCGGACCGCCGGCTCTGGCTGATCGGCCGGCGGCGACTCCGGGCTGAGCTTGAGCGCGAGCTGCAGGTACGCCTCCTCATCGCCCGGAAACGCCACCGGGTAGGTGCCCGTGTAGCACGAGGTGCAGTATTTCGACGCCCCGCCCTTGACGGCGCCGGTCAGCCCCTCGAGGCTCAGGTAGCCGATGCTGTCGGCCTCGAGGTACTTGCGGATCTCCTCGAGCGTATGAGTGGCGGCGATCAGCTCCGACCGCCGCGGCGTGTCGACACCGTAGAAGCAGGGCGAAATCGTGGGCGGGCAGCTGATCCGCATGTGCACTTCGCGCGCGCCGGCGCCCCGCACCATCCGCACGATCTTCCGGCTCGTCGTGCCGCGGACGATGGAGTCGTCCACGAGGACGACGCGCCGTCCGTCGATGATGCTGCGTACCGGATTCAGCTTCACCCGCACGCCGAAGTGACGGATCGACTGCCGCGGCTCGATGAACGTCCGCCCGACGTAATGATTCCGGATCAGGCCGAAGCGCATCGGAATGCCCGACGCTTCGGCAAAACCCACCGCGGCACAGACGCCGGAATCAGGAATCGGCACGACCACGTCGGCCTCGGCCGGACGCTCGCGCGCCAGACGGCGGCCCAGATCGGTGCGGACCTCGTTGACGCTCTCGCCAAACACGTAGCTGTCGGGGCGCGCAAAGTACACGTGCTCGAAGATGCACTGTGCCGGCGGGGCAGGGAGGAACGGCTTCATCGACGTGAGGCCCGAGGCACTGACGACCACCAGCTCGCCCGCCTCCACGTCGCGCACGTACGTGGCGCCGATGAGGTCGAGCGCGCATGTCTCGGAGGCCAGCACCCACCCCTCGCCGATGCGCCCTATGACGAGCGGCCGGAAGCCGTGCGGATCGCGGACGCCGAAGATGCGGTCGCGCGCCATCATCACGAACGAGAACGCGCCCCGGACCTGCGAGAGCGCGTCGATGATCGCCTTCTCGCTCCCCTCTTCCTTCGAGCGCGCGAACAGATGCACGACGACTTCAGTGTCGCTGCTCGTCTGGAAGATGGCCCCCTCGCGGACGAGCGCGTCGCGCAGATCGCCCGCGTTCACCAGGTTGCCGTTGTGGCAGATGGCGAACTGGCCGCGCACGCTGTCGACGACGATCGGCTGGGCGTTGGCGAGCCCGCTCTCGCCGGCGGTCGAATACCGGACGTGCCCGATGGCCAGGTGTCCCGGCAGCGTGGCGAGCGCCCCCGCGTCGAACGCCTCGTTGACGTAGCCCATCGCCTTGTGGTGACGGACGACCGTCCCGTCGGCCGCGGCAATGCCCGCGCTCTCCTGTCCGCGATGCTGCAGGGCGTACAGCCCGAGGTAGGTGAGGTTCGCCGCCTCGGTGTGGCCGAAGATCCCGAAGACACCACATTCCTCGCGGAACTTATCCAGCATGGGTAGACATATAGTGTACGACCTTTACGCCACCGCGCGCGGCCGATCGAACCAGCGGCCGATCGCGTTCGCCCAGAGATCTTCCGCCTCCGCCAACGGCTCGTCGATGACGAGGTCGCCCGCAATCGCGACTCGGATGCGTTCGCCGCCAACGCGCCCGATGACGGCCGCCGGTACGCCCGCGGCACCCGCCATCGCTCCCAGCTCAGCCGCACGACCGGCATCCACCGACACGACGACGCGCGACGCCGACTCGCCGAACAGCGTCGTGATGGCGCCGAATTCCGGCGCGGATGCGGCCACCGCCGGCACATCAACCGAGGCGCCGAGCCCGCTGTTGAAGCAGCATTCGGCGACGGTCACGGCCAGGCCGCCTTCCGCGCAGTCATGCGCCGAGCGGATCAGCCCCGCGGAGGCGCCCTCGACCAGCAGCCGCTGCAGCGCCGCCTCCTGGACGAGATCGAGGGCGGGGGGCGTGCCGCGCACGAGGCCGTGCACCACCTTCAGGTACTCGCTGCCCCCGAGCTCGTCGCGGCCGGTGCCCAGCAGCACGATGGCGTCGCCATCGCCGCGGAACGCGCGGCGGACCACCGTCGACGCATCCTCGATGAGGCCGACGACCCCCATTGTCGGCGTCGGCAGCACGGCGCGGCCGTCGGTCTCGTTGTAGAGGCTGACGTTCCCGCCCGTGATCGGGACGTCGAGCGCGCGGCAGGCGGCGCCCATGCCCTCCACCGCGCGCGCGAACTGCCACATGATCTCGGGCCGCTCGGGATTGCCGAAGTTGAGGCAATTGGTCGCGCCGATCGGCTGCGCGCCGGTGCAGGCGACGTTTCGCGCCGCCTCGGCGACGGCGAGCTGCGCGCCAACGAAGGGATCGAGATAGACGAACCGCCCGTTGCCGTCGACCGACATGGCCAGGGCGCGCGCCGTTCCTTTGACCCGCACGACGCCGGCGCCCATGCCGGGGACGACGAGCGTGTTCGTGCGCACCATGTGGTCGTATTGCCGGTACACCCACTGCTTGCTGGCGACGGCGGGCGAGGCGAGCAGCCGGCGGAACACGTCACGGACCTGCGGCGGTGTGCCGAGCGTGGCGAGCGACAGCCGCTGCGCCTCCGCCACAGACGCCGGCTCCGCCATCGGACGGCGATAGACCGGCGCCTCGTCGGTGAGCGCGCGGTTGGGAATGTCGGCCACGACCTCGCTGTGATGCTTCACGCAGAGGCGGCCATCGGCCGTCACCTCGCCGATCCGCACGGCGTGCAGGTCCCACTTCTCGAAGATCCGCTCGACCTCCGCCTCGCGTCCGCGCTTGACGACGAGCAGCATCCGCTCCTGTGACTCCGAGAGCATGATCTCGTAGGGCGTCATGCCGGTCTCGCGCTGCGGCACGAGCGACACGTCGATCGTGATGCCCGCCCCGCCGCGCGATCCCATCTCGCAGGTGGAGCACGTCAGCCCCGCGGCGCCCATGTCCTGAATGCCGATGAGCGCGCCGCTCCGCATCACCTCGAGGCACGCCTCGAGCAGCAGCTTCTCCATGAACGGATCGCCCACCTGCACGGCAGGCCGCTTCTCCGCCGACTTCTCGTCGAACTCCGCCGACGCCATCGTCGCGCCATGGATGCCGTCGCGCCCCGTCTTGGCGCCCACGTAGTAGACGGCGTTGCCGACGCCGGAGGCGACCCCCTTGACGATCTCGTCGGCCTTCGCGATCCCGAGACAGAAGACATTGACGAGCGGGTTGCCCGTGTAGCTCTCGTCGAAGGCGATCTCGCCGCCGACGGTCGGAATACCGATGCTGTTGCCGTAGCCGGCGATGCCGGCGACGACGCCCGCGAACGTGCGGCGCACGAGCGGATCGTCGAGCGGCCCGAAGCGCAGCGAGTTGAGGAGCGCGATCGGCCGCGCGCCCATCGTGAAGATGTCGCGGATGATGCCGCCGACGCCGGTCGCGGCGCCCTGATACGGCTCGATGAACGAGGGATGGTTGTGCGATTCGATCTTGAAGACGGCGGCGAGGCCGTCGCCGATGTCGACGGCGCCCGCGTTCTCGCCGGGACCCTGCAGGACGCGGCGCCCGGTCGTCGGCAGTGTCTTCAGGTGCACGCGCGAGCTCTTGTAGCTGCAGTGCTCCGACCACATCACCGAGAAGATGCCGAGCTCGGTGATTGTCGGCTCCCGGCCGAGCATCTCGAGGATGTGCTCGTATTCGTCGCGCGTGAGGCCGTGCTGCTGAATGAGGTCGTCGGAAATCGTTTTCATCGCGCCGCCGCGATCGCGCCCTGCGCCACCGATTTCACGGCGGACTCGAGAATCGCCAGGCCGTCGGCGCTGCCGAGCGGGAGCTCGCACGCGCGCTCCGGATGCGGCATGAGCCCGACAACATTCCGCCCCTCGCTGCAGAGACCCGCGATGTTGTGGACCGATCCGTTCGGATTCGCCTCCGGCGTCTCGACGCCAGCCGCCGTGGTGTAGCGAAAAATCACCTGACGGTTCTGCTCGAGCCGGGCCACCTCCTCCGGCTCAGCGTAGTAGTTCCCCTCGCCGTGCGCGATCGGCATCTGGAGCACTTGCCCCAGCCGGCACGCCGACGTAAACGGCGTGTCCGTCTGTTCGACCCGCAGGAAGACATCCTGACAGACGAATTTCACGCTGCGGTTGCGCAGCATCGCGCCGGGCAGCAGCCCGGCCTCGAGGAGCACCTGGAAGCCGTTGCAGACACCCAGGACCGGGCCGCCCGCCTCGGCGAACCGCCTGACCTCCTGCATGATCGGCGAGAAGCGCGCGATGGCTCCGGTGCGCAGGTAGTCGCCATGCGCGAAGCCGCCGGGCAGCACGACGACGTCTGCGCCGGCGAGGCTGGTCTCTTTGTGCCAGACGAACACGGCCTCCTGACCGAGCACGTGCCTGGCTGCGTGATACGCATCGTGATCGCAGTTCGATCCGGGAAAGACGACGACGGCAAATTTCATCGCACCGCCTCCGCCGTGGTGGTATCGATCTCGATTCGATAACTCTCGATCACCGGATTCGCCAGCAGCTTGTCAGCGGCTTCGGCCGCGATGCGGCGCGCCTCGTCTGGCGTCCGCGCGTCGATGTCCAGCTCGAAGTACTTGCCCTGGCGGACGTCCCTGACCGCCGCGTACCCCAGCGTATGGAGCGCGTCGGCGACGGTCGTTCCCTGCGGATCGAACACTGACGGTTTCAACGTCACGAACACGCGCGCACGCATCAGACGGCCACCTCCTGAAACACGCGGTCGAAGATATGGTCGACGTGACGGAGCTGCTCGCCGAGATCGAAGGCGCGCTCGATCTCGGCCGGAGTCAGCACCGCCGCGACCGCGGGATCGTCGAGCAGCAACGCCTTGAAATCGCGTCGCTCGTCGAACGATCGCATGGCGTTGTGCTGCACCCACTCATATGCCTGCTCGCGCGAGACGCCGCGGCGCGCCAGCTCGAGCAGCACCGTGCCCGAGAACACCACGCCGCGCGACCGCTCCAGGTTGTCGCGCATCCGGTCGGGATAGACGACCATCCCGCGCACGATGCGCGCGAACCGCCGGATCATGTGATCGAGCGCGATGAAGCTGTCGGGCAGAATCACGCGCTCGACCGAGGAGTGCGAGATGTCGCGCTCGTGCCAGAGCGCGTTGTTCTCGAACGCCGCGCCGGCGTTCGCGCGCACGAGGCGCGCGAGCCCCACGATCTGCTCGCAGCCCACCGGGTTGCGCTTGTGAGGCATCGCCGAGGACCCTTTCTGGCCCTGCGCAAACGGCTCCTCGACCTCGCCGATTTCCGTCTTCTGCAGCCCTCGAATCTCGAGCGCGCCTTTCTCGAGCGTCGACGCGGTGATCGCGAGCGCCGACAGCAGCTCGGCGTGCCGATCCCGCTGGATCACCTGCGACGCCACCGGTGCGGGCTCGAGCGCCAGCGCACGGCAGACGTCGGCTTCGATCGCCGGCGGCAGATGCGCGAACGTACCGACGGCGCCGGAGAGCTTGCCGACCGCCACGGTCGCACGGGCGCGGCGCACGCGCTCGACGTCGCGGGCGAGCTCCGCGTACCAGAGCGCCAGCTTCAGCCCGAACGTCATCGGCTCGGCGTGCACCCCGTGCGTGCGGCCGATCATCACCGTCGTCCGGTGCTCCTCGGCGCGCGCCCGGACGGCCTGCATCAGGCCGGCGAGGCCCTGCAGGATCAGGTCGCACGCCTCGCGCATCTGCAGCGCCTGCGCCGTGTCGATGACGTCGGAAGAGGTGAGCCCGAAGTGCAGCCAGCGCGCCGACGGCCCGACGTGCTCGGCGACGGCGGTGGTGAACGCGATGACGTCGTGCTGGGTGACCTGCTCGATTTCCTCGATGCGCGCGATGTCGAGCCGCGCCCGCTCGCGGATGTCGCGCGCGGCCTGGGGCGGCACGATGCCGGCGCGGGCCATCGCATCGACCGCGGCAATCTCGACCTGCAGCCAGGTCTCGTACTTCCGCTGGTCGCTCCAGAGGCGACCCATCTCGGCGCCGGTATACCGCGGAATCATCTACGCAAATCTATCCCAGTGATAGCCTTTCGCGCGGCAGCTGCAGGCCGTTCACCGCGCCGAGCACGGTGGCGGCGAGCGAGCCGTCCGTGAACAGATCCTGCGCCACCCGCTGCACGTCGCTTATGGTCACGCGCTCGACGCCGTCGAGCGTCTCGTCGAGCCCGAACTGCCTGTCGAAGTAGATCTCCTGCCGCGCCAGGTGCGACATCCGGCTCGACGTGCTCTCGAGGTTCAGCATCAGGCTGCCCTTGAGATGATCCTTTGCGCGGCGCAGCTCCGTATCCGGCAGCGGCTCCTCTTTCAGCCGCCGCAGCTCGGCGATGACCACGTCGATCAATTCGCCGACGGCATCGTTGGCGCAGCCGGCGTAAATGGTCACCGATCCGGCGTCGCGATAGGCGCTCAGGCCGCTGAACACCGCATAGGCCAACCCGCGCTTTTCGCGGACGTTCTGGAATAGCCGCGAGCTCATCGACCCA